>JAHEMQ010000058.1:0-4908 GCA_024643555.1 Crocinitomicaceae bacterium | reverse complement strand
GGAACACAAAGCGGAAAAGTACTTCGCCTACGAGGAAAGGGATTGCCTAGCGTTCAAGGATATGGAACTGGAGATCAATTTGTACACATTCATGTCTTCACACCAACCACGGTTTCAAAAGAAGAAAAAGAAATCTTGGAAAAGTTAAAAGAAAGTGAGAACTTTAGTCCTAGCGCAGCACAAAAAGAGAAAGGATTCTTTAAGCGTATGCGCGACATGTTCCATTCATGAAATTTATTGATATAGCCGAAAGAGGAAACAGTAGTCCAACCAGTTATGTGCTTGGGACACTCCTCATTTTTGTTTTGTATTTTGTTGGTAGTTTAGGCATTCTTGCGGACATTCATCTGAATTTCCCAACCTTGTCCGTTGAGTCTATGGACGCTGCGTTTTACCAAACGATGGGTCACACCCGCTTCTTATTTTGGGTCTTGTTTCCCTATTTGCTCGTTTTTATCGGTTTGTTATTGCACATTCGCCTGGTGCACAAACGACGAACCTTATCCGCTTTAACTTCTCGAGATCACTTCCGTTGGAAACGTTTTTTCTTTGCGTTCATGCTCATTATTGTGCTTATGGGAGCCTTATTGGCCATTCAGATTTATGCTGATTCCTTTGGGCATGGACATGCTTTTGTCTTTCAATTCAATCCAGCAAAATTTTTTCCTTTGCTTGTCGTTAGTTTGCTCATGTTGCCCATTCAAACGGCTTGTGAAGAATTGTTGTTTCGCTCGTATTTGCTGCAAGGACTTAAATTACGGATCAAACGAACAGGGACATCCATCCTCTTAAGTTCACTGATGTTTGGTCTGATGCACATCGGAAATCCTGAAATTCATGAAATGGGATACCATATGTTGATTTATTACTTCTTGTCTGGTCTGTTTTTAGCGCTTATCACTACGGTGGACGACGGACTCGAATTGGCCATTGGGTATCATTTTGCCAATAACTTAATCGCAGCAATTTTCGTGACTACCGATTGGCAGGTCTTTCGCACAGATGCACTTTATTTGAACCATCAAGATCCAGGAACAGGTTGGTCTTCTCTCATTTTTCTGTTGATTTTATTACCATCCTTATTCCTTCTTTTCAAACGCATCTATAAATGGCCAAGTTGGAAAGAAATCATGCAAAGCATGTAGGAATTCTCCGCTTTTTTTTAGCTTTACCTTGTTATGCTAGAAATCAACAATCTTTGTAAGTCCTTTCAACGGAAAATCGCCCTCGATGAGGTTAGTTTGACTGTTGGAAAAGGAGAAATATATGGTTTGCTTGGTCCTAATGGGGCAGGGAAGACCACTTTGATTCGAATCATTAATCAGATTTTAGAAGCGGACCGTGGAACAATACGCATGAACGGACAACTGATGACGCAAAGTCAATTGGCTCAGATTGGATATTTACCAGAGGAACGCGGCTTGTACAAAAACATGCAGGTCGAAGAACAATTGATTTTCTTGGCGCAGTTACGCGGATTGACAAGCAAAGAAGCACAGCGAAACGTCCGTCATTGGTTGCATAAATTCGACATTTTGGATTGGGGCTCGAAGCGCGTTGAATCCTTGTCCAAAGGAATGGCGCAAAAAGTTCAATTCATTGCCGCATTGGTGCACGATCCACAGTTATTAGTCTTAGATGAACCCTTAAGTGGTTTCGATCCGGTGAATGTGGAATTAATTTTAACAGAAATGAAGGAATTGAAGGAGAGTGGTAAAACCATTATCCTCTCGACGCACAACATGCGCAGTGTAGATGAAATTTGCGATCGTGCCAGCTTGATCCATGAAGCGAAAAAATTAGCGGAGGATACAGTTTGGAATTTGCGTGAACAACACAATCAAGGAGAATATTTGGTGCGATTCAAAGGCAATATGATTGGTTTCGTGAATGCCTTATGGACCGACTTTGAATTACTTGGACACGAAGAAATCGGTGAAAATCGATTCTTGGCCAAATTGAAAATGCGCGGAGCAAGTCAGATGAACGATTTAATCAGTGCTCTAGTTGGAAAAGTGGACATTGAATTGATGGAGAAAAAACTTCCGTCGATGCAAGAAGTATTTATTGACCTGATTCGAGGAAAGGAGGAAGTACATGCGTAATTTCTGGTTATTGACGAAAAGAGAATGGTCGGAACGTGTGATGAATCGCACCTTCTTGTGGATGTTGGTGATTGGTCCACTTGTTTGTCTGACGATGTTAGCCTTTTTATTCAAGGCGGGTGACGAAGGGAAAAACAGCATCAACGTCTTGATTGTTGATCCGGCAGAATTGATGGATCACCGCGTGATGGCGCAAGCGGAACACGAAGTTCATTATTTCTTCATAGATGATTACCTGGAAATTGAAGAGTTTCGCGATGGATCTTCCTATCAGAAGTTCGATGCCATGGTTGAAATCAACGAGAAAATACTCATCAATAAAAAAGCCTTTGTTTTTTACCGTACTTCACCATCGGTCGATGTGAAAATGCAATTGAAGTTTCAAATGGAGCGACGCATCGAGGAACTGGTGGTGGAATCCTTTACCAATTTATCCATCGATCATTTCCGACGCATCAAGCAGCCCTTAATCATGGATTTTCGAAATGTGTATGATCCCAAAAATGAATCGAGTGACCTTGAAAGTTGGGTGGGATTCGTCTTTGGTGGATTTATTTTCTTGTTCATTGGTATTTTCGGAATGACGATTTTACGAAGCACGGCCAAAGAAAAAAGCAATCGCATCGTGGAAGTCTTACTTTCAGCAGTAAAGCCACGTCAACTCATGTTAGGTAAAATGACCGGTATCGCACTGGCGGCGTTATTCCAATTAGCGCTGTGGTCCGTGTTCATTGGTTGCGGATTGTGGATTTTGAGACAAACGATATTTCCCGACATGATGAATCCTGCCAATTGGCAAGGCATTCAAATGGCTGCGGATGTACAGAATCAAGTCGTCATGGCACAGGAAGGATTGAGTAATAATCCAGTCTTGGACTTGGTGTATGCTCGTATTGACTATGTTTGGATGAGTGTGCACTTTGTCTTTTTCTTCGTGGCGGCCTATTATTTTTATGGAGCTTTTTTTAGCATGATTGGCGCGATGACCGGTACCGAAAGCGATGGACAACAATTTGTCATGCCGATTTTACTGTTGCTTGGTTTCTCGATTTTGTCTGGATACATGTACATTCATTATCCCGATTCAAGTTTTGCCGCATGGGTCAGTTATTTGCCATTTACCGCACCGATGATCGTGATGATCCAATTGGCGCAAGGAGTTCCCATCGAATCCTATTATTTGATTTGGATTCATTGGTTGATTATTGTTCTTTCTGCGCTCGTGATGTTACAGGTTGCGGGAAGATTATACAAAAACGGCATTCTTCAGTTCGGACACCGTTTGAGACTCGCACAATTCTGGCGCTTGTTTAAATCTTAATTCTACCCAAGATGAAAGCATTGATCGATTTAGGAACGAATACCTTCAATTTGATGATTGCTAACGTCGACGCCGCCGGGTTGATTCACATCGTGCATAGTGAAAAAGAGGGCGTGGCTTTAGGGATGGGGGGTATCCACGTACAACGACTTACGGACGATGCGATGGATCGTGCAGTAGCCTGTTTGTTGCGTTATAAAAAACAATGTGATCTCCATGGTGTCTCGTCGATTCGTGCCATTGGAACTTCTGCGATCCGTGATGCGCGCAATCGTTCCGAACTGATGGAACGCGTGGCAAAAGAAACTGGAATTCACATCGAAGTAATTAGTGGCTTAGAAGAAGCGCAATTGATCTACAAGGGCGTTCATCAGACTATGTCTTTCGGAGATTCAGCTTTGATCATGGACATTGGAGGTGGAAGTACAGAGTTTATTCTTGCAAACGACGCGGGATTATTATCCATGGATTCGTTTAACATTGGTGTTTCCCGCATCTATCAACAGTTTACCTTTTCGGATCCAATGAGTTCTGCGGACATTCTCGCATTGGAATCCTATTTAGAAGAAGCCTGTGGGACGTATTTGCGTCAATTGAACACCACAAAACTCATCGGCGCATCGGGAAGTTTTGAAACCTTTTTTGAGTTGATGCACGAAAAACCTTTTCATGCGAAGGGCAGGGCAGTGGAGGTAGATTTTTCTCATTTTGAAACGATGTTGGAACGAATCATCGCATCGAGTCAAGCCGAACGTGATGAAAATCCACACATCATTCCGATACGCAAACGCATGGCACCAATTGCTGCCGTCAAAACACGTTGGGTCCTGCGTCAATTAGCGATCACTCATGTGTTTATTTCTCCCTATTCATTGAAAGAAGGCGCCCTAATTTCCTAGTCTCGTAACATTGGTTACGTTTTGCAGATTTGAAAGTGACTACCTTTCTAAAAAGCAGAAATCATGAGGATACAAGTAGAAAATTTAAAATGCGGTGGATGTGTGTCAAGCGTCAAAACAGCCCTTGTAAGCGTAGTAGGAGTACAAGAAGTAACAGTCGACCTCGAAAGCGGAATGATTGAAGTCAGTGGACATGCAGATCGTTCGCAGCTCATCGAGAAACTAGCAGGACTCGGTTATCCCGAAGTAGGAAACAACAATCTATTGTCCAAAACGAAATCTTATGTCAGTTGTGCCATTGGAAAAATGAGTCATTGAATCCAACTTTCCATTGACAATACAAAAAATCGAGTGTATCTTTGTCGACAGATGAAGGTATTTCAAAGATGTCTTCACATCAGGCTCCGTGGCGCAACTGTATAGCGCACTGGATTTCGGCTCCAGCGGTTGTGGGTTAGAATCCCTCCGGGGTCACAAGTAAGCTAAAAGCTCCATTCCATATAGGTTTGGGGCTTTTTTATTGTTCACACCCCAAGCGGAGAAAATTGAGGGGAAATTGCAAGCGTCCTTTTGATATTACTAT
>JAHEMQ010000096.1 GCA_024643555.1 Crocinitomicaceae bacterium | reverse complement strand
ATTAACTTTGTAAACCTTGCTCCGGGTGTATATCCAATTCATGTAGTCGACCAAAATGGTTGTTTTGACAATGAATCGATTGAGATTTTCCCATCAACAAATCCGGATATCAATAATTTCAATTCAACGTTGGAATTCTGTAGCCTTTCAGATGGAGGAATTACGTCAACAGCGACTTTGGGAATCACACCTTATCAATTTGTTTTGCACCAAGGAAGTAACTTAATAGCAAACAATGGAACGGGTACATTTACAGGCTTGGAATCCGGTGACTATTCATTGATTGTCATCGATCAAATTGGTTGTGTGGACAGTGTAACGGTAACCGTTGACTCTATTCCAGCACCTGTTGCACCTCTTCAAGACACAGTGCTTTGTAACTTAACATTGCAAATCAACGGTGTTCTTTCTTATACTGGAACGAACTGGACAGCAAATTCACCCTTGATTAATTTCTCGAATCCTGCTGGACAAAATCCAACAATTTTAGCTGATACCGCTGGAATTTATGCGATAACATTGACAGATAGCGTTTGTAACTTCACGGAAACATTCCAATTGACCTTTGTTGCCGATCCGTACACACATATTTTAGACACTACGTTATGCATCGGTGAAACTCAAGTCCTTGCGGCCTTGGTTCAACCACAAAACGTAAGTTACTTGTGGTCGACCGGTCAAACCACCTCTGTAATAAGTGTGACTGAATCAGGAGATTACATTGTATCTACTACGAATATGTGTGGGGTTTCCATTGATACCGCAACTGTGAATTTCTATTTCTGTGACATTGAATTACCGAATGTATTCACACCAAATGGTGATGGTTACAATGATTACTTCCAATTGCTGTTCTTTGGTGGACTGAAAACTTTCAACTGTACAATTTTAAATCGTTGGGGACAAACCATTCGCGAGTACGATGATCCAGCATTTATGTGGGACGGGAAAGATGAATCCGGAGACGATGTGGTGGAAGGTGTTTATTTCTACATTGCCAAAGCTGTTTCAAATGGAGGAAACGAAATTCTGAAGCAAGGAAATGTTACGTTAGTACGTTCGAAGTAATTCGTCAGAATTCCTATCTTTGCGCGTGCTTAAACTGAAACAAAATACGCCAAGATGGGTAGTCGTACTTCTCGACTTAATCATTCACCTTTGTGCACTTGCATTTGCTTATTTAATCCGCTTTGACCTCAAGGCGGATTTTTCTTTGATACGTAGCGAATGGGAAATTCTATCGAAATCCCTTTGGTTCTTTGTCCTTGTCAAACTGGTTGTTTTCTCACTTTTCCAGATTCACAAAGGATTGGTGAGGTATACTTCCACAGAGGACCTCAAACGAATTTTCCTAGCAGAATTGTCCTGCTCCTTCCTTTTTCTTCTAGCAGGAATCATTCGTTTTTACCAACTTGACGGCTTCTTTCTATTCCCTATGTCGGTGCTCGTAATGGAATTTTTGGCGAGTGTCGCCTTTGTTGTTGGAGGAAGATTCGTTATCAAATTGCTTTATTTAGAAACGATCAAGGACAAAAGTCAACGGGAGTCTGTGATTATTTACGGTGCGGGAGTTTCCGGTTTAATCACCAAACGAACCCTGGAGAAAGACACACGCAACAAGCAAGTTGGAGTTGCCTTTATCGATGACAATGAAAAGTTAAATGGAACCCGTATTGAAGGGATTTACGTTTATGGTACCAAGCAATTGTCTAAACTCAAAGAAGAATTCCAAGCAAACACGTTAATTGTAGCCATTCAGAATCCAAAAGTAGAACAACTACAAACGGTTTTGGATGAAGCGATTTCCTTAAAGATGGCTGTTCAAAAAGTGCCTAATCCAAAAAGTTGGATTAACGGTTCCTTTAGCTCAAGGCAATTAAAGAAAATCCGCATTGAAGATTTATTGGGACGGGAGGTCATCGAATTGACGAATGACGAATTAATGAAAGAACTAACGACCGCTACAATTCTCGTCACAGGCGCCGCTGGTTCCATCGGAAGTGGACTTGTTCATCAAATTGCACGATATCAGCCAAAAAAAATTGTTTTGTTGGATCAAGCTGAGTCACCATTGTACGATTTGCAATTTGAATTAAACCAACATTTCCCGGATTTACTATTTGAAATTGTCATTGGAGATATCGCGAACCAAGAACGCATGCGTAAATTATTCCAACATTTTCAACCGGAAATCGTATTTCATGCCGCTGCTTATAAGCATGTGCCAATGATGGAATTAAATCCAGCAGAAGCGATTCAAACGAATGTGAGCGGCACAAAAATACTAGCTGACCTTTCCATGGGAATGGGTGTGAAGAAATTCATCATGATTTCTACAGACAAGGCGGTGAATCCAACGAATGTCATGGGAGCATCCAAGCGAATTGCTGAAATCTATGTGCAAAAAATGAACGAGCAACAGAAAACGCAATTCATTACGACGCGTTTTGGAAATGTACTTGGATCCAACGGTTCTGTCATTCCTCTTTTTCAAAAACAAATTGAAAACGGCGGACCAGTTACGGTGACGGATGAACGCATTACGCGTTATTTCATGACCATTCCCGAAGCTTGTCAATTAGTTCTAGAGGCCGCTACCATGGGGAAAGGTGGTGAAATTTTCGTCTTCGAAATGGGGAAATCAGTGAAAATTGTCGACCTAGCAAAAAAAATGATTCAATTATCCGGACTAGAACTCGGCAAGGACATAGAACTCGCATATACCGGTTTGCGTCCAGGTGAAAAACTATATGAGGAATTGCTGGCGAATGAAGAAAATACAATGCCTACGCACCATCAAAAAATACTTATTGCGAAGACACGCGTTGAGAACGATGCGCAACTCGTCGAAATTCAATCCTTGATTGATCTTTCGGCACAGCAGGAAAATGAGGCAATTGTTCAACAAATGAAACGCATTGTTCCTGAATTCATCAGCAACAATTCTGAATACCAAAAACTAGACAAATGATTTCTCCTGCACGTATCTTCGTTCGTTTAACGGATTTGGACATCCTTGGACATGTGAACAATGCCATTTACTTGACGTATTTCGAGATCGCACGCATGCATTATTTCGCTGAATTAGTTGGCACCAATTGGAATTGGATGGAAGAAGGTGTGGTTTTGGTCAAAAATGAAGTAGAATACTTGAAACCAATTGTTCTAAACGATGCCCCCTATGTTACGGTTGGATTAATCCAAATGGGAACAAAGAGTTTTACCTTAGGTTATGAGATCCACGTCAACGATGTTCTAGTGACAAAAGGTAGCTCAACCTTAGTCGCTTTCAATTCGAAAACGCAATCTACCATTGAAATTCCTGAAAAAATGAAGGAAGCCATTCAAAAATTAGCGTAACTTTCCGATTGATTCTAAACTTATTAGCATGAAAACTTACATGCTTCTTATGACCATATTCATTAGTCGTTTCTTTTATGGACAGGAATTAAGTCCATGTGGGAATGTGATTAAAACATGTGATTTTCGCAACCAAAAGAATTGCTATAACTTATTGTCGTACGATGATCAGCGTAATCTTTACCTGCTCAAAAAAGATTTTGCCACCCCTTACACCGGAACTTGTACCTCCTGCCATAAAAACGGAAACCTGGAAGAATCCCTAACCATTATCAATGGCTACCGCGATGGAATCGACACCTCGTACTATAGCAATGGCTGCCGTCAATCCATTCAATCGTACTCGATGGGGAAGTTGAACGGAAAAAGTATCGTCTACTACAATTCGGGGAAAAAAGAACGCGAAATAAACCACGTGAATAATTTATTACAGGGAACGTACATCCTTTTCGAGGACAATGAACGGAATGACACCATCGAGTTGCACACATATAAAAACAACTTAATGGATGGGGTTCAGAAATATTATTACCAAGAATCCAAACTTGGGAAAATGGTATTTTACAAAGCTGGACTTCAGGATGGGCCTCACATTACCTATACCGATTCAGGAAAAGTCGAAATGAGCCTCCGTTATAAACAAGGAAAGAAGGATGGTAAATGGACCTATTACTACGAAAGCGGAAAAGAGGCACACACGGAGAACTGGTCAAACGGCTTAAAAAATGGAGAGTTTAAAACCGTCGATGAAAAAGGCATGTTGCTACAACAAGCGTTTTACCAAAATAATCAGCCGATTGGAAAACACGTAGAATACTATTCCGATGGAAAACTAAAATACCAAGCAACGTACACCAATAAAAGCGAAAAACTCGAAGAATTTAGCATCGATCAATTCGGAGTGAAAACAGAATTATTCAAAAAGGTGGAGAAATCCAAAAAAGGAGAACCGAAAAAAGCAGCAGAAGTATCCGACGAAAAAACAGAAGAACATTAGATTCCTCCTGTTAAAATCAACAGACTCATGAGCGTTAAAAAGATGGCTACCATCCATTTGATAAACGCAAAGGAAACTTTATGGAGGTATTTTTTACCGAATATCGATCCAGTAAACGCTGACAGTCCACCAATGATTAAATAATGTACATTCAATTGTTCCCAATTGGTTGAACTCGTGTAAATGGATATCCGAGAGACATCGATCAACAATGAAATGAGTGCGCTGGTTGCAACGAACAACTGTTTATCGAGCGTGATTTTAGATAAAAATGCAGCTCGTAAAGCTCCTTGATGTCCGGAAAACCCACCAAAAAAACCACTTAAAAGTCCACCAAAAGGAAGGAAATACGGCGAATTTGAAAACGGAAAACGAATGGACTTCCACTCAAAAACAACGAATACAAGCATGAGCAGACCGACAAAAAACGAAACATAAGTGATGCCCTCCCCTTTCCAAATAGGCGAAGTGTAAAAGATTCCTGCTTTCCCAACCCAACTTAAAAGACTTGCTCCAGCGATGGCACCAATGAGTGCCGTAATTCCAAAACGTTTAAAGAGCATAAAGTCCAAATGTTTTGACATCAAGGATAATTTAAAAATGTTGTTCGCAAAATGAACAAGTGCCGTTGCCAAAATGGCCAACTCAACAGGGAAATACAAGGAAAAGACAGGCAGTAAAATCGTACCTAAGCCAAATCCTGAAAAAAAGGTCGCAAAAGATCCAAGTAAACAAACGATAGCAATACTGATTTCACTTTCCATTTTCCTTATTTTTGTTAAAAATAATAGGAATGATTGATTTTCGAAGTGATACGGTGACAAAACCGAGTGCAGCCATGAAAGAAGCCATGTTTTCAGCGGAAGTTGGTGACGATGTTTTTGGAGAGGACCCCAGTATTCTTGCCCTGGAAAAATATGCTGCTGAAATGTTTGGAAAAGAAGCTGGACTCTTTTGCTCATCCGGAACACAAACGAACCAAATTGCGATCAATGTGCATGTTCAACCTGGCGGAGAAATCATTTGTCATGAGGAAAGTCACATCTACAAATACGAAGGTGGTGGCATCGCCAAGAACAGTGGTGCCTCTGTTCGCTTATTGAAAGGAGACCGTGGACGCTTGGAGGCTCGACACATTGAGCAATGGATGAATCCACCCTTGGATGTTCATTTTCCACTCACCCAACTCGTTTCCCTTGAGGATACTGCAAATCGTGGTGGTGGTGCTGTCTACAACTTTAATCATATTTTGGAAATCAAGCGGTTATGTGATAAACTTGGACTTCCTTTGCATTTAGATGGCGCGCGCGTATGCAATGCCTTAGCTGTAAATCAATTAAATCCGGCCACCTATGGTGCAGCGTTTGATTCAATCAGTATTTGTTTATCTAAGGGACTTGGCGCACCTGTTGGATCAGTTTTGGTTGGAACAAAGGAATTCATTCACAAAGCACGTCGTGTAAGAAAAGTCATGGGTGGTGGCATGCGTCAGGCTGGAATCATAGCCGCTGGTGGCCTCTTTGCATTGCAGCACAACCGAGAACGATTAGCAGAGGATCATCGTCATGCCAAACAACTGCAGGATACCTTTTTGAAACAAGATTGGGTTGCTGGTGTTTTGGACGTGGAAACGAATATCGTAGTTGTTCATTTGAAGAATCCTGACAAGCGCGACGAAATCTTAGCACAATTTAAGTCTTTGGGAATCTTAGCGATGGC
>JAHEMQ010000093.1 GCA_024643555.1 Crocinitomicaceae bacterium | reverse complement strand
CAAAATGGCCAAATCAGAATAAATGGTTGCGGTTTTTTCGTTAAAGTTTCCAGTGCCCACAAAGGTGACATAGTGGTCTTTTCCATCTTTTACTTTTCGAATTTGCATTAATTTCGAGTGGACCTTTAAGTTAGGAACGCCATAAATGACGTTTGCACCAAATTCCTTCAAGCGGTTGCTCCACCAAAGGTTATTTTCCTCATCAAACCTCGCTTGCAATTCAAAAATTACCGTCACCTCTTTGCCATTGAACACACAAGCGAGCAGGGCATTCATGACATCTGAATTTTTCGCAACACGATATATATTGATTTTAATGTCTTTCACCTTTGGATCCAAAGCAGCTTCCCGCAGTAAATCCACGACGTGATCGAATTTTTGATAGGGAAAATGAAGGAGCACATCTTTTTCGAAAACCACATCCAAATGACTTTTACCAGGTACAAAGGCCGGATGAGCTTGGGGTACTTGAGGCTGAAAGCGGTATTTAGAAATACCAAAATCAGGGAAAGACATGAAATCCTTGAAGTTGTGATAGCGCCCACCTGGAATTGTATTCGAGCCGTGATTTAAATCCAGCGATTTCAGTAAAAAATTCAATAAATCTTTCGGCATTTTAGCGTCGTAAACGAAACGAACCGGGTCTCCTTTGCGCCTTTGTTTCAAGCTTTTCTCGATTTTTTCAAAGAAGGAAAGAGATAAATCATCGTCCAAATCCAGTTCAGCATCCCGTGTAAATTTAAACGTAAAGGCGCTTACTTCTACAGGCTCAAAAATGGAAAAAATCTCTTTTAATTGAAGTCGGATGATGTCATCAATCAAGATGTAATCAATGCGATTTTCTCCTTTCAATTGATAAAATCTCGAGTAGTCACTCGGAATTTGAATGAGCGCAAAACGCGTTTTATTTTTCTTTTCGGTGATTTTGACCGCAAGATAGATGGCATAATCGCGCAATTTTGGCAGTGGATTTTTCTTGTCAAGAACGATAGGAAAAATCACATGTTTCAATTGCTCATTAAAGTAATTTTTTAGCACGAGAAGTTGATCTGTGTTCACTTCCTGTTCATTGATCATAAATATTTGATCTTTCTCAAAATCCGCTTGAATCATCGCAAATGCTTCCTCAAACTTGCGCTGTTGCTTCATGACCACCTTGCGAATCTCGTGGTATAATTCTTCCGCATCCCCTTTGAATCCGTCCACTTTTTGTTTTCTGAGGACCGACATTCGTTTTAGGTTTGCCACACGAACACGGAAAAATTCATCCATGTTGTTGGAATAAATCCCAAGAAAACGCATGCGCTCCGTAAGAGGGACGGTAGGATCGATGGCTTCTTGCAAAACACGTTCATTGAACGAAAGCCAGCTTAATTCACGATTAATCAAATTCATGTAGCAAATATGCGCAAAAGCACTTGAAATACGTGGAGAGTTTTGATTAAGATTATGTAAAATTTTCAAGGAACGTGAAAAACAAAGCAGATAATTATGTAACGCATGTAACTTTTTGTCTTTCCATCAAACTTACGTTTAGAACACCGATTTTTGTCATTCAATGCACGTAAAAAAACAAGTCATTTTTCTAGAATGGTACGAACCAATTCATCCACAATTCGAACGCTTCTGTAAAGCAAGAGTTTTCGGTGATATGGATTACCGCGATTTGATGAATGAAACCCTGTTGATTGCTTTTCAAAAATTTGAAACCATACAATCAAAAGAATCTTTTTTATCTTTTTTGTTCAGTATTTGTGTACGGATTGTAGGGAATTACCTTCAAAAAAGAAAAACTGAGAGGTGGAATGATTCTGAGTCAAGTGTGAATATAAGGGAGCTCGGTACAAGTCCACAGGAGAAAGCAGATGTTTATTTTTTGTATCTAGCATTGGCACAATTAGTAGAGGAGCAACGAGAGAGTATCATACTATTTGAAATCGTCGGATTAAGTATAAAAGAAATCATGGAAATTCAAGGTATTTCAGAATCCGCGGTAAAGCAACGTTTAAAACGTGGTCGAGAAAAGCTGACAGAAATATTGACTTTTGAAGCAAAACTAACAAAGAAGGAGGTTAATCATGCAAAATAAAACTAACTTGGATCACTTGTTTTATCTAGCGCAACAACAAGAAATCACTTATTCATTTAAGGATCTAAAAGCTGCATTTGAAAAACAGACAGCTGGAATCCCTGAGCATCAGCCCAAACGAGTAAATAGGATGTCAATATTCAAAACGATGCTCATGTCCACAGCCGTAATTGGTTTAGGCTCTCTGATTTTAATAATCTTACGAAATACTCATTCAACCTCGCAATATCAAGCACCTCTTAAGTTTTCGAATGTCAAAAAGGCAAGTGCAATAAACAAGGTCATATCAACAAAGGTTCATACAAGATTAAAAAAAGAGGACCCCGAATTTACAACTGATAGGGAGGATGTTTTAGTAAGGCAAGAAGAGCGCAAAGAAGAGCTTGGTTCAAATCCTGTTTTTTCTACAGTCCTTAATAGATATGGTGATTGGAATTTGGCTCCATACCCACTTAATCATCATGATGTAGTGCCCGTTCTAACAGCGGAAGAAATAGCAGAAAACAATAAACAGAAAAAAAACTTAGTTAGAGCCTTGAAAAAAGTTGATAAGGACACTTATGTTACGTTGAAGTTAGATTCGTTTAGTTTAGATTTTAAAAAATATCATGCTTATCACTTTGTGATGCAACGAACGGAAGTCACTAATTTACAATATCGAACATTTCTTTTGGATTTATTGATTCAAGGTAGAACGGCAGATTACTTCATTGCCAAACCAGATGAAGAGCAATGGATTCTATTGAAAATGGGGCAGCAAATGAAATTGAAAGAATACTATTTTTTACATACATCATACAATGATTATCCTGTAGTAAATATTAGCCGAAAAGCTGCAGAAATGTATTGTGATTGGTTGACAGAAGAACTATATAAGGTGACAGAAGAGAAAAAACAGGCGGAAATTTCAGCTGTTCGCCTTCCTACGAGAGATGAATGGATTAGCGCGGCATCATCTGGGGGAACGACCTATCCGTACCCATGGAATGGGATCTATCGGAGAAACAGTAGAGGGTGTTTTCTGGCTAATTTCAATCCATATTTAAGCCAAGACGGTGAAAAATTAGACGATGATGGCGGTCAATACACCGTAGCAGCAAAGTTTTATACGCCAAATAAGGTTGGACTTTATCAAATGAGTGGAAATGTTGCTGAAATGGTGTACGAGGACTTAAGTTCAAAAATCCCGGGTACTGCAGGGGGTGGATGGTTAAGTAATTCAGAACAAATAAAAATTCTTGGTCCTGATAAATATGCTGGAGAGGTAACTCCAAATCCGTGCATTGGATTTAGGATTCTAATGCCAATCGTCAAGAAACAAGAATAAAAAGACTTAGACTCTTTATTCAACATTCACTGCTTTCATACATGACCCGCTTGCGTTTGAACCCTTCAAAATGTAATACCCCGACTCAAGTTGACGCTGATCGATCGTTATGCTGTGCTCATTTTCAATTTGTTGCTCGTAAATACGTTGACCACACGCATTGAAAAGTTCCAGGTACATCTGGTCATCTCCCGACCATTGAACGGTAAAAACTCCGTTGGAAGGATTTGGGAAAACATTTAACTCTGTTTTATCGTCCGATAGTTCTTGAAGGACATTTGTAGAAGTGGACTGACAAGGGAATTGATCACTCGATTGATATAAAGTCAGTAAACTTCCAGCGATATTCCATACGTTTTGTACATTCTGAAGTCGTGTCCCAGATCGATCGTAAATAAAGGCATAGTCCGAACAAATTTTAGCGCCTGGTCGAAAAGCAGTCTCGTAAATGGTAATCATCCCTCGTCTATCTGCTGCCGGATTGTTAAAGGCTTCCTCGCTCCATCCTGTTGGATCGTTCGGATTATCAGGAAATATAAACTTGGTGGGAAAGTTTGTAAGCGGATTGACCCATTCGCTGCTATCGCCCCATTGACTGTGCATGAGTAACCAAAATAAGGAATCCGAATAATTACCATTGTCTTGAGCCTGATCAAACACGATTGCATTTTCCAAAGGATGCGATAAACTGACAATTCCTTGACATGGTGGATTGTTTCCATAACCAAGATGACCACCGTCAGATTCATCGAAATCATCCCCATTGTATCCAAAAAGGAGTTGCTTTTCAGGTGAACAACCAACATGATCGTCTCCAAAAAAACCAATGTCGAAATCCAAATAAATCCCTTGGTAATAATGCAAGTAATTCACCATACTTCGATTAAATACTTGCACATTCATAAAGGTGGTATTATTAATGTAATTACCTGTGTTAAATTGGTAAAACATCGCATGTAGTTCAATTCTTAATTGATTTCCATCTGGGAAATACGATTCATCGTTCATAATAACGTACACCGCTTCATCCCCTCGGATATCAGGGTACTCTCCCAAGATTGGTTCGTAGATTCCATTTTGGTTGACATCGATATACGGAGCAAGTTGTGGTGCAACCCCCATGGAGACATCTCCATTTCCGGGCCATTTTAAAATTGAATTCGGGATGACATATCCAGTGTTTTGATAATTTTGTTGGTGAAAAACAATGTCGTCTTGACTGACTTTCCAAACAGCATTTTGGTACTTGTTACTGTAATTTATGCTACCATAAAAGGAAGGATTCGCAATTGGTCCAGAATGAAAACTACTTTGAGTTCCTCCAGCATTGTATCGTTTTCCAGAAACATGAAAGTTTCCTTGAGGATCCTCAGCTCCTACCCAATAACTCCCTGAAAAGATGGTGCTTAAGCCACTGCCTTTTGGCACTTCGTAACCCGCAAGTCCAGCCGACACCTGATTAAAAAATCCACCCTCATCGAAAAGCGTACAGCTAACATTGTTCTGATCTAACACAGTGGAATTTACTATTTGGGCAGAAGCCAGTTGCACACAGCATGCAAAGATAGCCAGGTAAAACAGTATTTTTTTCAGGGGATTTTCAGTCGATGTCTTTCTCATAAAATGTGATTTACAGAAAGGAACGCACAAAGGAGACTAGAAGGGTAGATAGATTTCTAAAAAGAAAAATATGTCCACTGAAAAAACGAGTGGAATCAAGGGAAAATGATGTAAGTTGAATATCCTAATAGGCCTAATTCATCGAAAAAAAATGACTAGAAAGACATCAATAAATGGTCAACAACCGGAACGATTTGCCTTGTCTACTTTTAATTTTGTCGATGCGAAGGAAATAGTTCCCGTTCGGAATTCCTTGAATATTGAGGTAAAAGTCACTAGAAGAAATGTATACTTTCTCAATGATTTTTCCGGTTAGATCACTCAGTTCCAGTTGTGCTCCAATTTCTTCTTCAGAAACTTGTACGTGAAGTAGGTCCTTGGTTGGATTTGGGAAGATTCGAAAATCAATCTCTTCGTTGTTTTCCAACGAAGATGTTCCAAAATAACTTAGGGAACAAGTGTCAGTGACTCCAAAATTATCGGAATACAAAAAAACAGCAGTGAACGGTTCGCATGGATTTGGTTGATTCAATACTAACGGAAAATCGACTGTACTTTGACCAAATTGACCAAAAACAAACATGTTTCCCGTTGCAACGGTATCTCCATGACAATCAATAAGGGCGGAAATGTATGGGTAATTTGTAAAAGAACTTGCGGGAGCAGCATAGAAAACGGACACTTGAATGCCGTTCGGATTTGTACTATCGCTGCTAACATTTGTAATCGAAAAATCACCACAACTCATTGTTTGACTGTGAGCTTGAAATCCCATCAGAATCAGTAATAAATTGAAAGTCCAGAAAAAGTTGAAATTCATGAGGTAAAATTAAGAAATAAATATGCACGGTTTTTACGGATTTCATTTGATTGAATTCAACGAGGCAATGACTAAATTAACTTCAGTATAAAGAGAAACAAATGAAAAAACGCGGACCAATTCGGCATATTCCGGATCATAACCAAAAGTTGGGGAGGGATTTAAAGAAAAAGCTGATTTTTGCATAAAAAGCCCCTTGGATAATTATATAGACTTATTAAAACTTTTCTTGCCAGATATCTTGGTGGAACAT
>JAHEMQ010000085.1 GCA_024643555.1 Crocinitomicaceae bacterium | reverse complement strand
ACAATCGTTGGGGAGAAGTGATTTGGGAAACGCATGATGCGACACAAGCTTGGGATGGAACCTACGGGAATTTGGGAACCAAAGTTCCGGCAGGAGTCTACACATGGCGCATGCAATACGAGCCAAAAGAAAATGATGACCGTAAAGTTGTCTCTGGACACCTGAACTTACTTCGATAATAACTCCTTTATGGAAACAAAAAAGGCGCTATTTCTAGCGCCTTTTTTGTTTTTACCTTATTTCTTTCTGAAGAAAATCTTCACTGGAACTCCTTCGAAATCGAACTTTTCTCTTAAGCGATTTTCAAAGAATCGTTTGTAAGAATCCGGAACATATTGTGGCAAGTTACAGAAGACAGCAAATGCTGGTGCATGCGTCGGCAACATTTGAATAAATTTAATCTTGATGTATTTTCCTTTCACCGCCGGTGGAGGTGTTTGAGCCACCACATCCAACATCACTTCGTTTAATTCATGAGTGGCAATTTTACGCGTACGATTTTCATGCACGCGCATCGCCGTCTCCAATGCTTTGTGAATGCGTTGTTTTGTCAATGTGGAGGTAAAGATAATCGGAACATCATTGAATGGTGCCAATTGTTCGCGAAGATTCGCCTCATACTCCAACATCGTATTTTGATCCTTCTCCACCAAATCCCATTTGTTCACCAATACAACCACTCCTTTTGAGTTCTTTTCAATCATATAGAAAATGCTCAAATCTTGTTTTTGAATTCCTTCCGATGCATCCATCATGAACAAACAAACATCGGCATTTTCAATGGTTCTTACGGACCTTAGGACCGAGTAATATTCGATATCCTCCGTTACTTTTGCCTTTTTGCGAATTCCTGCAGTATCGATTAGAAGAAAGTCGAAGCCAAAGGCTTTGTAGCGCGTGTGTATGGAATCTCTCGTTGTTCCTGAAATATCCGTCACAATGTTTCGCTCCTGTCCAGTGAAGGCATTGATCATAGAAGATTTACCAACATTTGGACGACCAACAATGGCGATGCGCGGTAGGGAATCTTCCTCTCGGATGGATTCATCCTCTTTGTTAAAATACGTCACCAATTTATCCAAGATTTCTCCTGTTCCTCCTCCATTGGTTGCACTTAGGTCGAATACTTCACCAAGTCCAAAGGAATAAAATTCAGAAGAAAGTCCATAACGATCCGTATTATCAACTTTATTCGCAGCAATTAAACATGGCTTGTTGCTTTTTCGCAACAATTGAGCTACAATCTCATCCATTTCAACGATGCCAGTCATGACATCCACCATGAAGATGATCACGGTCGCCTCTTGAATGGCTAATTCCACTTGCTTGCGGATTTCTCCTTCAAAAATATCTTCTTTTACGGTGGCGTATCCTCCGGTATCAATCACCGAAAACTGGTAACCATTCCATTCTGATTTCCCGTAAATACGATCTCGCGTTACTCCACTCACTTCCTTTACAATGGCGTCACGGGATTCCGTCAAACGATTGAAAAGCGTTGATTTACCCACATTTGGACGTCCAACGATTGCTACGATATTACTCATGTTTTTTTTCTAATTAAAGGATATTAATATCCATACTTTTTAAGCTTGTCCGCCGATGTGCGCCAATCTTTGTCCACCTTGACGAAATTTTCCAAGAAGACTTTTTTCTCCAAGAATTTCTCCATGTCCTCCCTTGCGGCACGACCAATTCTCTTCAACATTTCACCACCTTTTCCGATAATGATTCCTTTTTGCGAATCGCGCTCTACAATGATTTGAGCACGAATGCGTGTGATACCTTCCTCCTCTTTGAATTCCTCAATTTCAATTTGTGTACTGTATGGAATTTCCTTCTGACAATGGATGAAAATTTTCTCGCGAATGATTTCTGAGATAAAGAAACGCATTGGTCGGTCGGAAAGCTCATCTTTTTCATAATACGGTGGATTCTCCGGCATTAAAGCGAGAATTTCCGCCCATACATTGTCGATATTGAAGTTATGCAACGCAGAAATCGGGAATATTTTCGCATTTGGAAGTTGTTCTTTCCAATAGGTCACGCGTTCCACTAATTTCTCTTGATTCGATTTGTCAATTTTATTGATCAGACACAACACCGGAATCTCCAAGCGTTTGATGCGCTCCAATGTTTCCTTGTGATTCATGTCGTTCTCCAAGGTGTCGGTAATGAACAACAAAACATCCGCATCGCGGATAGAAGAATTGACGTAGTCCATCATATTTTCATGCAACTTATACGCAGCGTTTACCACTCCCGGTGTATCTGAAAATACAATTTGGTAGTCCTCATCGTTGACAATGCCCAAAATACGGTGACGCGTCGTTTGTGCCTTGGAGGTAACAATGGATAATTTTTCACCAACGAGTTGATTCATTAAGGTTGATTTCCCAACATTTGGACTTCCAACGATATTAACAAATCCTGATTTATGTGCCATTCTTCTTGAATTGAGTGCAAAGATACACGTTTTAAACGGGATACGGCAAGCATCTACCTGTGAAGGCTTGGTCAAAGAAAGCGATTCTTTCAAAAAATAAATTAAATTCGTTGCATGAATAACGGACAAAAACCCCTCGATCGGAAAATCATTTTTCTCATTATTGTAGCAGCACTGGGTTATTTTGTGGACATCTACGACCTCGTTCTTTTTGGCGTGGTGAAAGCAGAAAGCCTAGGTGATATCATGAAAAATGCCAGTGAAACATCCATTGCTGCCACAGGAAAATTCCTATTCAATATGCAAATGCTCGGCATGTTATTCGGAGGGATTTTATGGGGAATTTTGGGCGATAAACGGGGGCGACTAAAAGTTCTTTTTGGCTCCATCCTACTCTATTCCACCGCTAATCTTGTCAATGCTTTTGTTACAGATGTCACGACCTATGCGGTCATTCGCGTGATTGCAGGCATCGGACTCGCAGGTGAACTAGGCGCAGGAATTACCTTGGTTTCTGAAATGATGTCCAAAGAAAAACGTGGTTACGGAACGATGATCATTGTGACCTTCGGTGCCTTAGGTGCGGTGGTTGCTTCATTGGTTGGATCAGAAGGTGCATGGATTGCCGCTGGAATTGAACGCGTATTCGGACTTGTGCTGCACAATTGGCAGGTAGCGTATGTTGTGGGAGGCAGCATGGGAATTCTATTGCTATTCCTACGAATTGGAACCCTGGAGTCCAGCTATTTTCACCAGATGCAGGGGGATGCCAATATTTCGAAAGGAAACTTGAAATTAATCTTTTTTCAACGTCAAAACCTCATCAAGTATCTACACTGTGTCTTTGTTGGCATTCCGATTTGGTACGTGATCGGACTTTTAATTATGAATTCAAAGGACAATTTTGGACCTTTTCTAGGCGTGTATCATATTTCCAATGGACTTGCGGTCATGTACGCCTACATTGGACTTTCGGTTGGGGATTTAATTTCAGGAATCTTAAGTCAAGTATTGAAAAGCCGCAAAAAGGTCGTTCAATTGTACCTTGGATTCTCCTTGATTTGTGTGCTTGTCTTCTTGGGGATGCACGATTTCAACATCACCGAAAGCACCTACTATTTCATGTGTTTTTTATTGGGTGCTGGAACGGGATATTGGGCGATTTTTGTCACCATTGCCGCCGAACAATTTGGAACTAACATTCGTTCAACCGCTGCCAACACGATTCCAAATTTGGTACGCGGTTCTGTCAACATCGTGGTCCTGTTATTCGGATTATTAGTGAGCTTTGGCATCAACGATGGATGGTCCGCACTGGTAGTCGGATTTTCGTTTATTGCACTCGCATTTTACAGCATTTCCAAGCTGACGGAAACGTTTGGGAAAGACTTAAACTATTTTGACGAGACCTTGTAAATTTTCTGTGAGTAATTTTCGAAGTCCTCTGTCATGTCTTGATCCACTTGTGTTGTGACAGAAATTGGAATGTAATCCACGTACACATTAGTTTTGTCCAATCCGAAGTCTTCCGCAGGTTTCAATCCCGTTGATTTTACAAATCGGTAAACTCGGACACACAAGCGTTGGAACGCCGTTAAGTGATTGTCGGTTGACACACGTGAATTTAACACAATGAATTTGAAATCAACCTCGTCTATTTTCCCTCGAACCGATTCAAAAATACTATCTCCCGCAAATTCTCCTTTCTCAATCATTTTGCAATAGATTTTACGCATCATGTATTCGATGCGGTGTTCTTCTTTGAATCCTAGTTGCAAGCTCACGTAGTAACATTTTTTATCGATGATCTCATTCACCGAATAATGTACGCCCCAAGGTTCGTTCAAGATATCTAGGTGAAGAAACCAAATGATTCCTGCTTTTCGCGGTTTCTTTTTGAAGAGCGAATGAAAAACGGTTAAGTCCAATTTATTGGGTGAATTACTGCGTGTTGGAAAGACCAAATTCGTCGCTTCATACATGATTCCTTTGTCCGAATTGACAGCCTCTAGTAAAGGAATTACATTACGCATCGGCATGTATTCTGTAATGTTTGAGCGCAACAATTTTGCTTTGTAGTACAAATACAAGAGAATGAAAAAAGTAACTGATAACACCAAGGTAAACCATCCACCCGAAACGATTTTACCCAAATTCGACATCAAGAAAACAAACTCTATGGACAGAAAGACTAAGAAAATGAAACCAGTAGCCATGCGCCAGCGTGGATAGCGAATAAACAGTAACATGGCCATCAGGATGGAGGTCATGACCATGTTGATGGTGATGGCCAAACCATACGAATGTTCCATTTCACTTGATTTTTTAAAGATCGCAATGACGAGCAAGCAACCCACCATAAGAAACCAATTGATGAATGGAATGTAGATTTGTCCCTGATGATCCGATGGATATTTCACGCGCAGGTTGGTCCACAATTTCAGTTTGATGGCCTCATTCATTAAGGTAAAGACACCCGTGATTAAGGCTTGCGAAGCAATGATGGTTGCTAAGGTCGCAATAGCCACCGCAAAAGGCATCATGTACGACGGAACCATCGCATAAAATACCGTATTTGCTCCCTCCAAATGGAATCCAGGTTTTAGACACAAAGCGGCTTGACCCAAATAGTTCAGGACAAGTAATCCAGATACGAAAGACCAACTCAGACGAATGTTTCCCTTTCCGCAGTGACCTAAATCAGAGTAAAGCGCTTCCGCTCCTGTGGTACATAGAAATACCGAGCCTAGTACGGCAAATCCACCGTCCACATTTGCAACTAAATTGTATGCCCAATAAGGATTAAAGGCCTTTAACACTTCCCAATTCTGAGTAACATTGATGAATCCTAAGTAACCTAAAAAGACGAACCAAATCAACATGACAGGTCCAAACATTTTACCAATTGCTGCCGTTCCAAACTGCTGAATGACAAACAGCACAACAATGATGGTGACGACAATTGGAATAACCGGCATTCCCGGGAAGATGTTGTCGATTCCTTCTACAGCTGATGAAATGGAAATGGCAGGCGTAATGAATCCATCCGCCATCAAGGTAGCACATCCAATTAAAGCCGGAATAACAATCCATTTGACATTTTTCTCTTTCAATAAAGCGAACAGGGCAAAAATTCCACCCTCCCCCTTGTTGTCTGCGTTCAATGCAAAATGAATGTACTTCACCGTGGCTAATAAAATTAAGGTCCAGATTACACTCGATAATGCTCCTAAAATGAATGGTTCCGAAATATGTTTTCCACCATCTGTGATTGCTTGAAAAACATATAACGGTGAGGTACCGATGTCACCAAAAACGATTCCAAGGGTAATTAAAAGTCCAGCAAAACTAATTTTCTGAGTAGAAGTATGTGACATTTAGGTAAAATTTCCGTGAAGTTAAGTCAAAATTATACACAACATTGCAACTCAACATAAGGAATTTTACTTTTTTGTAGAAACAAACAATTGTCGAAGGAATTTTGATAAAAAATGTATCTTTGTGCTCGTTGTTTCCAACAACAAAACGATGCCCACGTGGTGAAATTGGTAGACATGCCATCTTGAGGGGGTGGTGCCAATAGGCGTGCTGGTTCGAATCCAGTCGTGGGCACTCTGATCAAAAGCACTTGTTCGTCAGAACAGGTGCTTTTTATTTTTAAAACGAGTCCATCCGCTCGCGGATGAGCGAGTTTAAAAATAAAAAGCACCATCCGAGCACAGCGAGGAAGTGCTTTTGATCCACTGCACGTCGCCCACGACTGGTTCACCGACCGGTAGGGAGGTAATCCTTTCTCACGCCGCGGCGATGAGAAAGGAAGAGCGAGAAAGAGAGCG
>JAHEMQ010000078.1 GCA_024643555.1 Crocinitomicaceae bacterium | reverse complement strand
ACTGTAAAGAAGAATTTGTGGAATCATTATTTCCTACTTTTCAAAAAGATAACTAACTTAGTACTAACATTTAACCCTGGAACTCTATCTATAACCGTTACTGTTCAAGGGAAGCTTACCTTTTTAAATAAAAAATTGCATGCGCCTATTGTTATTGTTCACCTTGATCGCCTCCTTCCAGTTAAGCGCACAGAAATTCCAACTGCTTGATCAACAATCCAAGGACCCTGTCTCGTTTGGAAAAGTCATGCCGGAAAAGGAAACGCCGCGTTTAACGGATATCGATGGGTTCTTTACTGTTTTGGATTCGAATCAATGGGTGAGAATTCGTGCGACAGGATTTTACGATACCAGTGTTGTACTCAATGGCCTCATGGACGGTAAAATCTACCTCAAAAGCAAGGCGCAAAATATGCAAGAAGTAGTGGTGAAACCGGGTGTCAATCCTGCTGAACGCATCATGGCAAAAGTTATTGCGAATCGGATGAAAAACCATCCCTTCGAAAACGATGGATTCATCTCCAAACAATATAGCAAATTCGTCTTTGACTTGGACGACGCATCGCGAAAAATACTCGAAGATACCATCGTGGATCCATCGGATACCAATCTCTTTAGTATGAAGCAATTTTTCGAACGACAACATCTTTTCTTAATCGAAACAGCCTCCAAACATTTTTTTGAACCTCCCTACAAGGAAAAAGAAATCATCGAGGCATACAAAGTATCTGGTTTTACGGATCCGATGTTCTCGACCTTTGCGCAATCAATGCAGTCGTTTCACTTTTACGACAATCAAGTGGAATTGCTAGGTGTTCAATACGTCAATCCGATTGCCTTCGGTGGAATCAATCGCTATTTGTTTGTCCTAGAGGATACAACCATCAATGGAAACGATACGACTTTTACGATTTTCTTTCGTCCACGAAAAGGTAAGGACTTTGATGGATTGATGGGGCAATTGTACATTAACACAAATGGTTATGCTATTGAAAAGGTCATCGCAACGCCATACATGGAAGTGAATAAGGGTACTTTTATCAGAATCACCCAGGAATATGCCTTTATGGATCAAAAAAAATGGTTTCCCATGAAATTGTCGACAGAGGTGCAAATGGTATTTGCAGCGATCAACATCTCCAAGGGAAAAACAGCCTTTGTTACTGGTAAAGGTGCTACTTACTTGGAATCCGTTCTGTTTAATCCGCCTGAATTAGAAAAAGTCAAGTTTAACAACATTGCTGTTCAAACAAACATTGGGTCAGAGCGTGTCAAAGATGAGGCTTGGGACAGTTTACGTCCGTATGCATTAACGGAAAAAGAGAAAAACACCTACTTCAAAAATGATAGTCTGTCCAAAGAGGAGCATTTGGATAAATATTTGAAGTTGGCAAAGGTTCTTTCGTCGGGGAAAATACCACTTGGATACGTGAATTTAGACGCCACAAAATTATTCGCGGTGAATTCCTTTGAGAAAACGCGTGTTGGATTAGGACTTGAAAATTCGGATCGTGTTCTTCCATGGATGACAGCAAATGCCTCTATGGCTTATGGTTTTGGAGATAAAAAAGTGAAATATGGTGGATTCTTGGAGTTTCATTTGGATCCATCGACCAAAACGAATCTGAGGTTGTTTTATACCAACGATGTTGTCGAAGTAGGAGGGAACGTGGAGTACAAAACCAATCTGTTTTACGCACAGAATCCTGGACGAATGATTTTTGTCAATAACATGGCCTACCAGAAAAAAGCGGGCATTCAGTTTTCGACCATTGTTCGGGCAAATAAACACTTCACACTTGAATTGAATTACCAGCAAAATCAATTCACGAATGGATACCAGTTTAAGGAGAAGTCGTCCAATTCTGCCTTCATCAGCTCACTCTTATTTTCCTGGGCTATTCGCGAAAAAGGCATCATCCTCGGTGATGTTTTTGTGCCCAAGTCAGCCAAGTATCCAAAACTGCAAGTGAAACTTGAGAAAGGGTGGAAAATTCCTTCCTTGGATCTGTCAAGCATGGATTTTTTTCGTGTTCAATTCAACATGTTTCATGTTACTACCATTCCGGGTAATGGACGTTTGACGTGGAATGTGCGCGCTGCTTGGACAAATGTTCCGACGCCTTTACTCTATCAACAAGCGGTGAATTCCTCTTATGTCAAACGTTCGATTTCCATTGCGAATACCTTCGAAACCGTTGGTGTAACAGATTTCTATCACCAACAACAAGTCAATGTTTTTCTACGCTATATCTGGAATGCACAACGTACCAAAGCCAAATGGAATGAGCCTCAATTTGGCGTTCATTACGCTTTTGGTTACGGAACGATGTCCAATCAATCACTACACAACATGACTTTCAATACGATGTCCAAAGGATTCCACGAGGCAGGACTTCTGTTCAATGGATTATATGTCAGTGGAAAATCCAGCGTGGGAATTGGCGTATTTACACGCTTTGGACCTTATGCGAATACAGGGAATTGGAAAACAAACGTGTATCCGAAACTGAATTTCGGTTACGTGTTCTAGTCGAACAAGGTAGGCATATCCATCGACGGTGGTGTCGTCTTTGGAGCAGCTGATTTTTTTGGAGCGGGTGGAATGAATGTCGGAGCAGGCGTAGGAATAACCGTTACCACTTTTTCTTCAGGACTTTCCGTCGGAAGTGCCGATTTCAAGTGCACCAATCTCCGTTTTATTTGTTCCAAACGAAGGATAACAGCGTCGTGGTTGCCACTATTTACAACGCTTGTTTCGGGAAGAACTTTCGAACGAAGTGCTTTTTTTGCTCCATCTAAGGTGTATCCTTCAATTTTTACAAAATAATAGATGCGGTTGATTTTTTCAATTTCTTTTACCGAAAATAAACGATTGCCTTTCGCGTTTTTCTTTGAAATTTCGAATTTAAATTCTTTCTCCCAAAATCTTAGTAATGAAGCGTTTACATCGAGTAATTCCGCTACTTCCCCAATGGAATAATAGAGCTTGCTAAGTTGTTGAATATCAATTAAAGGCACCTTGTTACTTGAATTAGTTTCCGAAAATAGTTATAATTTTGCAATCGAAAGATGAAAATGCGATTTCTACATACATTTTTAGTTCTTTTTCTGTGGTGTGCATCGAACTTTACTTTTTCTCAGGTACTTCCTGGAGATTCTTTGAAGGTACAAGTATCAGACACCACATGGAAAGTGCGTCCTCCGAATCCGAAAGCGGATGCGATTATTTCCTACGCCAAAACGTTTTTGGGAGTTCCGTATCGCTATGGAGGAACCACACCTTCAGGATTCGATTGTTCCGGATTCATCAATTACATTTTTGGGAATTTTGGATTCTCACTTGTTCGAACCAGTTACGGACTTGCCGAATTAGGTGAAACGATAAAATTGTCTGACATTCAACCGGGTGACTTGATGTTTTTCAAAGGAAGCAATGTTAATTCAACCTCAGTTGGTCACGTGGCCCTTGTTGTGGAAGTGACCCCTTCTGCCATCAAGTTTATTCACTCTGCCAACGGTGGGGTGCGCATCGATAATTTTAAAACGTCTGAATACTACATCCGACGCTATGTGAAAACAAAGCGCTTAGATTACGGCGGATGACGACTGAACATTGCGTCGCAATAATCGTTACATTTGAGTAAAACATCGAACGTGAACGTAGAAAAACTCAGCGAAAGAAGAAATTGGTTGTTCATCATCCTTGCCGGATTGTTCATAACGAATGCCGTGACAGCGGAGTTGATGAGTAACAAGCTCATTCAAGTGCCGATCGAATTCTCTCTTTTCGGAACGCACTTTGGACCCTTTGCGACAATCATTGGTATTTTACCTTGGCCCATCGTCTTTCTGTTGACCGATTTAATGAATGAATTTTATGGTCAAAAAGCGGTGAGAAGATTGTCGTGGATTACTTCCGGACTGATTGCGTACTGTTTTATTATTGTTGGTATTTCTTTGGCGATTCCAGCTTATGAAATTCCAGGATCTGACTTGGCGGACAATGCTTCCTATGTGAAGGTCTTTGGACAATCACAGATGATTATCGTAGGAAGTATCTGTGCCTTTCTGGTATCTCAATTATTGGATGCTTTTTTGTTTGATAAAATCAAACACAAAACCGGAAATCGCTATATATGGTTGAGAAGTACAGGTAGTACCGTGATTTCACAATTATTCGATTCCTACATTGTGCTGTATGTCGGATTTGTACTTCCTGGAAAAATGAGTTTTGGAACGTATATGTCGGTGGCACCTACGAATTACATCCTGAAGTTATTCATTGCCATCAGTTTAACGCCCTTGATTTACTTAGGACATTATTTCATGCGTCGTTACCTCAATAAACACGAAGTTTCAAAGGAATAAACAAAGCCTGAATCTACAAGCTACGATTCCGATAGTGTTTCACTGTGATGTAGATTAAAAAAGTGAGCGCAATCAGCGCTGAACATGCACCAATGAGAAAAGCGCGGTAAACTCCGGAAGGACGATTGTCATACACGAGCAAGGTAATCACAGAACCAGTGATGATGCCAAATTCCAAGGCTAAAAACATGGTTCCTGCTCCAACTCCGCGGCGGTCCTTGTGCGATAAATCAGCAGTCCACGCAAATAGGGTTGGACTCGACATTCCAGTGGCAAAGCCAAAAACAATGGCAGCCACGATGTACGAAATTTTACTGTCAACCAGTGCAATGAGCACCATGCTTGTAATCAGAATGGAAACACCGATGATGAGGGTTTGTGGTCGTCCAATGCGATCGGAAACCGAACTAGTTAACAAACGAATGATGATGGTAGAAATCACGTAAAATCCAAAGAAGAATCCCTTGTTTTCAATGTGCAACATTCCTGAAATGTCTGGTGTGACTACGAAAATGATTCCGGAACAAATAGCAGTTAAAAACATGACAAAGGCTGCGGGAAGGACATTCGGCTCGAAGACATCTTTCCATGTAATTTTTAAGTGTTGAATGGAGATTTTCTCTTGGATTTGCAGTGATTCTTTGGCGATGCTCACCATGACAAAAGAAATACAAGTAATAAATGCTGCGGACATAAATAATACGTCGAATCCATGTAGTTGATAAATCCAGGATCCAAGCGATTGACCCACACCGATTCCCAATGAAATGAAAGTCCCCCATATTCCCATTGCCGTTCCACGCGCTTGGTCGGGAATAACATCTGTCAATAAGGCAGTCGCGCCAGTTGGGGCAAATCCGGCACTGAATCCATGAATGAACCTTAGTAGAAGGAAAAACAAAATGGAGTCGACAAAAGAATACGTCAAACAAACCACGAAGGAACAAATGATTCCAGCATACATGACCCATTTACGACCGACGATATCCGCGATTTTCCCCGAAAAAGGACGCGAAATTCCGGCAGAAACGGAAAACAACAAAATGATCAGTCCTTTGTGTTCTTCACCCCCCAAGTTTGTAATGAAATTGTTTAACTCAGGCATAATCAAATTGAATCCCGTCATGAAAAAAAACATCGCAAAACATACGATCCAAAAATTGCGACTATACCTTGATTTCATGGCGCAAAGGTACGCTTAAATCCAGTTCGAACTTTTTTCCATTCGCATTGTTTTATGAGTATGAGATTAACATTGTTTTTTGTTTTATGCTTTTTGATGAATGCGTGTGGACAATCATCGACCAAACAAGAAGAGGCAGGTCAATCCACATCAAAGGCAAATTGGAATGGAAAAGCCTTGCCAGAAAATGTTTGTGCGGTCATTCGAGACGGGGCAACAGAAGCGCCTTTTACTGGAAAATATTGGGATCACCATGAAAGAGGAACCTATACCTGTGTGGGTTGCGATGCTGCACTTTTTTCTAGCACTACCAAATATGAATCAGGCAGTGGCTGGCCAAGTTTTTACGATGTGTTGACGAAAGGAAAAGTAAAGCAAGTGCGTGATTTAAGCGATGGCATGGACCGAATCGAAATTCGCTGTGCGAAATGTGACGCGCATTTGGGACATTTGTTTAACGATGGACCCGCGCCGACGATGAAACGCTTTTGCATCAATTCAGCAGCGATGAACTTTGAACCGATTGATTATATTTACAAAAACAAAAAAGGAATGAAAATAGCAACATTTGGTGCGGGATGCTTTTGGTGCATCGAGGCTTGTTTCAAAGATGTGAAGGGGATTTCTTCAGTGTTTCCCGGATATGCCGGTGGAAAAACATTGAATCCAACCTATGAGGAAGTGTGCTCTGGTTCAACTGGTCACGCAGAAGTGGCACAGGTCGTTTATGATCCAGCATTGATCTCCTACGATGAACTATTGGAGATTTTTTGGTTTGTTCACGATCCAACTCAATTAAATCGTCAAGGAAACGATGTCGGAACGCAATACCGTTCTGT
>JAHEMQ010000118.1 GCA_024643555.1 Crocinitomicaceae bacterium | reverse complement strand
CGGAGATGATCAGGTTTATATTTACACTGCCTCTGGCGAATTAATTCGGAAGTTACCGCATCCAAATGGCATTCAATCGATTCATTGGGATGGTCTAGGCGAGCAAGGTAAGGAAGTAGGAACTGGTGTTTTCTTTGTTTCTGCAAGAATTAACGGACAATTACTGTCAAAAAAAATAATGAAACTCGATTAATTTTCGAGAATTAATAGAATTTTCATATTTTTGCAACCCTGATGGTCTCATGGCCGAGCGGTTAGGCACCGGTCTGCAAAACCGTCTACAGCAGTTCGAATCTGCTTGAGACCTCTAAACAACCCCTTAAACCCCTGTTAATCAGGGGTTTTTTATTTTACATGCGGAATCATGGCCCTTTTGTGTACCACTGAGCGAAACAAAAACCTTAAAACAACAAAATTCGACCTATTAAAACACACTATTTTGTCACTGTATTTTCTGGAGTGAATCAACAGAATTAAACTTGAAAAAGAAAAGTTTGACACCATCCTCTTCGTTATCCTAAAAAGCAATTTAATTACTAAATTTGGTTAGTGAGGTCGAAACAATCAAAGTGTCAACGTTAATTTATTAAAGTACATAATTTCAGAAGAGATGGTCGAAAAAAAGGTTTACTCCCAAATGCTATTGTTTGCCCTTTCGATTTTATGGTCATTGGGAACAAACTTTGCTCAAACAAGTCTCCATATCAAAGGCGGATTGAACTTTGCCAACATGGTTGATCTCAAACCCACTACTGACGTCACTTCGACGTTAAAAATTGGATTCAATGCTGGTATTGCCATCAAAAGTGACATGACATCCAAAATCTACTTGTCACCCAGTTTTCAATTTTCTTCGAAAGGTCAAAGTTTTTTATTGCTAGCGAATAGAAAGGTAAATTATTTAGAAATTCCAATTCATATTGGATACCAAATCACCGAAACTGACAAAAGAACCGTTTCAATTTTTACTGGGCCGTATGTTGGGCTAGCAACATCGGCAAAATCTATTACCAGTGCACTGTTCAATAAAAAAGTAACCATTCTAAATATCGGGAATAATCCAGCACATGATTGGATCAGACCCTGGGAATTTGGATTTTCAATTGGAGCTGATGTCCAAATGAACAAATCAAGTTGTGGCGTTCAATTTTCTCATAGCATCAATAATTTATCCCCTGATTTTAAAAACAATGCTATTTTAAAAAACAAAGTGCTCAACATCTATTATTGCTACCAAATTGGCGAAAAAATAAAGTTGAATTCCTTTCGAATCAATTCACTCCATTAAAATCCTTCCAAATTTCATGTCTATATCTTTCTTAATAGCTTTAAAAACGCACATTTTTCAGGCTGATTCATGGAAGGAATTAAATTAAATTAATGTTAAGTTTTCCGTGTTATATTTGTGAATTTTGGACGTTTTAGCATCATATTGGTGAAATTAGAAGAAAAATATATGAAAAATGATGAATGAACAAGTCTTTAAACAAATCCGATAGTTTAGGAAGTAACAAAAGTTTTATATATTTGGCATTCGAAAAATTTAAAAATTAGAAACACTAAAATCTATTTATCATGAACAAAAACAAAAAGACGGCCGGAGGATTTTCAGCAATCGTTTCGTTTCTCGCAATTGCTATTGCATTAGTTGCAGGAGCTTTGATTTACAGTAAAGTTTTTGGGGATCCAAGTAACTTCGTTGACAACGACCCAACAGGTGAGCCAATGGAAGGTAACCTTTATGGAGTCATTTACAAAGGTGGATTCATTGTACCTATCTTGGTAGCTGTTAACTTAATTATCATCATTTTCTCCATCGAGCGTTTGGTGACATTATTATTAGCGAATGGTAAAGGAAATACAGATAAATTCATTGCTGCTATCAAAGGGCACATGGATAAAAAAGATTACAAAGCTGCGATTGCGCAATGCGACAAGCAAAAAGGATCTTTAGCAAACGTTGTTCGTGCAGGATTAGAGAAATATGATCACATTAATGGTGACAATTCTTTAACAAAAGAACAAAAATTAGAGTCATTGAAAAAAGAATTAGAGGAAGCAACTGCATTAGAATTGCCAATGCTTTCTAAAAACTTAGCTGTTCTTTCTACAAGTGCGTCTATTGCAACCTTGATTGGTTTGATTGGTACGGTACTAGGGATGATTCGTTCATTTGCCGCGATGTCAAAAGGTTCACCAGATACAGCAGCACTTGCAACAGGTATCTCCGAGGCCTTGATTAATACAGCATTCGGTATTACCGCATCTACGTTAGCGATTATCTTGTACAATTTCTTCTCTACGAAAATTGATACAATGACGTATAGCATCGATGAAGCAAGCTTCACGATTGTTCAAGATTTCTCTGCATCTAACTAATTGTTGATCCAACATTTAAATTAACAAGCAATGCCAAAAATAAAAATACCTAAAAGTTCCCCGTCCATAGACATGACGCCTATGGTGGACTTGGCATTCTTGCTTGTTACATTCTTTATGTTGGCAGCCTCTTTCCGCGCAAGTGAACCCGTAACGGTTAATACACCTTCCAGTATCAGTGATAAATTCATTCCTGAGAATGTTGTGATGGTGACCATTGACCAAGATGGACGTGTGTTCTTTAACTTGTCTGGAGAAGGCGCTAGACGTGAAATGCTTACGAATATGCTCGGTAAGTATAAATTGAAACTTAATGATGAACAAATCAATAAGTTCGCGTTCATGTCAACATTTGGTTGTACCATGCAAGAATTACCTTCTTACATTGATACAGGTGCGGATGACCGCATTACCTTCCAAACAAAAGGTATACAGGTGGATTCAACAGAAAATAATGAATTACATGACTGGCTTAGTTTTGCAGCAACCGCCGCTTTAAATAGTGCTAAAACAGCATTTGAAGAGGCAAAATTAAATGGTGAAAATCCAGTTGCTGATGATTTTAAACCAAAGTATATTCTTCGTGTTGACTCAAAAGCTGTATACAAAAAGGCGGAAGAAGTGATCAATGTTTTTAGAGATTTAAATCTCAACAACTTGAATTTCATAACCTCTTCGGAGCTAGCTCCGATTAATTAATCGAACATGGCAGAAATCGCAGAAAGCGGTGGCGGAGGCCACGGCAAAGGCAAGAAAAGAGCAAAGAAAAGCTCTACACGAGTAGACATGACGCCCATGGTTGACTTGGCGTTCCTACTATTAACCTTTTTCGTCTTGACTTCTACATTTAGCAAGCCTAAAATGTTACCCCTAGCCTATCCAGCGAAAACAGAAGATATTCCTGAAGGAGCGGAACCTCCTAAAATGAATAACGGGATTACTTTTATTCTTTCCAAGGATAAAATCTTTTACTACCAAGGAGAATACCATCCAAAAGAAAACCCAGATAAAGATGGGTCTGTGACAGAATTAATTGAAACAAATTTCGGTCCTGGAGAAAAAGGTGTAAGAAAATTGTTAGGTAAATTAAATACTTACGTTTTAGTTAAAAAACAAGGTCTTGATGACAAGCTTCGACGTAAAGAAATTGCCGACTCTACTTACCTAAAATCACTAGATAAGATAAAAGTTGAGACGGATGCTTTGAAAGCTTTAATTAAAACAGATGATAAAGCGTTGTGCAAAAACTTCATTGACCTTGTAGATGAGTTAAAGATTGCAGAAGTCGGTGTAATTGCACCAGTTGACATTACTCCAGGCGAGCTGCAGTTATTAAAAGCAAAACTTAAAAATTAATTCGTATGCAAGTCCTCTTTGTCATCGTTGCTTTAGTCACAGGGTTTTCTCTCCTTGACTATTTAACTGCTCGTAAATGGCAGCAAGTAACATCAAACACGAGAAATGAAGTCGTATTTGCTCACCGTAACAAAGAATACGGTGCGTATGTACTGAGAAGTAGCTACAACAAGCGTATGGTCATGATTATGGCTGGCATGGTTCTTTTCGCTGCTTTAGCTTTTGGAATTTCCGAGTTAATAAAAAGACTACCGAAAGAAAAAGTAGAACTTCCAAAGGATTCCGGAGTGAATACAACCATTGAGCAATTGAAAGAAAAGGAACCCCTTCCTGAAACACCACCACCGCCACCACCGCCACCAATGGAAACCATGACAGCATTTTTGCCTCCTGTAATTGAGGATGATGTGGTAACTGATGTCCTACCAACACAAGATCAATTGACGGATGTGAAAGCAGGAAATCAAACAGTGGATGGAACAGATGAAGGTTGGGTTTTGCCAACGGATGAACCTACCGGAGGTCCAGCCCTCACACAAGATGTGGTTGAACCGATTGAAACATGGGTAGAGGTCGAATCTGTATTCGATGGTGACTTAGACGCATTCATCAACGACAACATTCGTCCACCAGCGGAAGCTGCTGACCTAGGTGTAAATGGCCGTGTGATCATTCGTTTCGTTGTTGAAAAAGATGGTACCGTATCCAATGCGGTAGTTGAGTCAAAATTGGAAGAATGTCCAGCGTGTGATAAAGAAGCGCTTCGCGTGGTGAACAAAATGCCGAAATGGAAACCGGCATCTAACGCAGGAAGAGAAGTTCGTACTTATGTGCGTCTTCCGATTAGATTTCAAACAGAATAATCACTCAAAAAACGTATAGATCCCCAATAGAATTTTCGATTGGGGATTTTTTTTGTCATGATGAACAGTCAATTTTTTCAAAACATAATCGGAGGACTCGTTGTAGCAACGGCAATCCTCTTCGCAGCACTTTTAGCTTTCACGAATGTCATTGATTACATGGTCGGATGGCGGAGAACAATGATGATCATTCTTCTCCTTATGTATGCATTTTATCGTTTCACACGTATACGTCAAAATATCAAACGTCAAAAAATAAAACCCAATGAAGAATAATATTGTTCTGGCTTTTTTTTCTTTACTTCTTCTATCTACCAGTTGCGATTCCAATAAAAATCCTTTGATTTATTCGAAAAACACTCATGAAAAGGGTAGAGCAATCATCTATGTGGAAGAATCGTTCAAACCCTTATTCGAAACATCCATTTCCACCTTTCAAAGTTTAAATCCCCAAGCTGATATTTCTGCGAAATTCATGACGGAAGGGGAAATTATTCAAGCATTTCTAGAAGGAAAAGTAAAGACAATTACGATTACTCGAGAATTTACGAAGGCTGAAAAAAAATACTTAAAGAGTAAAAATGTTGAAGTGAGTAGCGATCGAATTGCACTTGATGCAGTGGCATTAATTGTTCATCCTGAAAATAAAGATACCATCATCAGTGTGCCACAGTTGAAAAAATACTTAACCGATTCAAAGAGCACATGGCCATTATCTAAAAAACCAATGACTATCGTATTTGATCAATTAAATTCAGCAAACTTTAATTACATTACTGAGTTATTACAAACCAATAAATTGTCAACGCATGTTTTCGCAGCAAAGTCCAATGAAGAAGTAATCGAATATGTGAAGAATAACAAAGATGCTATCGGTATTATTGGTTTAAATTGGATTTCTGATCAAGAAGATTTTGAAGTGCTCAATTTTTTAGATGGCATTCATGTAATGGACGTAAGACTGAATGAGAATAGCCCGTCATTTAAACCGATTAATGGGGTGATTTACACAAGGGAATATCCGCTCATCCGTGATGTATGGATGATCAATAAAGGAAGTCGTTCAAGTCTGAATACTGGGTTCGTTAATTTTATGGTAGGAGAAAAAGGACAAATTATTATTCATAAATCTGAATTGGTTCCAGCAAATAACCCTGTTCGACTCATCCAAATGAACTAGAATAAACAATTAACACGTAATTCACCTTACTTTTTTTTGTCATACCATAAAACAAAGCTATTTTTGGCAAGCAAATTGATTAGCATAAAAAAAACACTATCATGAAAACCTTATTTTTAATCGGAGCGGCATTATTTTCTAGCTTGACATTTGGTCAAACATTGAAAGATGCGATTTACAAAACGGATAACGAGCGTTACGTGGATGCATTAAAGGACTTCGCTTCTTTAGTGAAAGCAGACCCTATGAATGGTGAGTTATACTTCTACTATGGTGACTGTTATTTTGAAAAAGGATTATTGGATTCTGCCAAAATGATGTGGAACAAAGGTTATGAAGTGGATAAAATCAAAGCCCTACCTTACGTTGGATACGGTCGTGTATTATGGATGAATGGGAAAACGGCTGAGGCAAAGGCTGAATTTGAAAAAGCAATGGCTTTGACCAAAAAAGATAAATTAAAACGTGCAGAAGTCATTCGTGGAATGGTTAAAACATATATTAAATCTGAGAAAAAAGATTTAGACCAAGCGATTTTAATCATTGAAGAAGCCATTTTAAAGGATCCCAAAAACGAGGACAACTTGTTATTGAAAGGAGATGCCTTGTATGCAAAAACGCCAGACAATGCTAGTCCAGCGATTAAAGCGTATTTAGCCGTGTTAGACATCAACCCAAAATCTGCACGTGGTGTTGTGCGTGTGGCAAAAATATATCAAGCTGCGCAGAATCCAGATTTAGCATCTCAAAAATACAATGAGGCAAAAAATATTGACTCTACTTATGCTCCAGCATACCGTGCAAGTGCGGAGTTGAACATGTTATACGGTAAGAAAGCAGCGGCGATTGCAGATTGGCAAAAGTATTTGAGCTTAAACAATAATTTAGAGGCCCGTTATATGTACACGACAGCCCTCTTTAATGCCAAACAATATTGTGAAGCAATTACGGAGGTGAAAAGCTTGAATGCGAACAATTTTATCAATTTCTATACGGAACGTATGTTAGCATTCTCTTACTTAGAATGTAATACGGACAGCTTGTCCATCAAAAATGGTCTTGCCGCATCTGATCGATTCTTTGCCATTGTTCCTGCAAACATGATTAGCTTTTTGGATTATAAAACAAAAGGATCGCTTTTAATGAAAGCAGGAAAAGATTCACTTGGTTTATTGGAATATGAAAAAGCCATCGATATTAATGAAATTGCTGCAAAAGAATTGACAAGCGAAACAGCGAGCAAATACTTTAAATTAAAGAAATTCGATAAAGCAATTGAATTATACAATAAACGATCAAAAATTATTACTTTGACTTCTGCTGAACAATACGAACTTGGAAAGGCGATTTACAACGGACCAAAAGATTATGTACTTGCTGATTCAACTTTTGCAACCGTTATCAAATTATCTCCGAACTATGCTCCAGCATATTTATGGAGAGCAAGAACCAATTATAAATTAGATTCCAATAACGAACGATGGGCTGCTCAACCATATTATGAGAAAGTCATTGAATTAGTAAAACCAGAAGACCGAACTGTTGCAGCAAATAAAGGAATGGTGTTAGAAGCGTGTCGTTACTTATGTGATTACTATGCAAAATCAGCAGCGAAAGATTTGTCAAAAACGAAATCTTACTATGAAATAATTTTGCAAGTTGATCCAAACGATGCCACTGCAAAAGCAGCATTAGGGATTAAATAAGTTCATGAAAAGTTTCAAAAAGGCGGATGAGTTTCATCCGCCTTTTTTGATTCCATTAGAATTCTTTACATTTTTTCTTTACCTTAACACTTCATTCAAGAAATATGAAAGTTTTAAATGTACTGTTCTTGCCGCTTTGTCTACTTGTATTTTCATGTGAAAAGGATAAAGTTTCGCCACCCGCAGTGAATCTCCCTCCGGATAACACCAATAATGTACTGGATACGCTTGGAAAAATACAAGTGAATTTGTCTGGAATGCACAACGCTAACGGCAAAATTAATTTTGCGCTTTACAATTCTAGTTCCAATTTTAATGATCCGGCACACGTATATAGATCCTTGATATTGACTCCTACGGTGTCTACCATGTCCTTTACGTTGGATAGCATTCCTGCTGGAACTTATGCATTTGGTGTATTTCATGACGAAAATGACAATCAACAGATTGACCAAAATTGGTTAGGGATTCCAACGGAAGGTTTTGCCTTCTCCAATAATGCCATGGGTAGTTTTGGTCCACCAAGCTATGATCAAGCGAAATTTATTGTGTTAAAAAGTCAAACACATGTGCAAACCATTGCGTTGCACTTCTATTAACGATTCATCAAACGCGCAACGTATTTTCCAATGATGTCGAACTCAAGGTTCACCTCATCTCCAACCTTTAAAGTATGGAAATTTGTATGTTCGTAAGTATATGGAATAATGCAAACCGCAAACGAATGCTCTTCTGAATCTACCACTGTTAAACTTGTTCCATTTATGGTAATCGAGCCTTTTTCAACCGTCACGAAATCGGATTCATAGTCAAAACGATAACGCCAACTGCCATTTTCATCCGCGATGTCGATACAACGAGCCAATCCATCGACGTGTCCTTGAACAATGTGTCCATCTAAGCGTCCATTCAAGCTCATACAACGCTCTAAATTGATTTTTGACCCTACTTTCCAACTGCCGAGATTTGTTTTCTGCAGGGTCTCGTGAATGGCTGTTACAACATGATGGTCCGGGCCCAATCCAACAACTGTCAAACAACAACCATTGTGTGCCACACTTTGATCAATTTTTAATTCATTGCTCAAATCAGATTTGATGGTAAAATGCACATTTCCATCTTCCTGACGGACTTCCGAAACGGAGCCTATTTCTTCTATAATTCCTGTAAACATCGTGTTCAAATTTAAGCGAAAAACCTCAGTCCATGGCACGAATGTCCTTTATATTGAACTGCAAATTCGTTTTTCCATTGAATTCATTCGTTTCCAAGGTGTAAGCCATCTCAAACGGCATTCCTTTCAAAGTACAAAGCTCTTTTTCCGCTAAATTAAATCCAATGGCATCAAATGCCAATTTCGAATGTGCTTGGACGACTTTTAATTTCAAGTGTTTTTCCTTTAATATACGAGCATCTGTTGCATATAATTCCTTGGTACAAAAAACGGGCTTCATATTTCCAGGGCCAAAAGGTTCGAAGGCATCTAAGATTTTTTTGATGCGGGGAAGTCTTCCATTCCATTCGGTTTGAATCTCATTTAAATCAATTTCAACATCAATCTGTTGCACTGCTTCGATTGCTTTATCCTCCAAAAAATTTCGAACAGTCATCTCAAATGCTTCGCGAAAAGCATGTAGGTTTTCCCTCGGCATTGTTAATCCTGCTGCAAAATGATGTCCTCCAAATTGCGTCAAATGTTCCTGACATACTTCCAAGACTTCGTAAAGGTTTATCATGCCAATGCTGCGCGCCGACCCTGTGATTTGTCCGTTGGATAAAGTTAAGACAATCGTTGGACGGTAATGTGTTTCCATAATTCGTGAGGCAACAATTCCCACAACTCCTTTGTGCCAATCTTCTTGAAATACAAGATTCGTATAGCGATGGGGATGTAACGGGTCTTCAGCAATTTGACGCAGAGCCTCATCTGTCATCGACTGATCAATACTTCTTCGCAAGGTATTATCATCATGAATTTCCTGTGCCAATTGTTTCATTTCTTCATCATTGGAGGAAAGCATCCAGTCCACTGCGGTCTTGCCGCTTCGTATTCTTCCGGCTGCATTTATTCTTGGTGCAATGACAAATACAACATCTGTGAGGGTTAATGGTAACTTTTTACCTGCAAGTATTAATAATTCTTGAAATGCTCGCCTAGGAGCATGATTCAATTGAAGTAAGCCGTGATGACAGAGGATTCGGTTTTCACCGGTAACATCTACAATATCTGCACCGATACTAAGCGCAAGTAAATCCAAACTTTCCATCAATTTTTCAAAGGGCCGCGCATGATCAATGTACAGCGCTTGCATCAATTTAAATCCTACGCCACATCCAGATAATTCTTTAAAAGGATAAGAACAATCATTTCTTTTTGGATCCAAAACAATGGCATCCGGTAATGTCGTTCCTGGTTGATGGTGGTCACAAATAATAAAATCGATGCCGGTTTTTTTTGCTTTTTCCACCAATGCATTCGACTTTATCCCACAATCAAGTGTAATGATTAAATTACAATTTTTTTCAACTGCAAAATCAATTCCCAATTGACTTAATCCATATCCCTCTTTGTATCGGTCCGGAATATAATATTGAATGTTTTCGTATATGGAATTTAATTGCTCGTACATGAGCGCAACCGCAGTTGTGCCGTCGACATCATAATCCCCGAACAATAAAATACCCTCTTTGCGTTGGATGGCCGTGTTGATTCGTTCCACGGCACGGTCCATATCTTTTAACAGAAAGGGATCGTGCAGTTCATCTAGGTTTGGTCGAAAAAACGCGCGTGCTGCGGCTTCCGTTTCTAGTCCACGTTGAACAAGCAAGCGACCTACAAATGGTTCAACATTTAACTGCTTTGCTAATTCCTGAACTTTTTCCTCGTCAACCGTCGGTTGAAACACCCATTTCTTTTCCATCTCTTTTGTTCTTTACCTTAAGTTAAGGATTTTTTTCGAGATGAATACGCTCGTTACTAATCTACGTAACTTAATTTCAACATATTTGTAGCGCCAAGGTCTTCCAATGGAATCGATGCGATATTAATCACCAAATCTCCTACATTTAAGTAACCCTCCGATTTCATGAAATACTTAATGTCCGCAATGGTATGGTCAGTAGAAATGAGTTTATCATAGTAAAAGGCACGTACACCCCACACCAAATTCAATTGAGTTAAGATTTTACGATTGCTGGTGAAAACATAAATTTGACTATTCGGTCGTTGTGAAGCAATTTTATAGGCCGTATAACCGGAAAAAGACATGGTAATGATGGCGTCTGCCTCTACGCGTTGTGACAAACGACACGCATTAAAACAAATGGAATCTGAAATAAAGCGTTCACTGTTTTTCACAGGCAACTCTTCCTTATTATACATCGCGCCATGTGTTTCCATTTCCTTGATGATATTTGACATGGTTTCAATTACCTGAACGGGATAACTCCCAACAGATGTTTCCCCACTCAACATCACGGCATCAGCACCATCTAATACCGCATTCGCTACATCGTTCACCTCGGCACGACTCGGAGTCAAATTAGAGATCATTGATTCCATCATTTGAGTAGCCACAATGACCGGCTTAGCAGTTGAAATACATTTTGATATCAGCATTTTTTGAATGGAAGGAACGGTTTGATATGGCACCTCCACACCCAAATCACCCCTTGCAACCATGAGTCCATCACTTTCCGAAATAATTTCATTGATGTTTTCCAGTGCTTCGGGTTTTTCAATTTTCGCAATCACTTTCGCATGGTGATTCTTTGCTGCAATACGAGCTTTCAAATCAATGATGTCCTCTTGCGAACGGACAAACGAAAGTCCAATCCAATCAACGTTGTGTTCCAATGCAAAATCCAAGTCTGCGATGTCTTTTTCCGTCAGTGAAGGCATGGAAATTTTCGTATTGGGAAAATTCACCCCTTTTTTTGAGGATAAAATTCCTCCCTGAATGATTTCACATCGAATGGTTGAACTTCCATCGGTTTCTCTTACTTCTAATACAATTTTACCATCATCCAAAAGAATGCGTTCACCCGGCTTCACCTCGCGCGGCAAAAGGGTATAATTAATGGAGAATCGTTCCGCATTTCCAATGACCTTGTCCACTACTAATAAAATTTCATGCCCATTTTCCAAAAGAACACCATTGTTTTCCATTTCATTGGTCCGAATTTTTGGGCCTTGTAAATCGGCAAGGATTGCTACATTTAATCCGAGTTCTTCGTTTAATGAACGAATCAATGCAACCGCACCGGCATGATCTTCATAGGATCCATGAGAGAAATTCAATCGGCAGACATTCAGTCCAGCCAACATCATGTCTTTTAAAACTTCTCTTTTCAGAGAAGAAGGTCCCATTGTAGCTACTATTTTCGTTTTTTTCATGCTAACTTGTTAAATATTCAATCAATTCAAAATCATCTGGCGGAAAATCAAAAACGGCTACAAGTCCATTTATCTGTCTTAGTTTTTGCATGAACTCATCCTTTTTCATGGTGAAATTTTCACGAAGTACTAAGAAAAAGTCAATCATTGTTCGTTCTCCCTGAAAAACACCTGCGTCCTGTCTGTTTTTAATCAAATAAAAACGAGTTAACAACTCTTCATCGAAAAATGAAAAATAGCGAAATGTTAGCATTTCTTTTGTTTTCAGGTGACGAAATTCAAAGACATCACTGGATTTTACTAAGTTAATGTCCAAACTTTGATTTAACTCCCAAGCCAAGCGGTAATCGGCAAATGCAGAAGAGATGCCAAATACTTCCAATGTTGACTCATCTTCTAAAACCAAATCATATTTCTTGACTTTTGCCATATCCGACTCAAAATTAGGCATTCTCATTGAATGAGAAATACACAATTGCTTGTCAATTCATTGAAAAGAACAAAAGATCTCGGCTTTATAATTTAATTACTTTTGTTTCAGAACAAATGACTCATGACTAATCGCACACGCTCTCTCCTATTTTTTCTTTTTTTTATTGGCACAAGCATTGCTCAACCTACAAAAAAAATGACCAACCGCGATAATTACGCTTGGCAATTTGGAGCGTCTTGGTTATTAACGGATGATGATGGTTATGAGCTGAATCCATTTTCTAGTTCTTCTTTTCAAAGTGCACCTTATCCGGCGCGTGTTTTTGTAGATAAATACATTTACAATGGATGGAGTACAGAAGGTGCCATTGGATATCAAAAATATGACCCCACAAAAATGGTGAATGATTCCATGGGCATCACTGGCAGTATGATTTCGACCGATTTTGCATTGAAATATTCCTTTTATAAGCAACTCGGAAGAGGTGTTTTAGATCCTTATCTTGGATCAGGATTGGGGATGACATTGAGAACTTCTGACCGACGAAATACGGCGAAGTCCTTTTCTCCCACAGCTAATTTCACCGTTGGTTGTACTTTTTGGATGAGCAGTAAATTAGGACTTCAAGCGCAGGGCACATTAAAGTTAGGACTAACAGACTTGTTTAAGAGTTCGGACTACATGCAATATAGTCTTGGCTTAACGTACCGCATTGAAAAAACGGACGGATATAAAAGTAACTTCGATAAATCGAAATACAAGATTTCTGGTCACCGTACAAGAATCAAGGTGAAGAAACCGAAAAGCGAATCTTAATTCTGAACGGTAAAGCGCTTTTGCGTCTTTTGTTTCGCTGTCTCTATTCCGAAATAATAAACACCGTTTTCAATTTCCGAGGTTTGGAATTTTAAGAGGTGTCCACCTTTCTCAAACTCCTTGCTTGTGAGTTGCTTGATGACTTCATCGCCTTTCCATATGCAGAAAGTAACAAAAGTCGTTTCCGGACAAACAAAGTAAAAACTTACTTCACCCATTGCCGGTTCATGGTCCAGAGAATACAATTCGCAAAATAAGGCTTGATTGACATTTCCTTTGGATAAATACTTCAAAAGATAACGGTACGCAATAATTGCCAACAAGATCAAAAGGGTAATCACCAAAAATTCAATTATTCTTTCCATTACAACGAGATTACACCTTTAATTTGAGCCGCTTTTTCATAAATTTCGATAATGTCTTCCACCGAGAGCATTACTTCCTTAACGCTCACACTGACATAGTTTCCTCTACCTGATTGATGGTATGCAATGTCTGCTTGTTCATCAAACAAAGCACTCACTTGAGCCATGTGCTCATTATCATTTGGAACGATGAACTTGAACAAGTACACGTTTGGCCAGTCCAGCTGCTCTAATTGAGCTCTTAAATTATCAAATACACTCACGATGCAAAGTTAAGCAAGCATTTTCATTCTCAGCTTGAAGATTATTTTAATTTTGTAGGAACATGAAGTTTTTTTCGTTTAGTTTACTCACCATTAGTTTTGTACTTGTTGGATTCGGGCTTTTCAATCCAAAGGAAGCAGACCAGCATCAACATTTCTTGCAGGAAGAAACCACACTATCTTTTGATTACTCGAAATTTGAGAAAGAAAACTATCCATTAAAATTAAATAATCGACTATGTGAGTACATGGATCGCTCAGTAAAGCAAGGGGTTAAACCTTCCTCCGATAAAAGAGGGATTCAACGATTGATTCGTGCCGGGAAATTAAATTTAATCAGGGAAAATCATGGGTATGCTTTGGATACTTTTTTTTATTCCTATGCTGCATTAACCCCATATGCGGAAAAGATTTTGAATGAAATCGGCATGGCTTTTCAAGATTCTTTAGCATATACACCATTGGCTGGCACAAAGTTATTGGTGACTTCCATGACGCGCACACATTACACCGTATCGAAATTGGTTAAACATAATCGTACTGCCGTGCGCAGGAGTCCACATTTAAACGGGAATAGTTTTGACTTTTCATTTTCGCGGTTTGTCAATAAGCGCGCTCTTACTGCATCCGAAACACATTACCTTCAACAATTGAGTGCGGCCATTTTATATCGCTTCAAATGTGCTTGCAAAATATGGGCGACTTTTGAACAGCATGAAGAGTGCTTACATGTTGTTGCGCGCATGGGGAAATAAAATTTTGCCGTATTTTTGCTGCGCATGAAACGACACTTACTCTTCCTTTTTCTATTTCTATACACCATCGGAATTTGTCAAAAACAAACCGAAACTAAACCGCAAATTACGGCCCTGCGCATCACAGAAGAAATACATGTGGATGGGCAATTGAAAGAAAAAGCGTGGCAAACACCCGCGTCGGCTCAAGCATTCACCCAATTAAAGCCATACCCAGGTAATCCAGCGCGAAAACCAACAGAGGTGCGCATGATTTACAATGATGATGCGTTGTACATCAGTGCTGTCTGTTTTGATGATCCGGATTCCATTTCCAATGTGCTATCTCTGCGCGACGACTATAATGCGAATTTGGATAATTTCCAAGTGTACTTAGACACCTACAACGACGATCAAAATGGTTTTTACTTTGGTGTTACGAGTCGCGGCGTGCAGATTGATGCAAAAATCTCTGGAAGCAATTACATTGGGGAATTGAATTTAGCATGGTCAAGTGCAGTAAGCATTACCGAAAATGCTTGGATTGTAGAAATCCGCATTCCGTATAGTGCCATTCGTTTTCCGAAACAAGAAGTGCAAAGTTGGGGGGTTAATTTCTCACGTGATATCTCACGGTACCGCGAGGAATCAACTTGGGTAAAAGTGAATCCAGACTTGGAGAATTTTTTAATTGAAAACGGAGATATTGTCGGTATTTCAGGCATCAAACCTCCATTGAGATTAGCCCTGATGCCCTATGTTTCTTCTTACTTGGATCGCATTCCGAAAGGTGATGGCACCTTTGGTTGGACACGTTCTTTCAATGGTGGGATGGATATCAAATATGGCGTCAATGAAGCATTTACTCTTGATGTGACGCTAGTCCCTGACTTTGGTCAAGTTGTCTTCGACCAACAAGTATTGAACTTAAGCCCATTTGAAGTACAATTCAATGAAAACCGTCAATTTTTTACCGAAGGAACAGAATTGTTTAACAAAGCTGGTCTCTTTTATAGCAGACGCATCGGAATTCAAGCACCACGAAAAGTGATTACCACAATGTTGAATCCAGATGAATATTTGAAAAACGTTCCACTTGGATCCAAATTATATAATGCAACTAAGTTCTCTGGCCGTATGAAAAATGGCTTGGGAATTGGTGTTTTCAATGCGGTGAATGCTCCACAATATGGCACCGCAGTGAATTATGACAGCGGCATGGAACGCCAAGTTATGATTTCTCCACTGACCAATTACAACGTCTTTGTTCTTGATCAGAATTTAAAAAACAATAGTTCAGTCACTTTTACGAATACCAGTGTTTTGCGATCCGGCACATTTTATGATGCGAATGTCAGTGGCTTAAATTTTAATGCCAATACCAAAAATAACAAGTTTAACATCAACGGAAAAACAACCGTTTCTGTGCAAAAAGGAATTCAATCCAACATTGGGTATAACTACAATCTGAATCTGAAAAAACAACGTGGCACTTGGATTTACGGATTAGGCTACCTGGAAGAGTCAGATAAATACGATCCGAACGATCTTGGATTTAATTACATTAATAACAAACGAATCTTAGAAGTATCTGGGGCCTATCGCAATTTCAAACCGAAATCAAAACAATTAACAAAAGTGATCGTGAGCGGATCTGTTTCGAGCATGCGCCTTTACGCTCCAAACAATTATGTCGGAACATATTCCAATTTGGGATTCGTGCTCGTGTCTAAATCCTTTAATGCAACTGGTTTTGGCAACTACAATACGTTGACAAAAAATTACGATTATTATGAACCTCGTGTATGGGGAAGTTATTTTCAGCGCCCAAAAACCTATAATTTCACTTATTGGGTTTCAACCAATTACCAAAAGCGATTGGCATTGGACGCCGGAATTAATTACACTTTCGTGCAACGCGACCAGTGGAAAGAATATGGTTACAATGTGAGTCCGCGCATTCGTTTTACCGACTTCATCTTTATGACCTATAATTGGAGCCAAGATTTTGAACGAAATAGTGAAGGATACGCTGTTCCATTTGATGAACCCGTCAATGTGCCAAGTGGAATCATTTTTGGTAACCGCGATCGGATTAACACCACCCAATCAGTTTCCTTGGATTATATCTTAACGAATCGGATGGGCATTACCTTTCGCTTGAGACATTACCGTTCTGCGATTAACTACCATTACTTTGGACAATTAAATGATCAAGGATTGATCGATCCGTTGACTACTTATGCCGGCTTGAATGATCAAGGTGAATCGGCATATAACATTAACTTTAATGCATTCACCATTGATTTCCAATACCGTTGGGTATTTCAACCGAGCAGCGAGTTTAATATCGTTTGGAAGAATTCCATTTTCAGTTCGGATAAGCGCGTTCAAGAAAATTATTGGTCTAACTTACAAAATACCCTTGCCAATGGCCCAGTCAATAGTGTTTCATTCAAACTCATTTATTGGTTAGATGCCGGAAGAATCATTAGTAAATTAAAGCTGTAATTTACCAGTTTGAATAGGAACCATCACTGGAAATGTATCCGTGCTGATAGGTTTCATCTTGGAATTCGCTTTCATGCCTCATTCTTGGATACACCTGTTGTTTATTATAAATAATCGTGCCGCCACTCGGAACTGCTATCATGAACTTCACATTTTGATCACGGAATTTATCCGATGTTGGGAAGGAATACATCGTTTCCAATAACATGTGATTGTCCTGAAAATCATAAGCACAACGAATATTTCGTGCTTTTTTCAATGCCGATTCATGGGTTCGTCCTTGTGCATCATTGATTTGCTTGATGTGGTATAAGGAATCGCTTGATTGCGTATAAACCAACTCAATTCCTCGCAAGTAAACGCGTCCATTTCTGATGGTTATAACCCCCTCGTCACCATTGCTTTTGATTTTGTATCCATCAATAAATTGTCCTTCAATGGATTTCTGTTCAATCTTCAAGTCAGATCCTGAGATAATTGCGATTTCTTTTTCTACTTCACCATATATAGCCATGGAACGGCCAATTTGAACTCCACCCAACGAAACTAGTACCACACCTGCAACAAGTACCACACCGAAAATAGCTGTGAACACCTTCAAGTACTTTGCCTTGAATTGGGTGATGAGGCGGATTCCAAATAAATAACTTTGCGCAACTAGTGCCATGGAAATCAGCGCAATTCCCAGGTAAAAATAGGTTTCATGGGATGTGTTTTCAAACAATAATCCACCGAAATCTTGGAAGGACATAAATCGACCGTTTAGTTGTGCTGGAATGATGTCTGGATTCACAAAGAAGAATACGATGGCACAAATAAAAATTCCCGTTCCAAAAAGGATGGACCAGATTCCAATGATGACAGAGATGATGCGTAGAATCCCACCAACTGTAGATTGAATTCCGGGATTCATTTTTAAGTCCTTCGCTCCTTTTTTAACGCGATTTGCTGCATCTTCTAATTCCGACTTCATGTTTTCAATGTTCACTTGTTGTCCCTTCATGCGCAGTTTATCACTGCTGGTTTTCGCCAATGGAATAATCGCCCAAAGGAGGATGTAAAATAGGAATCCGATGCCAAAAGTTAAAAAGGTGAAAATGTAAATCGCACGAACGATGACAACGTCCAAATTGAAATAGGCAGCGACACCAGCACATACACCGCCAATCATAGCGCGATCACCATCTCTAAATAATCTTTTTTCTGTAGGAATTTCCTCTGAATATGTTGATTCATTGTTTGGTGTTGTTTCATCTGTGAAATCCTCCGGTTTGCCCAGTTTTTCGATGATCTGTTCAACGACTGATAATTCAACCACCTGTTTGAACGGGGTCAATTGCTGTTGCAACAATTCCACCATTCTTAATTCAATATCTTGAAGAATTTCTTCACTTCCGACTTCTTTTTGTAGGACTTGCTTTAACTGTTGTAAATACGAATTCAAACGGTCAAAGGCTTGCTCCTCCAATATGAATGGTACTCCTTGTAAATGAATTGAAACTGTTTTGTTCATGCGTTTTTTTTTAAATGGTTGTAATATGACTCACCGCAAGTTGCAGCTCGATCCATGTGCGCTCTAATTCGCTTAAAAATGCTCTTCCTTCTTCTGTAATGGTGTAGTATTTTCTGGGAGGACCAGCAGTAGACTCCGCCCATCTGTAATCCAATAACTTCATGTTTTTCAGACGCGTTAACAAGGGGTAAATCGTACCCTCCACAACTTTTAATTGAGCCAAATCGAGCCGCTCCAAAATTTCAGAAGGATACGCTTCTTTTTTGTCTAAAATGCTTAAAATGCAATACTCTAGTATTCCTTTGCGCATTTGTGACTGTGTATTCTCAACGTTCATTTGGAAATATTTTATACAAAGATATATGTTTTACTTTGTATTATGCAATACATAGTAGTAAAATAAAAAAAATGCCCTTTTATTTCAGGCATTTAAAATAGTCGTAGGGTTCCAAACAGGTGAGGCATTGGTAATGTGCTTTACACGCAGTACTACCAAACTGACTGACCATTTTTGTTTCGCGAGATCCGCATTTCGGACAAGGAACGACCGTTGGGCTTGCAAAAAGCACACTTTTATCTACCTCATCTTCCGGTGGCGCAATTCCAAAAGCACGTAGTTTTTTCCTTCCTTCTATCGAGAGCCAATCGGTGGTCCAGGCAGGAGATAAGATCAATTCAACACGAACGTTTGTGATCCCGTGTGATTTTAATTTGGCCAACACATCGTCTTCCATTGTTTTCATTGCCGGACAGCCGCTATAAGTTGGGGTAATAGTGATCACCCATTCTTCATTGACAAATGATACATCTCGAAGAACTCCCAGGTCCGATAAAGACAATACGGGAATTTCAGGGTCACACACTTCCTCTAACCAAGAAAGAATGGAATCTTTAGTTACCATTTCATATTTGGATAGGCACGTTGCATGTACTGCAATTCTGCCAATAAATAACCTAAATGTTCGGAATGAACTCCTCTTCGTCCACCTTCAAATTGCCAATTATTCGTTGGAATGACTAAGGTTGCTTCCTGAAGAACTTCCTTCACTGTTTTCGACCATTCGGCTTTAACGTCAAGCATCGATGGGGCAATACCTGCTGAAATCAGAAGTTGATCATCCGAAGTTTCACTGAACAGTTCATCGGTATACCTCCATAAAAGGTCTAAAGCAGTTTGCGCGCGTTGATGTGACTCATCCGTTCCATCGCCCATTCGAATAATCCATTCGGATGTATGTTTCAAGTGGTACCTTGTTTCCTTCAAAGATTTCTCTGCAATCGCCGCCAGTTGTTTATCCGTGGAGGCAAGCATTTTTTCATACAAAGGCTTTCTAAAAGCATCGAATAAAAACTGGCGCATCATGGTGTTGGCAAAATCACCATTTGGTTGCTCCACCAAGAGTGCATTGCGATATTCGTGTTCGAAACGCAAAAATGCAAGATCATCGTGGTCCTTTCCTTGCCCGTCTAACTCGCCAGCATAATCCAACAAACTCATCGCTTGTCCAATTAAATCCAAAGAAATATTGGTCATCGCAATGTCCTCCTCTAAGATTGGACCATGCCCACACCACTCACCTAAACGTTGACCTAAAATTAGGCTGTCGTCTCCTAAACGAAGAACGTAATTGTACAATGCTTCATTCTTCATCTTACATGTGTTTTATACCCTCAGGCACTTCGTAAAAAGTAGGATGGCGGTAAACTTTCGTGTCCGATGGTTCAAACATGGCGTCGGCATCTGACGGATCTGAAGCATGAATGTAATTCGACTCCACGACCCAAATGCTAATTCCTTCCGATCGGCGTGTATATACATCTCGTGCATTTTCCAATGCTAAAGTAGCATCTGGAGCACGCAAGCTTCCAACATGTTTGTGATTTAATCCTTGTTTGCTGCGGATAAATACCTCCCAAAGAGGCCATTCTCTGTTTGACATAGTTTCTAAAAATAAATGTGTTATGCTGTTTTCCTCATTGCTCGTTTTTCCGCATAGGCCATTGCTGCTTCACGCACCCACATGCCTTCCTCTTTCGCTTTTTTACGCGCTTCAACTCGTTCTTTGTTACATGGGCCATTTCCGTTGACCACTTGCCAGAATTCATCCCAATTGATGGGGCTAAAATCATAGTGACCAGTCTCTTCGTTCCATTTCAAATTGGGATCGGGAATGGTCAAACCAAGTATTTCAGCTTGCGGAACCGTTGCGTCTACAAAACTTTGACGTAATTCATCGTTTGAAAAACGTTTGATTTTCCATTTCATCGATTGTGCTGAATGTGGAGAATCCGCATCACTTGGTCCAAACATCATAAGAGCAGGCCACCAGAAACGATTCATCGCATCTTGTGCCATTGCTTTTTGAGTAGGTGTGCCATTGCAAAGAGTTACTAAGCTTTCAAATCCTTGTCGCTGATGGAAAGATTCTTCTTTACATATTTTCACCATTCCACGTGCATATGGACCGTAAGAACAACGGCACAAAGCCACTTGATTCATAATGGCAGCTCCATCGACCAACCATCCGATGGTACCAATGTCAGCCCAAGTCACCGCCGGATAATTAAAAATAGAAGAATATTTTGCTTTTCCTGAATGTAAATCATCGATGGTTGCTTCACGATCAGCACCAAGTGTCTCAACTGAACTGTACAAATAAAGTCCATGACCGGCTTCGTCCTGCACTTTAGCAAGTAACACCGCTTTTCGGCGCAAATTTGGCGCACGTGTAATCCAATTACCTTCAGGCAACATTCCAACAATTTCAGAATGGGCATGCTGCGAAATTTGACGAATCAAGGTTTTACGGTATTCGTCTGGCATCCAATCGTTTGGTTCGATTTTAATTTCCTTGTCAATTTTTTCTTGGAAGCGCTTTTCTAATTCTTGTAAATCCATTGTTTTCATGTTTATGCGGCTTTTCACAAATATACAAAATATCAATTTTCAATGAAACAAATAAGGATAAACATTGTTCCTGAAAGACCGATGATTTACACAAGTATTATGTAAATTTGAATTCAATTTAAATTTCAACTTGAATGACGCCAAAATTTCATTCTCTTCAGATCAAAAACATACGCAAAGAGACTAAAAACTGTGTTTCCATCAGTTTTGAATTACCCCAAGAATTACAATCTGATTTTCAATTCCAATCCGGACAATACCTTACGTTAAGGAGTATTATAAATGGAGAAGATGTTCGACGATCTTATTCCCTTTGTTCAGCTCCATCCGACAAGGAATGGCGAGTTGCAATCAAACAAGTGGAACAAGGTGTTTTTTCAAGCTTTGCCTTGACTGAACTGAAAGAAGGGCAACAACTTGACGTCATGAATCCTATGGGGAATTTCAGGCTTGAAACGAATCCAAACAACGCTAAGTCCTATGTGCTTTTTGCTGCAGGTAGCGGAGTAACACCCATTTTCTCGATTTTAAAATCGATATTAAGAGAAGAGCCTAAAAGTCACGTGACCATGTTTTATGGAAACCAAGGTTTTTCAGAGGTGATTTTTCGAGAAGAATTGGAAAACTTGAAAAACGAATATTTAAATCGCCTTTGTCTGGTTCATTTATTTTCGCGTGAAAACCTTGGAAATGCCATTCAAAAAGGAAGAATTGACGAGCAAAAATGTTTAGATTTGCATCAGGCTTTTTTGCAAAATGAGCAAATCGACGATGTCTTTATTTGTGGTCCAGAACAAATGATTTTGGATGTAAAATCAGCGATGCTTCAAAAAGGACTGTCCGAGAAAAGCATCCATTTTGAATTATTCCATTCTGGCGCATCAAAAAATACCCCGCAGAAGAATACCGAAACACAGGTGCAAGTATCCTCTTTCGTAACAGTCATTATGGATGATGATGCGATTGAATTTCCCTTGGATTCAACTGGAATGACCATTCTGGATGCGGCATACAAGGCTGGTTCAGATGTTCCCTACGCGTGTAAGGGTGGCGTTTGTTGTACATGCAAAGCCAAAGTTCTAAAAGGAACCGTCCGCATGGACCTAAATTATGCTTTAACACCCGAAGAGGTAGAAGCGGGATACATTTTAACTTGTCAAGCACACCCTACAAGTGAGGAAGTGCTTGTTTCATTTGACGATTAAGCATTATGGGATTATTTGACCGATTTAAAAAAAGTGAAAAACCTTCTTCTGAAAAAATCAGCAGAGGATTTCATGCGATCACGATGAATGGACTGAAGCATTTGAATGCAGAGGCTGTTCAGGTTTCGTTTGAAATTCCAGCTGAACTTCAGCAAGAATTTACCTTTGTTCCAGGACAGTATATCAATTTAGAAGTGTACATTAACGGTAAAAAAGAACGTCGCTCCTACTCCATTTGTAGTGGTCCATCGGAACCATTAGCGGTTGCTATAAAGCGCCTCGACAAAGGACTTGTCTCCAATTTTCTGAATGATCAAAATTCAACCGATTTCCCGATTTGGATTTCGAAACCGGAAGGAAATTTTAAATTGAGTCCAAGTGCGAAAAACATCGTCTGTATTGCTGCAGGTAGTGGGATTACTCCGATTCTTTCTATGGCAAAACATTTAACAAGTGCCACTCAAATGCATTTGTTCTATGGTAGCAAAACCAAGGATTCTATTCTATTTGAATCAGAATTAGCGGCCTTGTCCAATGTGCACTGCACCCATTATTTAAGCCAAGAAGTGCTGGAAGGTTTTGCGTCAGGAAGAATAAGTAAAGAACGTTTCACTGAAGAAATTAAAGCGAACTTAAGTTTGCTGCAAGCAGATGCTTTTTACATCTGTGGTCCAATCGGACTTGTGGAAGAAATGCAAGAATGCCTTGCCTTTTTTGGCGTTTCCAAAGACAAAGTTCACCTTGAGTTATTTACGCCATTGGAGGCAAAGGAAAGTACAGCAACGGATTCATTTGCAGGAGAAAGCAAAGTCAAAGTCATGATTGATGGCGAAACAGCCTCTTTTGACATGAAAGGTGAGCAACACAGCGTGCTTGAATTGGCAGAGAAAAATGGTTTGGATGCGCCATATTCTTGTCGAGGTGGTGTGTGCTGTTCTTGTCGTGCAAAAGTTTTGAAAGGAACAGCTAAAATGCGTTCTAATTTCTCATTAACTGACGAAGAAGTGAAACAAGGTTACATTTTAACGTGTCAAGCCTTTCCGACAAGTGACGAATTAATTGTAAGTTTCGATGAGTAAGCACATATTCGTTATTGGAGCGAGCCGAGGAATTGGTGCAGAACTCGTGAAAACATACGCAAAGAATTCCGATCATCAAGTCTATGCATTTGCGCGTAACATTGAACGCATGGAAGCGATGTTTGATCAAGATAATGTACATTGCTTTGCCTTGGACCTGAGTCAAAACGTGTATGAACAACTTGCAAAACTGATGGGCCAACTTCCTCAGATTGACGTGTTAATTGAAAATGCCGGATACTTGGTAAATAAGCCATTTCCCGAATTAACTCATGCGGATTTCAATACCTCTTATCAAGTCAATGTGATTGGTGTCATGGAAAGTATTCAATGCTTGTTGCCTAAATTGAATCCCGAGGGAGCACATATAGTCAATATCAGCTCCATGGGTGGATTTCAAGGTAGTATGAAGTTTCCTGGATTGGCCGCTTATTCCACATCTAAAGCTGCACTGTGTTCCTTTACAGAGCTTTTTGCTGAAGAATACAAAGACACCAACATCAAAATGAATTGCCTGTGTTTAGGTGCCGTTCAAACTGAAATGCTCGAACAAGCGTTCCCAGGATATCAGGCGCCTTTAAACCCAATACAGATGGCTGAATTTATCACTGATTTTTCTTTAAATGCGCAGCGTTTTTTGAATGGTAAAATCATCCCTGTTTCCCTAACAAATCCATAATGGATTAGCATTGCAAATTTTGTATCTTCGTAAAGCCAATTTGCAATGAAGTCCAAATCGTTCATATTTCTTTTCTTTGTTCACACCATGATATATGGGCAGGATATTCATTGGACACAATTTAATGACAATCCTTTATTTCAAAATCCTGGAAATGCTGGAGCGTTTCGAGAAGACCTTCGTCTCATCACAAACTACCGAAATCAATGGCGCAGTGTAACCGTTCCATTTAGCACCAACTCTTTTTCAGTTGACGGTCGTTACAAGGGTTGGGGTGTCGGTTTGTTGGCATTTCACGACCAAGTAGGTGATGGCAAACTAAGAACAATGGAATGCCAAGCGAATATCAACCGGCCAATGACCTTCGGATTTTTGCCTACGCATACCTTTCGTCCAGGACTCAACATTGGATTCAATTACCGTCAAATCAATTGGTCTTCTCTTTATTTTGATAATCAATACAATGGCTACATTTTCGATCCGAATGCACCGAGTAATGAATCTTTTCAAAGTAATTCGAAACTAAACTTCTCCTTGGGACTCGGAATCGTCGACGATTGGCAATTATCCGCAAAATGGCACTTCCATTCAGGCATTTCCGCATTTAACTTGAATCGGCCGAACCAAGGATTCTATAACCAAATTGTCCTTAGAGATGTCCGTTGGAATGTCTTCAGTAAAGCGAGTTACCTTTTAAATTCAGATTGGACGATTCTTCCTAGTATGCAATATAGCAAACAAGGAAAATACCAAGAACTAATGGTGGGAGGACTTGCCCGTTATGCGTTTTCAAGCCGTGATAAAATAAACCTTTATGGCGGATTATGGTGGCGCAATAAAGATGCTTTTTCTGTCAATTTAGCTTACGAAAAAGGCCCCTTATATTGTGGGCTAAGTTATGACGTGAATTTCTCAAAGTTAGTCCCTGCAAGCCAGACCCGAGGTGGATTCGAAATTGCCGTGAAATATGTCATCAGTCGTTTTAAACCAAAACAAATCATTCATCGCGTATGTCCAGATTTTATCTAATTGGTTTTCTACTTCTTCCCTATCTGTCCTTCAGTCAAGCCAAATTAAAAGATGTGTTGGCATTTGCAGATCAACAATATAATAAAGGTGATTATTATTACGCCTTGGATTATTACAATCAAGCCTTGGTGATGGATCCAGAAAATTTAGATTTAATCTGGAAAATAGCCGAAACCAATCGTATTTACAAGGATTACAAGGAAGCAGAAAGATTCTATTCATTGGTTTACATGAAGGACGACGATGCGGAACGATACCCGGAGGCCATTCTTAATTTCGCTCTCATGGAAAAACAAAATGGGAAATACAAAGAAGCTTTAGATCATTTCAAAACAGCTAAGAAAATTTATTCAGAGGACATGCAAAATTATCCCTATAAAAAAGCAGCACAAGAAGTTGAGTCAACCAATTGGGCCTTGAAACAAATGAAAATCGGACCTGATATTGGCATTCAAATACAGGCTTTAGGAGAGGATGTCAATTCCTTTGATGCCGAATTTGGGCACACCATTCGCGATGGAGCATTGTATTTCTCCTCCCTGAAAGCAGATTCTATCAATGAAGAACTTCAGGAAGTCTATTCCCCGAGTTACCATACAGCTTTATACGAAATTCCTTTTCCTTCCAACCAACAAAAAGCAAGAAAACTGCAAGCATTAATTCCGAAAGGCAAAAGCATTGCAAATGCGAGTTTCTTGAATGAATTCGATTTCTATTATAGTGTTTGTAGCGATCAAGGTTATCGTTATACTTGTGGAATTGTCTTTGGTAAACGCGATTCGCTTGGTCAATGGAAAATGTTAGACTCCTTAAATCAAATGGTGAATCTATCAGGATTTAATTCGAGTATGCCACATTTTAGCAAATTAGGAAATGAAAATGTGTTGTTTTTTTCTTCCAATAGGACTGGCACAAAAGGTGAAATGGACATTTGGTATGCGGTTTTAGACAATCAAGGTCAAGCAACACGAGTCGAGAATGTTTCGAATATAAACTCGATAGAGAATGACATTTGTCCGTGGTACGACACCATTGAAAATCGACTTTATTTTTCATCGAGTTGGCACCAAGGCTTTGGCGGACAAGATGTCTTTTATTCAGAATATCGAAATGGCAAATTTGGAGCGCCAATCAATGTGGGTTTACCCATAAATAGTCCAGCTGCCGATCAATATTATTTTCAATATGGTGACTCAACTTTTGTGTCGTCGAATCGACTAGGAAGTCTGTATGCGAAGAATCCGACTTGCTGCAGTGATATTTACATGGCTGAAATCCCGAGAAGAAAACCCAAAAAAAGTGAGGATCAGATCAACCATATTTTGCCATATGAAGTGGTCAAACTACCGATACGCTTATACTTTGAAAACGACCAACCGGACGCCAATACAACTTCCGATTTTACCAATTTAAATTACTTGGAATCTTTTCAAAAATATGCTGAACAATTCGACAGCTACAAAACCAAAGTTGGCTTACAACGCGATTCCATTCAATCGAAACAAGCGGTTGACGCTCTCGATTCCTTTTTTAAAGAGGAAGTTCAAAAAGGAAAGAATGAGTTGGAAAAATTCACCAATCAAGTCTGGTTCGAACTACAAAAAGGAAACCGAGTACAACTCATGGTGCAAGGATTTGCTAGTCCATTGGCTAAAACAGATTACAATACGCACTTAACAAAACGACGTATTCAGTCTTTAAAAAATTATTTCGAAGAGGTACAACAAGGTCGCTTTGGTGCGTATATGCTTGGCGAAAATCCTGTATTGGAATTCATAGAAGTTCCCATGGGAGAATTAAAGGCCAACAAGGAAACAAGCGACGATTATTATGATCAGAAAAATTCAGTTTATTCAAAAGCGGCATCCCAAGAACGTCGCATTGAAATCATCGAATTACGCAGCAGCGCCAAGAGTTTCGAGCTAAGTGAAACAAGCTTTGAAATAAAAACACAAGAAACACCTAAGAAGCTTAGCTTTCAAGTGGAAAACAAAACGGCAGGACTTCTTGAGCTGAGTATCGAAAAAGGAAATTCAGCGTTAATGAACCTTCCTTCCTACGTACAAGTGAAGGCCATGGAAAAATTAAACGTAACGGTTGATCTTAAAAAAATGAATCAGCCCGTGGTGCAAACCATTAAAGTGGTGAACATACTAACCAAGGAAGAACAATTTATTCGTATCAATATCAACAACTAGTGGAACAAAAAGTAAGTCAACCTCGTGTTCAATTTATTGATTTTGGTAGAAGTATTGCCATCTGTATGATGTTACAAGGTCATTTTATTTCCATGAGTTATGTGGAATACGACTATTACATGTCAGAAATATTCAAAAATGGACATTCGAGTAATTTGCTATTTAATGCGTGGGGATTTATGCGCGGACTGACCGCTCCCTTGTTTTTCACGATTTCAGGAACTGTTTTTAGTTACCTTTTGCACCTGCAATTAAAAAACAATCAATACCTTCGTTTTTGGGAATTAAAACGCGTGAGGAAAGGAGTGAATCGTGGACTTCTTTTGGTGTTAATTGGTTATGCCCTTCAGATCAACTTTAAATATATCCTGTACTATTTTCAGGGGAATTTCAATCCTCATTTTTTCACGTTCCACGTTCTTCAGTGCATTGGACTTGGGATTTTGAGTTTAATCTTACTCACGTATTTCGCTCTTCAATTGCGAATTCCCTTTCATTGGATGTATGTGAGCGTTGGATTATGCTTTTTCGTTGGAACCTTTTTCGTTCGCTCGACAGAAGGATTTCTACCAGCCAATTTTCCTGCATTTATTCAAAACATGATTCAAGGACCTGAAACGGAATTCTCGATTTTTCCATGGATGGGTTACGTGTTTTTCGGTGCCTTTTTCGGTTCACTTATTGCCTTTTTAAGGTTACATGAGAACAAAAAACGACTTATAAAATATACCCTTTTCATTTCCATAGGTGCGTTTATGATTGGTTGGCTTTTTACTTTCCTTTCATGGCTCACGCCACAGTATCAACTTTCAAAACATCCTCAAAATCTATGGTACTTTGATCGTTTAGGATTTGTATTCCTTTTATTTACGGTGTTTATTCCGATGAGTGAATGGAAAATTTCAAAAAATCCAGTTTTTCTTGGAATGGGACAAAACACCTTTTTTGTATATGTCGCACATGCCATCTTACTTTATGGTGCTTTAGTAGGTTATAGCCTACGTGACTTAATTCAAGCCAAACTTTCCGGATACTTTTCCTTTTTAGGAGCGCTTCTATTTCTTGTGTTTTTCGCTTATCTCGTTAAGTATTTGCCTTCTATTAAATCATTCTTTCGTAACTTGCGCATGAAATCTGAACTATGAATCAAGCTACAATTCCAGCCAATAATCAAGCAAATCAACGCTTATATTTTATTGACATCGCACGTTCGATCGCAATTCTTTTGATGTTGGAAGGACATTTCGTTCATGATTCATTGGCGTTGGACTTAAGGGATGAGTCGAACCAAATCTACTACTACTGGAAATTTATCCGTGGATTTACGTCGCCAGTCTTTTTAACTGTTACGGGTATCGTTTTTACCTATTTGCTGCTCGGCAATGACAAAACTACTTTTTGGAATAATATGCGTGTCCGTAAAGGATTAAAGCGCGTGATTGAATTGTTATTTTGGGGGTATTTACTCCAGTATTATGCGTTTCACGTCCTACAATGCATTGGAGTTGGGATTTTCACCATCATTAGTTTGTATGGCATATCAAGATGGATTAAAGTCATTCCATTGTGGATGTATTACGCAACTGCAGGTGTTTTACTATTCATTAGCTACTTGTACTTTGGATTGCTTCCTGAAGGGCAGTTTTGGCCAGCAAAAGCACCCATGTTCCTTCAAAACATTTTTCATGGAAAACACTCTCTTTTCCCAATCACTCCACACATGGGATATACGATGTTTGGGGCTATGATTGGTGTGATTTTATTTCAATTCAAAGAAAAAGTAAAATCTCCTATCTTCATTTTAAGTGGATTCTTCATTGGCTTTGTGCTCTATACCTTGAGTAAAAAATGTTTGTTATTGTTTGGTGAATGCTCCATTTTTGAACAAGTAAATTTGTATCGTATGGATTGGTTGTTTGAAAAACTAGGAATGGTTTTTATGGTGCTGTCAATCCTTTTGGCACTTGAAACCTATGTGCTCCACATTAAAAAACCAAACTTATTTTTAAAAATTGGTCAAAACACTTTGAGCATTTATATCCTCCACATGATTATTTTGTACGGAAGTATTACAGGGCGAGGACTAACACATTATTTTCACGAACGATTAAATGCGCATCAAATTGTTCCTTATACCCTTGGATTCGTATTGTTTTTTGTGATTTTCGTTTTTTTCTTAGATCAAATCCGTGCCATTCTCGGGTTTATCTTGATCCCGATAAAGAAGTTCACCAATCAGCTTCTGGGAATCAACTAAAAAACAACTTTTTTCTTAATGATTCGTTCGCCACAACTATCTTGGATGGTAATGGTAATGATGTATGTTCCTGGTTTCGTGTACACATGTTTCGTTTGAAACGTATTTGCCGTTTTTCCATCCCCAAAATTCCAAACAATACTTTTTGCCTTCGGATAATTTGCAGAACATTCTGCTTGGTATTTTGCATCCTTACTCGTTGACTTGACAGAAATTACATTTCGACTTAACAGGTAACGATTTAAATTAAGATCTACAACTGTAAATGACGTATTTTGAATGTATTTCGCTTGCTCAATATTGAGTCCATCTGAATAAGCCGATAGAGGGCTCATTTTAAAGATTGCCGCGTAAAAACTACATGCAGCTAAATAGGAACCGTATTTCGATGGATGTTGAAGGTCTTCATTGTATAAATTAATACTCGGATTATTTTCCTTCACAGTTTCCCATACTTTTCCAACGGGCACGATGGGGAAATCAAATTTTTGGGATAAGTATAAATACCCCTGGTGAATATGGTCACTCATGATTTGGTAATTCATATTTACCGAGTCCTCTGGGAAACCTTTTTCATATCCCCATGTTTCATACAATAGGATATTCGTACACGGATTGTTTGAATAAATAGAATCTACGATACGCTGAACATAAGGCACGACAGCCGTATCAATCGTGGCATAACTGGTCGCTAATTCTCTACTGAATCCTTGTAGCACAACATAATCCCATTTCTGACTTTTAATGTCCTGATACAAGTCCATTCGTTCGCTGTGCATGTGAAAAGTATGACTAGACTTAGCACTCATATGTACATCCATCTTGATGTTTTTCGATTCAGCAATGTCGTGAAACATCTTCGGCATGTTATTGTAATGGGTGTAACTATTGCCGACAAACAATACGCGCATTTGCTGTGCAGTTGAATGTGACAATGCAGTAATAAGAATAATACTCAGAACAATCGTTCGTAACATCATGTCAAATTGCAATTTTATCTGCTAGTTCACGTAGCTTCTCAGGAGACAATTTAAGCTTCTCACGGCTAAAATTGATGTCATCAATGGTATTTATTGGAATTAAGTGAATATGCGCATGAGGGACCTCTAATCCAATCACTGCGACACCGATTCGCTTGCATTCAATTTTAGATTTTAGCAACTTGGCTACATTTTTCGCAAAAAGTTGAAATGCCATAAATTCTTCATCTTCGATGTCAAAGATGTAATCTTGCTCAAGCTTCGGTACGACAAGTGTATGACCAGGAACCAAAGGATTGACATCAAGAAAGGCTAAAAATCGATCATCCTCTGCAATTTTATAACAGGGGATTTCACCATTAACGATTCTTGAAAAGATGGATGCCATTACCTAGAGATCGAAATAATTTCAAAATTCATAACTCCACCAGGCGTTTGAATTTCGGCAATTTCACCAACTTTTTTTCCGAGCAATCCTTTTCCAATAGGTGATTCAATCGATATTTTGCGTTGCTTAATATCCGCCTCATTTTCTGCAACCAACGTGTACTCAATTTCCATTCCATTGGTTTGGTTTTTAATTAACACCTTTGACAGGATGAAAACCTTGCTATTATCCATTTGAGAATCATCAATCAATCTCGCATTTGAAATGATGGTTTCGAGCTTGGATATTTTCATTTCCAAAATACCTTGAGCTTCTTTCGCAGCGTCATATTCCGCGTTTTCAGACAAATCACCTTTGTCGCGTGCTTCTGCTATTTGCTCTGAAATAGAAGGGCGTTGAACCGTTTTTAGATGATACAACTCATCTTTCAATTTTTGTAATCCTTCTGGAGTATAGTAATTTAATTGTGACATATCATAAAATATTAAACGCAACAAGAGAGCCCATTGGACTCTCTTGAACCTTTACAAAAATAAGTAAATTATTTTAAACTAATCGTAGCTCCTACTGTATGAATGATTCCGAAAACACCCGCAAAACGTGTAGTGTATTCGAATCCGATTGCGCTTTTATTTTTTCCAACCAAGGCATCAATTGAGAATCCTGCAGTTGGACCAATCAAGGCATTCGAACGATTGTCAGCATTGAAAATACCTGCCTCGTAGCAATACCCAGCTCTCAAATTAAAGGCCATATTTTCAGTTGACATTCCATAATCCAATCCCAATCTGAACTGATCTTTCATGAATGAATTCGCTGTAAACGCTGCTGCAACAACTAATTTATTGCTTTCATTGAAAATGAAATCGTAAGATCCACCAATTCCTAATAAAGAAGGTAATTCATACGTCGCCGAGCGTTCCTCCAATGAAGAAATAAATCCAGATGAAACATAAGTAGCTTGTTGTGCTAAACCATCACCCTTAAATCGCATCACCGGACCAATGTTTTTCAACGTGATTCCAAATTTAATCTGATCTTGGTCACCAGAGATGTATCGAATTCCCGCATCAATCGCAATTCCGTTTGATTTTAAATTTGAAATACTTTCAGAAACTACTTTGAAGTTAATCCCTCCATAAATGCTAGAAGAGAATTCCTTTGCGTAACCAATGTTAAAGATATTTGCTCTCGGTGAGAAATATCCAATATTTCCTTCCGGATTTGCTACCGTAGTGATTGGAATATCACCAAAATTCATTGACTGAACACTAATGGAAAACACTTCCGAATCAGAGATTCGTTGTGCAATTCCAGCAGAATTAAACCCAATCGCAGCACTACCCATCCAATTTGAATAATTGAACTTTACTTGCGTTTTTTCAGTAAATGCCAATCCCGCAATATTCGTAAATGTTGCTTCCAATCCGTTCGTGTTTGCATAACCTGCATCGGCCATACCTGCACTTCTCGACCAAGGATTCACCAATAAGTGTGATGCACCAGCAGAACCAACACGATCCTCATTTCCGGCATTCAGGAGAAAGGAACTGCCTAAACAAATTCCCATCACTATTTTTCTTACATCCATTTTCATCTCGTTCTAATCAATGCTTATTAAATTCCTTGTAAATCTACTTGTCTCATACCTCCGAAGAATTTGATGACTCTTTCACCAACTCCAGGTACGTTTACATGAATCAGGTATACTCCACCAGCAACAGGAATTGCTTTCGAGTTGGTTAAATCCCAATCCAATGATGTTACAGGACTATCTTTCTTAAATGTTCTCACCAATTTACCACTAACTGTGTAAATATTAACCGTACAACGCTCTGGAAGGTTCGTGATTTTCACTTTCGTTTCAATGCGCGTTCTTTCGTATTCCGAGAATGCATAATATGGATTCGGAACGACATTAATCATGGCCAATGCTTCTTTCAATTGGTCTTTCGAACCAACCTTCGTTGCAATGTCATCCATGGACCATCCGTACATTGGTTTTCCTCCGTTTTCTCCGGATCCAACATAGTTTTTGTACTCTTTGTTGATGC
>JAHEMQ010000069.1 GCA_024643555.1 Crocinitomicaceae bacterium | reverse complement strand
TTAAGTCCGGCGTGTCTACCGATTCCACCACTCGAGCATAGACGAGCGAGAGACGGGATTCGAACCCGCGACCCCGACCTTGGCAAGGTCGTGCTCTACCAACTGAGCTACTCTCGCTTATGTTGATATCAAGAAAACCGTTGTCTTCTTGCCCATCTCGCTTTCCAGTTTCCTTTCCTTGCTTGGGGTGGCAAATTTAAAGCTTTTTTTCGTCTTTCAAAACACTTCTAAAAAAAAGAACAGATTACATGTGCTTTCTTCTGAAGTTTTCAAACAACCAGGTTAATGGCAATAAAAGGTCATAATTGTAAAATAAGTCTTCAAATGGAATCGTACCCATTCGCCATCCGATGATATGTATTTCATCATACCAAACTATGGGGTACTTTGTGATACTACCAGTTAGAATGCTGTTGACAATAAAAAACGGCACTAAACAAACTAAAAACGATATTGCGAAGTCACCATACCAAGACTTATTAAATGTGAGTAGGGTGAATAGAAAAGCAATGAATGTTGCTGAAATCGTGTAGTACTGAAAGAAACCTAAAGTTGCTCCAATTCCTGGCTTTACAAGGTAGATTAAGGCAAAAAGAAAGGAACTTAAACCGACAAGCCATTTAAAAACATTACCAATAATGATTGTGTTACGTTTCGGAAAATAAGCTTGAAAAACGAGATAAATAAAAATAAAATTATACGGTATAACAAGAAAAAATAAAACTTCCTCTATCGGAAGATGGCCTAAATAAATACCAGCAAGATAGTCTGGTGAAAATCCCCAAACACCCAGCTGGGTAAAAAATTCATCCCAAATTAAAAACCCTAAGCCAACAATGAGAATACTAGGAAATAGAAAACGCCAAATGCGATAGAATGCAACTTTCTTGTCAAAACTGAGAAGAAATGGACCGATAAAAGAACAAAGGATGACCCAACCGTATGCACTCATCCGTTTCCTTTTTTACGGTAGAAAGCCGTACGTGCATCTTGGTAAAATTTTGGAGAAACGAACAACATCCCAAAACTTTCACTATGCTCTTTACCTAAATGCTTGTGGTGAACTTTATGCGCTTTTCGAATCGCATAAAAGTAAGGATGATCGATGTCACGCAACCATTTGAAGCGTCGGTGTATGTAAACATCGTGGATGAGAAAATAGGTCAATCCATAAGCTGCTATTCCATATCCAATCCAGACAGGGACATAGGCATCATTCATCATTCCTAACATGATACACAACCAAGAGGGAATCGCATAGATCAGAAAGAACACATCGTTTCTTTCAAAAAAACCCGGCTCTTCTTGGTGATGATCTTTGTGGAAATACCACATGAATCCATGCATGACAAATTTATGTGTTGCCCAAGCCATGAACTCCATGCCCATGAAACTAGCTAATAATACGAAGGGTCCCCACCAATACATGACTACAACGTTAAAAGTGTAAAAAAGATGAACATTATCAAAAACAAGGATTCTGCTACTTTGTTCACTTCTGGTAATTTCATACGTTGATAAATCCATTGTAAAAGTAAAGAAACCCCAAACCAACACACAAAATTGTAAACAGGAATCGTCCCCTTGCTCCAATGCCAATAATCTAACTTCATCGCTACGGGTTCTAGAATATAATCAAACAAAACCATAAGCACCGATGCCATCATTAACTCGACATGTTTATTTAGTTCAAATCGACGAATAACGGCGGCAGAGGTCACGACCATGATTCCCCAATTTGCTCCAATGATCAATGGAATACCGTTCCATTTTACTCCAAGATTGCTTCCATAATAGTAGTGACCGAACAAATAGGAAGTATGAACACCAATAAGTTCAACGGTTACGCCAATTATGAAGGCGATACCTAAAAAAAGTAGAAAACTAAGTTGTTGGGATTTTCGGCTAAGAATGAGTCCTAGAAAAGAAATAAAAAGATTCAATGCAGACAATTGGACAAACCATTCTTTTGTTGTTGGCAAGAGCATTCCAACTGCACCGACCGTGTACAAAATCAACAATACAATGCGTACCCAACGTTCACTCATTTTTCATTCTTTTCGTTTATCCATTCGCTACCAATTATAACATTGGAGATTGTTTCATCCAACGAGAAATAGCTCTGAGGTACAATTTTGTCTAGTTTTTCTCGGTTATAGGTGATGGATTTATATCCGGAATGTACTGATTCAATGCTCACCCCAGCTCTTTTACCCGTAATGTGTCCTAATAATTCATTCATCAAAGCATAAAATAAAGCGATGAATTTAGGGGCGGTCCAACGCGGCTCTTTTTCCCCCATTGCTTGACACAAGGATGCAAATAACTGCTGGAAACGAAGGTTTGGACCAACACATAAAAATCGTTCTTTTGAAACGGCAGATTCCATTAAGCTAATCATGGCTGTTACCACATTTCTTACATCCACAATCGCATTTGAACCTGGTGGATAAAATGGCATTCCCTTTTTCGCTGCTTTAAAAATGGCCAGGGAACTGCTATTCCAGTCTCCCGGACCAAAAATGACACAAGGATTAATAATCACAGCATTTAATCCCTCTTCTATTCCTCTCCACACTTCTTTTTCGGCTAGAAATTTGGAAACAGAATATCCACTAACTTCATTTCCGGGCTCCCATTTGTTTTGTTCATTTGTCTCCCCTTTCGGATTTACCCCTACGGCAGCCGTTGAACTAACATACAACAGTTTTTTTATCTGATGTTTCAAGGAAAAATTGACAATATTTGCTGTGGCAACTCGGTTGTTTTGAATACAAGATTCAAAATCGGCTTTAAAAAAAGAAACCAAAGCAGCACAATGATAAACAGATTCAATACCATTAAAAGCCTCATCTACTTCAATGAGATTCAATAAATCACAAGACATCCACTGAATGGCATCCCATTTTTCATGGGATTCATTGGGAAAATAATAGAAATAAAGTGATTTTACTTCATTGATTTTTTCTTTATTTCGATACAGGGCTCTGCAAGAATGTCCTTTTTGTGTCAATTGAATCAATAAATGACTTCCCAATAAACCGGTTGCTCCTGTAACTAAAATCATATGGTAAAGCTAGGAATTAAACTCCATTATTGGAAAATGGCTGCCAATCCCTCTTTGATTTGAGCTGCAGCAAACGACAATTGCTCGGAAGTATGCGCACTTGAAACAAATCCAACCTCATATCCACTGGGTCCGAAATAGACACCTCGATTCAATAGAAAATGGTGAAGTTGATTGAATGAAGTCATGTCCGCGTCAATTTGGTCAGCGGAGCTTATCCGTTTTTTGCCGTTAAATGAAAACCAGAAAATGGATCCAATACTTACTAACTCCAGAGGAAAAGCGTTTGCGTTGGCAAAATCGTTGATTTCATTGACGAAGAGCGTGGTTTTCTTTTCCAAGTCTACATAGAAATTCTCTTGTGCGCAAAGTGACAATTGTGCGAGTCCAGCAGCCATAGCCACTGGATTTCCAGACAATGTGCCCGCTTGATACACGGGTCCATCTGGCGACACGAAGGACATAATTTCTCGCTTGGCGCCATATGCTCCTACAGGTAGTCCTCCACCCATGATTTTTCCATAGGTGACAATATCCGGAGTAATTTTATAGTGCTCAGCAGCACCACCGAAAGCAACACGGAATCCAGAGATAACCTCATCAAAAATCAGAAGAACTCCATACTCCGAACACAAAGCCCTTAAGGAGCTTAAAAAACTTAAATCTTGCAACAGCAATCCATTGTTTGCTGGAATTGGCTCAATGATGACACACGCGATTTCGTGAGCAAGTGTTTCGAAACAAGTCCTTAATGCGTCCAAATCATTCAAGGGGAGCACAATGGTTTCGTTTGCAAACGCTTCTGGAACACCCGCACTTGATGAGGTTCCAAAAGTTACTAGTCCACTACCTGCTTTTACGAGAAGCGCATCCACATGGCCATGGTAACAACCATCAAATTTGATGATTTTTGATTTGTTTGTATATCCTCTCGCTAAGCGAATAGCCGACATGACAGCCTCTGTTCCCGAACTCAAAAAACGAAGCTTGTCGATGAATGGAATGCGGTCCAAAATGAATTTTGCCAATTCACTTTCTTTTCGAGTGGGAGCGCCAAAACTTGCACCGTTTTCCAAGGTGTCAAGGATGGATTGAAAAATATGAGGATGATTGTGACCATTAATCAGAGGGCCCCAACTTCCACAAAAATCTATAAATCGATTGCCGTCTTCATCCCAAATCTCGGCACCATTTCCCTTGGCAATAAACAAGGGTGTTCCTCCAACGGATTTAAATGCACGAACCGGGGAATTCACTCCACCCGGGAAATATGTTTGTGATTCTTGATACAGTTTTTCAGATGTGCTGCGATTTATGGAATGTTCGATCTTCATTTCTTGCGTATATTTGTCGTGCTACAAAAGTAACAATAAAGGATGGATATGGTTTTTGAGAATAGCTTGGAATTTGCACGAAAGATGGATCAGCAAGATCCACTTCGTAGTTTTCGTGATGAGTTTTTGTTTCCTACGTTTCACTGTGAAAACCCTGTATATTTCACGGGTAACTCCCTTGGACTTCAACCTAAAAAGGCAGCGGTTTATTTACAAGAAGAATTGGCTGATTGGGCCAAATTTGGTGTGGAGGGACATTTTCTATCCAGAAGACCATGGTTTTCATACCATGAACAGTTGACCAATATGGCAGCGAATGTGGTAGGGGCTCTGCCTATTGAGGTCGTGGTGACACATTCCTTGACTACAAACTTACATTTACTGATGGCCTCCTTTTATCGGCCTGAGGGAAAGCGAACAAAAATACTGTGTGAAGCAAAGGCCTTTCCAAGTGATCAATATGCCTTAGAGTCCCAGTTAAAAATGCATGGCTTAAGCATGGATCATCTTGTGGAAATCGCTCCAAGAGAAGGAGAACAATTGATTCATGAAGATGACATCTGTGCAAAAATTCAAGAAGTTGGAGATGAATTGGCTTTAGTGATGATTGGTGGTGTGAATTATTACACTGGGCAATACTTTGATTTACCTAGAATCACCAAGGCAGGACATGATGTTGGTGCCTATGTTGGATTTGATTTAGCGCATGCGGCAGGAAACATCAACTTACACTTACATGATTGGAATGTTGATTTTGCGGCATGGTGTGGATACAAATACTTAAATTCTTCTCCCGGAGGAGTTTCCGGAATGTTCGTACATGAAAAACACGCCCACAACAAAGACCTTCCACGATTTGCAGGATGGTGGGGACATAATAAAGAAGAACGTTTTCTAATGAAACCAGGATTTGATCCTCTACCAGGAGCGGAAGGATGGCAATTAAGCAATGCTCCTGTTTTGGGGATGGCAGTACATTTGGCTTCTCTAGAATTGTTTGAGGCAGCTGGCATGGACCAAATTGGTGCAAAAAGGGATTTGATGACGGCTTATTTGGAGTTTGTAATTTCAGAAGTGTCCAAGCGAAACGAAGAAAAATGCACCTTCGAGGTTATCACTCCAGCAGATAAAAATCGCCGCGGAGCACAGCTCTCGATCATGGCGTTAGGACAAGGGCGCAAGCTTTTTGATGCCTTGTCTGATTTGGGAGTTATTGCGGATTGGCGCGAACCGAATGTAATTCGAATAGCACCAGCGCCATTGTATAATTCCTTTGAAGATTGTTTTCTTTTTGGAATGCATTTAGAAAATGCTATTCAGTAAATTCATGACAAATCACTTCTTCTAGCACCTTGGGAAAATGTTTTATTTCTAAGTCTCGAACTTGCTGTTCAATTACTTGCGCATCTAGGGGGGCTTTTAAAGCAACGGCAAACTGTGCCAGCATTTTGCCTTTATCAAATTCCTCATTTACGAGGTGAATGGTAATTCCGGAGAAATGCATCCGTGTTGCTGCCACAGCGTTGTGAACATGTGCCCCATACATTCCTTTTCCACCAAAACTTGGGAGTAAGGCCGGATGAATGTTAATGATTCGGTTTGGATAGGTTTCGACAAGGGCAGAAGGTATTTTCTTCAGAAATCCGGCAAGAACGATCCAGTCTATGTCCTGCGCACGACAAGAGCGCAAATACGTATCCAAATCTAATGTAGAAGAACTTTCAAACGCAATTTCTTGTTCGTTACAATGCGCTTTCATTTCAGGATTTTCGGCAGAGGACAACACAAGCGACACAGCAAGTTCCTCGTGATTCCGGAAATATTTCATGATATTTCGGGCATTACTGCCTTTTCCAGATATAAATAGTGCAATTCGTTGAAATTTCATTCTAGTCGCAAAGTTAAACATCTGTTGGGATTCAAGTGTATTTAAGATGCTTAAGTTGATAAATATTCCCGATTTAGTTTTGTTAATTGGATGTTTGTTTTTTTCTTTGCAGGCTGAAACCTTTAAATTAAGAAAAGATGTCTGAAATCAAAGCTAAAGTTATCGCGATCATCGTAGATAAACTGAATGTTGAAGAAAGTGAAGTTACAAACGAAGCGAGCTTCACAAATGACTTAGGTGCCGATTCATTGGATACCGTTGAGTTAATCATGGAATTCGAGAAGCAATTCAACATTTCCATTCCAGACGATAAAGCAGAAGGTATCCAAACTGTTGGAGACGCTGTTGCTTATATCGAAAGCAATGTGAATTAATTTTTACTGAATCCAATTTAAATAGGCATGCAATTAAAAC
>JAHEMQ010000052.1 GCA_024643555.1 Crocinitomicaceae bacterium | reverse complement strand
AGATTCATTTTATCTTCAATAAACGCATGAACATCAGGTTCGATTGACTTGAGTACTTCTAGTTTATGTGCGATTGCCATACGTTTTGTTCTGTTAAATGAGCGTAATCGAAAGAGAATTTGACTGCAAAAATACCTTTAATTCAGCGAAGTGGGGAAGCGTAAGAATAGAATTAAGTTAGTTGTTTGAAGATGAGTGCTTTACACTGATTTTAAAGCTTCGATTACGCTGGCCCGTATTCCTAGGAGGGAGTTCTTGACAAGCTAAAACCCAAAATTGCTGCGCAATTTGCGGGTATTTTTGTTTTTATACGCTTATCAAAATGAATTTTGAACGGAAGGTTCAGGATTACGCTGGCGCGTATTCCTAGGAGGGGGTTCTTGACAAGCTAAAACCCAAAATTGCTAAGCAATTTGCGGGTATTTTTGTTTTTATACGCTTATCAAAATGAATTTTGAACAGAAGGTTCAGGATTACGCTGACGCGTATTCCTAAGAGGGAGTTCTTGACAAGCTAAAACCCAAAATTGCTGCGCAATTTGCGGGTATTTTTGTTTTTATACGCTTATCAAAATGAATTTTGAACGCTGTAAAAACAAAAAACCCGGCACTTGCGTGCTGGGTTTTTGCTTGTGACCTTGTCAGGATTCAAACCTGAAACCTTCTGAGCCGTAATCAGATGCGCTATTCAGTTGCGCCACAAGGCCGTTTCTGAGTGCAAAGATATACAATTTTCGATAATGCAATAGGATTTGATGAAAAAAATGATGGTTTTCAAGGAATGAATCAGTGTTTAATCAAAAGGAAATATTGATTTTACTGAAATTCAATTTATTATCACTACATGAAGAACTTAATTCTTGTTCAGTTGTTTTAAAAGAAAAAAGTATGAAAAAAATGATGTTTATTTTAACTGGCGTTTTTAGTCTAATCCTTCTAATTGTCATCGTCATGTCCTTCCGATATTCAAACATTGAAATGCCAAAATATACGGTCTTAAAATCATACGATAGAAACATTGAATTGCGTCAATATCCAAACATGGTGGTGGCAAAAACAAGTTTAAAGGACAATTCATTTGATCAATCTGGAAGCGATGGTTTTCGCAGCATTGCTGGTTATATCTTTGGTGGAAACGAAAAGGAACAAAAAATCGCCATGACCGCACCGGTGGTAATGGATATGAGCGATTCGGCAACGATGTATTTTGTGATGCCTAGTCAATATAAAAAGAATGATCTTCCGAATCCAACGAATAAAAACGTCCACATTCAAGAGGAAGTTTCCAAAGTGCTTTTAGTGGTTCGCTATGGTGGATTCTCAAACGATGAACGCATCCATAGTCACATTGAAATTTTGAAAAATATCATTCAAAAACACAACTTAAAAGCAAGTGGTGGTTTCATGTACATGGGCTACAATGCTCCTTGGGACATCATCAACCGACGAAATGAAGTAGCGATTGAAATCGCCCTTTAATTTGAGCTGATTTTGTGCTATTATCTGAACGATTATTGCTAATTTTCCTTGCAGAGAAAACGTATTTTCGTTGAGTAAAAGCTAAAACATGTACCCTTATCAACTAAGTTCCCTTGCGGAGTATCATCAAGCCTATCAAAAAAGCATAGAACAACCAGAAGAATTTTGGGCTGAAATCGCCGAAAACTTTCAATGGAAAAAGAAGTGGGACAAAGTTCTTGATTGGAATTTTAGTATCCCTTCCGTTCAATGGTTTAAAGGCGCTACTTTAAACATTACAGAAAATTGCCTGGACCGACATTTAGTAGACAGAGGAAACCAAGCCGCCTTGATTTGGGAAGCAAATGACCCAAGTGAATCTTCAGTCACATATACTTATAAAGAGTTGCACGCTAAAGTCATGCAGTTTGCACACGTCCTTCAAAATAACGGCGTCAAGAAAGGAGACCGTGTTTGCATTTACATGGGAATGATTCCTGAATTGACCATTGCCACGCTTGCTTGTGCACGAATTGGGGCGATTCACTCCATTATTTTTGGTGGATTTTCAGCGCAAGCCATTGCAGACCGACTGGATGATGCACAAGCTCATTTTATCGTTACATGTGACGGAGCATTTCGTGGCGCAAAAGACATTCCGTTGAAATCTGTCATTGATGATGCCCTCGTGGGAAATGAAACCATTGATCGTGTCATTGTTTTTGAACGCACAAAAACGCCAGTTTCCATGATGAAAGGGCGCGATGTTTGGTGGAAAGATGAAATCCAAAAAGTGGAGGACGCCGGAAATCCATTCTTTCCTGCAGCTGAAATGGACGCCGAAGACATTCTATTTATTTTATACACTTCAGGCTCAACAGGAAAACCGAAAGGTGTCGTGCATACGACAGCAGGATACATGGTTTGGACCAACTATACTTTTGTTAATGTATTCCAATATCAACCAGGTCAAATTCATTTCTGCACAGCGGATATTGGTTGGATTACGGGGCATAGTTACATCGTTTATGGACCGTTGAGTGCTGGCGGAACTTCCCTGATGTTTGAGGGAATTCCTACGTATCCAAATGCCGGAAGATTCTGGGATATTGTTGATAAATTTAAAGTTGACATTCTCTACACTGCACCAACCGCCATTCGCAGTTTGATTGGATTCGGCTTAGAACACATTGTTGATAAGGATCTAAGTTCGCTGAAAGTCCTTGGCTCTGTGGGTGAACCGATTAACGAAGAAGCATGGCAGTGGTACAACGAACACATCGGAAAAAACAAGTGTCCAATTGTCGATACCTGGTGGCAAACAGAAACTGCAGGTGTACTCATCTCCAACTTGGCAGGAGTGACACCAAGTAAACCATCTTATGCAACCTTGCCCTTACCGGGTGTTCAACCTTGTTTGGTAGATGACGCAGGAAAAGAAATCGAAGGAAATGGAGTTAATGGGAATCTGTGCATTAAATTTCCATGGCCCGGAATAATTCGCACAACTTACAATGATCATGAGCGTTGTCGACAAACGTATTTTTCCATTTACGAGAATTATTACTTCACTGGAGATGGATGTCTGCGCGACGAAGATGGGATGTATCGCATTACTGGACGCGTGGACGATGTGTTAAATGTAAGTGGACATCGAATCGGAACTGCGGAAGTAGAAAATGCCATCAACATGCACACAGGCGTGATCGAAAGTGCCGTGGTAGGTTACCCACATGACATTAAAGGACAGGGAATCTATGCGTATGTCATTATCGAACAACAGCATGGAGAAGCAACGTTAATGAAACAAGACATCCTTCAAACAGTAACGCGGGTCATAGGAGCGATTGCGAAACCGGATAAAATTCAATTTGTCTCTGGATTGCCGAAAACACGAAGTGGAAAAATCATGCGTCGAATTTTACGAAAAATCGCTGAGGGCGACACTTCAAATTTAGGTGACACAAGTACCCTATTGGACCCATCAATTGTTGATGAAATTAAAGCTGGAGCATTTTAATTCTTAAGTATAATATACTGATATGGAGTTAAATTAATCGTTCCACTTAATGTATAACTTGTATTCGAAAGGGCATTTGTCCATGTACCACTAATCGGATTGGGTACAGTAAATGATTGATTTGAATTTCGAACATTCACAATAATAACTACATTTTCAGTTCCAAGGGTTTTCTTGATGCAAAGCACATTGGAAGAAGCAACATAATTTGAAATACTTCCTTTTCGTGCGGCAGCTGATTCATTATGAAATGCCAGTAAATCCTTGTATGCCTGCAACATATCCTGATTGATGGTCCAATTGATAGGTGAATTCGTAAAGAATGGGGTAGTGGTGCTTCGCCCAACTTCTTGTCCTGAGTAAATCAAAGGCACTCCACCCATAAAAATGGTTGAAACAGATGCTGCCAAGGCACCCGCTTTTCCATTAAACAAGGTCCAAGGAGACGCATCCCAAGCCGACTCATCATGGTTTGTAGTGAATCGAATTTTATGTTTACCTGCCGGCATATTCGTGTATTCCGCTAGATGAGTATTGTATAAATTGCTAATGGTTCCTGTTCCAGCCCATAGACTCTTGGCAGCGGTGTAGAAATTCCATGCATACGTCAAATTGAATCCAGCAGTATAATGATCCGCTCGAGTACCTTCCGCTAAAAACAATAAATCACGATTAGGAATCGCATTTAAAGAACTAATTGCTTGCTGCCAAAATTCAAATGGAACGCCATCTGCATAGTCACATCGGAAACCATCGACATTCGCTTCTAGCACCCAATATTTCATCGCATCAATCATTGCTGATTTCATTTGAGTATTGTTGAAATTTAAATCAGCGACATCGTTCCAATTGGTACCAGGAGGAATGATGATTTGTCCAGCTGCGTTTTGAGAATACCAATCTGGATGATCCGTAATCCATGAATTATCCCATGATGTGTGATTCGCCACCCAATCCAAGATAACAGACATTCCCAGCTGATGCGCTTGAGTTGTTAAAGTTCTCAAGTCTGCTAAGGAACCATATTCTGCACTGACTTTCTTATAATCTTTCACGCAATAAGGTGAATGCACACTGTTCAAAACGCCTTCTTCGTAAATTGGCATCAACCAAATCGTATTGATTCCGAGTGCTTTGATTTCAGTTAAGCGATCAATCACACCTTGTAAATCACCTGTTGTACTAAATGCACGCAAGTTCACTTCGTAAATCACCGCATCCTCTGTCAAAGGCATGTTTGGGTAAGGAGTTCCGTACTGTTGATAGCCAGAAGGGTCAGTCAGCACAACATTTGGGGTAGGAACTTTGTCCTTTTTACAAGCTGTCAAACTCCAGAAAATGAGACAAAAAAAGGTAAGGTTTTTCATAAAATGAGCTAAGTGTCAAATATACACAATAACTCATAATTCCGTTAATTGAAGAATCAGATAAAATATGTCATAATAAAATGCGTTATGCAATTCCGTAGTTTTTTTTGAAAAAAAATGGATCGAAAGTTTTAAAATGTAAACTAAATAGTTAACTTTGGGGAAAATAAGAGAATTTAGATTTTATAAGGAGCGTTTTTTAAGCTTTTACTTTGATCAATCACCGAAGGTTCAAATAAAAATCGATTACATCTTAGATTACATACGTTTCGAACGAGAAGTACCTGCAAAATTCTTCAAGAAACTCGTTTCAAGTAATGGAATCTATGAAATTCGTGTATTAACTAGTGAAAAGAGCATTCGCATCCTTTGCTTCAAAGAAAAAGAAGAATTGATTATTCTGACCAACTGTTTTGTCAAGAAATCACAAAAAACGCCACTAAAAGAAATTCGTTTAGCAGAAAAACTTAAAAAAGAATACAGCCATGGAAAAGATTAGCACATTTGAAGAATTATTGCAAGCCAAATACGGAACAAAAGGAAGTGAAAAACGCGATCAATTCGATCGTGAGTCCATTGCATTTCGCCTTGGCGAACAACTAAAAGCAGCACGCAAAGAAGCGAAGCTATCTCAAGAACAATTAGCCGAAAGAACCGGCACAAAGAAAAGCTACATCTCGCGCATTGAGCGCGGGATGAGTGATATTCAATTTTCTACATTTTTCAAATTAGTAGAAATTGGTTTGCAACGGAGATTACTTGTTGAGATTATCTAATTTACCAAAAAATCGTGTAAAGCGCTACGAGTAAAGAGAGAACGACGAGCATTCCAACTATAAATCCATTGGATAAGCGGAACATGCTTTGCTCAATTTCCATGGCATTAGGAACAACACCTCTTTTCGTTTCTCGTATGCTAATAATGATCATTCCGATTGCGCAAAGGACAAAGACAAACCCCATGCGGTCAATGAATGGAATTTCATATACACCGTTGTCGTTTTCAACCGCAAAACCGAACGGATTCAAACTTCGCAAGGAAACGACTAGAGGAAGAAACTTTAACAATATCGAGAACATGAATCCACCGATTGTTGCAAACAAGGCTGCATTCGAGGTTGTTTTCTTCCAAAAGAATCCGAAAATGAACATTGCGAATATCCCTGGACTTACAAATCCAGTGTACTCTTGAATGTACTGAAATCCACCTTTTTTATCGATGCCCAAAAATGGCGAAACTACCATGGCGATAATCATGGCTATTACAATCGCTACTTTACCCACATTCACCAATGATTTCTCCGTTGCCTTTGGATTGATTTTCGTTTGGTAAATGTCCAAGGTGAAAATCGTGGCAATGCTGTTTGCTTTTCCAGCTAAAGAAGCGACAATCGCTGCGGTTAATGCAGCAAAGGACAATCCTTTTAATCCAGATGGCAATAAATTCAAGAGTACGGGGTAGGCACGGTCCGGATTTAATTCCCCGCCTTGCCACATCTCCGTTTGAAAATGTCCGTTTTGATATAGGACGTATGCAGCAATTCCTGGAAGGACAACAATCACAGGCATTAACAATTTCAAGAAGGCGGCAAACAAAATTCCTCCTCGTGCCGTTTTCAAGTCTGCTCCCAACGCGCGTTGCGTAATGTATTGGTTACAACCCCAATAATTCAAATTAATGATTAACATACCGCCAATCAACACAGACAAACCAGGTAGATCCATATAGTTCGAATTGGATTTATCGAAAATCATTTGGAAATGATCTCCCGCGTGACTTTTTAAATAGGCTAATCCATCGAGAATACCGGATCCACCGAACTCTTTTGCTACTAAATCCACGGCCAAATACGTGGTTACCAGTCCACCAAGGATTAAAAAGAAGACTTGAATCACATCCGTAAACCCAATGACCTTCATGCCTCCAAGTGTAATAATCACTGCGAAAATCGCCAGGAACGACATGCAGAAAAACAAGTTCAAACCAGAAATGCTGCTAATGGCCAAAGCACCTAAGTATAAAATGGCCGTCAAGTTAACGAACACATACAGCATTAACCAGAATACTGCCATAATCATCGCCACTTGTCCATTGTAACGTTTCTTTAAATACTGGGGCATTGTAGAAATTTTATTCTTCAAATACACTGGTATGAAAAACAC
>JAHEMQ010000046.1 GCA_024643555.1 Crocinitomicaceae bacterium | reverse complement strand
AAGCCGAAATCTGATGAGTTGTTGCTCATTTGTTGCTCGCGAAAATTGTGAAAAACCGCTCTAGTAAAGGGATACAGGTTTTATCTTTTGTTATCAGTTCATGTATCGGCAAATAAACGCAGCCTTTATCCCCGCATTTTTTTCACCCAAAGGATCATCACATAGACCAAAGAGACGCCGAACAATCCAAGAATCAAGCCTTTGTAGGAGCTGAAAAATTCCGGAAACGTTGATCCGATGTATAAATAAGCGGCAGAGATACACACTTTGAGTGGAATGAACTCTGCATTTGTCCACGACATTTTTTTGTTTAAGAAACTCATACCTTGGAAATTTATTGATACCGTTAAAGGTAGGAACATTCCTTTTCCATAAAAATGACTTTTCTCAGGTTTTGAAAGGATTTTATTCGAGTAAACCGAGGGTTTTTTCTGTCAATTGATTTTTGAATTTCAATAAATCGTCCAAGTTTTCCAAAATGAAATCGCCATTGTCGATGATGATTTTCTTGGAGTTGTCTGTGAATTTCAGCTGACAGATTGTTTTGCGTTGATTGTCATCGATGAGGATATTGAAGGTTCCTTTTTGATCTCGGTAGCCAATGCGTTCGTTCGGAATCTTTTTGTTTTGAATAAGTAGGGTTCGAATGGTATGATACGCTTGAATCTCCTCGTCTGTCGTTATTATTCCTGCAGATTTGGAATTGGATTTAATCTCGTGAAGAATAATTTTGTCCGTTAAGGACTTGAATAGCGAAGAGTTCATAAGTGCCTTCATGGATTCTTCATTGTACTTCGTTTTAAAGCTCATGTTTTTATGAATGAGTTTCAAGAATTCCTTGCTTGGATTGGTCATTTCCTTGAAGAAAGTATGTTCGAAATTTTCGATAAACACCAATTCTTGTGCTTTGGAAATGATTTCTTGTACTTTAATCAAGCGAGCGTCGAAATCGAGTAATTCTTCGACATCACGGTCTGAATAATTTTCAATATCGAAGACAAAAAATGGTTTAGCATCCATGGTATTCGGCAAAGCAACATCGGAATAAAAGCGGTATTCTTTTCCGTTTGTCAAAATGGCAATGCGTGAATTCTTCGCATGTTGAAAGTAGCCACTCAATTGCCCGGCTTCTTTATCGGTCAGTTTGCTAGTCAATTTTTTACATTCGATTATAATAAGGTCTTTTTTCGTCAATTGAATGGCATAATCTACCTTATTGCTTACGCGATCGCCAAAGTCTGCCTCATATTCCGGGATAAGCTGGTCGTGAGCATAGTTCAATAAACTAAAAAACGGGTCGATTAGAAATTTCTTGGTTTGCGCTTCGTTCTGACAGTTTTCAGATTTCTGCGCGAAGTTGAAATTTTCTAAGGCCTTTTTTAGAAAGGTAAATGCTTGTTTGCGATTGACTGTTGACATGGTATTTTGGAATGTTTAATTTTTCACTAATTGGAAAACTCCAAGACCCTCCAAAGTGATGAAATAGGTACCGGAAGTTAATTGATGGATGTCGAATGATTCTTGGGGTGATGTCAAATCTTCACTCAGCAGAATTCTACCTTGCACATCATTTATATAAAAATGAACAGGCGTGATCAGTTGATTCAATTGAATCATGATTTCACCATTACTCGGATTAGGTGAAATTCGGACTTCATGATCATTCAGTTCTTCAATTCCAATGGTGTTCACATTCGCACATTCTGAAGTGTCGGATCCACAAGTGTTGGTGACAACGACATAATAAAGAGAATTCTGAATTGCCGTGAAAGTTGGATTTACTGCACTTAAAATGGGTAAATTATCCGAGCAAAAAACCCATTGATAAGTAACATTGTTTTGTATTTGTGTTGATAATTCTACACTATTTGATAATGTTACAATTGGTGTTAGGGGTGGTTGATTAATTGTTAAATTAATGATATATGAGGTGTCACAACCGTTCGGGTCATTTAGTAGACAATTGTAAACTCCTGTTGTTGAGTAGACTTGCCCGTTTGGTGCTGTGTATGAATTACAACAAGTTGTATCAATTATTCCATTATAAGGATTACATTCATTTAATTTATGGATGAAAACATCTGTTGCGTTAGCTGAACCGGTGGTTGTCAAGAGATAATCCAATGAACTTGGGTCAAAATCGACAATATGTGAAAAAGCTGCAGTTATGTAAATCGAATTATTTTTTATGGCAATACATTTTCCCCCAATTAATCCACCCCCTCCGGAATATGCAGTCTCGCAATAAAATACGTCATTTAAATTATTCGAACGTTCAACTCTTAGGGCCCATGATAAATCTCCATTCGAGCTGTATTTCACCAAAAATGTTCCATTTTCATCTGCTAATAAATACGAGTTAGGCCCATTATCGAAATCCACAGTACTTCCTAAACTTTCTAAATAACCAACAACGTAAATATTATTTAATTCATCATTAGTAATACTAGCTCCAGATTCCATTCCATTTGCATTACCTCCAATTGTTTTTGCCCATAAAAATTCACCATTCGAGTTTAATTTTAGTGTTAAACAATCTGTTGCCCCATTACTAGTAATGTTGTAAACATTCAAACCTGGATCAACATCCATTGTGCCATAAAAAAAACCGGTAACTATTAATTCGTTGTTGTTATCAATGGTTAATGAGAGTAATTCTGCATTTGAAATACTACTTGAGAATGACCTTGCCCATAATAAATCTCCGGCACTATTAAGTTTTCTAATAAAAGTTGAATAATATGTGAATCCCCCATTTAAATTGAATATACCAATATTAGGATCAATATCCATAATTCCGGCAAAACGGCCAATTTGATAGATGTTATCATTAGAATCTGTTGTTGTATAAGCAGTATCATCGCTGTAATCCCCGTTAATTTTTGCCCACATAAAATCACCCGAACTATTTAGTTTTAGAGTAAAAAAATCTGAAGAGAAACCATAAGAACCATTACTATATGGTTGTATAGGGGTTAAAATATTTACGCTTGACCCAGGGTCGAAATCGATTGAACCATAAAACTGACCGGAAATAACAACATCATTATTGTTTAATATTGCAATAGATCGACCAGCATCATTGTTACTTCCACCAATGGACTTTGCCCAAATTAAAGATCCATTATTGGTGTATTTTGCAATAAAGCAATCTGCAGAGCCATTGCTTGTTAAGTAATAGTTATTATTGCTTGGGTCAAAATCTCCGGTGCCTCCAAATTGACCGGTAATTAGTAGTTCATTGTTGTGATCTAAACATATTTCGGCAGCATTATCATCATCTGCACTTGTAATTAATCCAACGCCACCGATTTGAATAGCCCAAACAAAATGTCCCGCTATATCGAGTTTTTGAATGAAAATATCTTCAGCTCCTACTGGCGTTAAATTGAAAACACCAATTCCAGGATCAAAATCAGTTTGACTTGTGAAAGAGCCGATTGAATATGAATTACCTAAATTATCTACTACCAATCCAGTGCCAACGTCATATCCAACCCCGCTATTAGCAACTGCCCAATCTAATGTTGGTATTTGGGAATATACAAATGCAAAATTAATTAATATGAAAAAGGTTATATAATGCTTCATTGTTTTTATATTTTCCACAAATCTACAATAAACGTAAAACAAAACAAACGAAAGTGTGTAATAAAACAACCTATTTTATAGGTGTGTGTTTCACAGCATTGTGGAATTTTGTTTCATGGAAGAATTCAATATTGGTGCGCAGATTAAAGCTGTTTTGGAGTCCAAGGGAATGTCTGTGACGGAATTTGCGAAACGCATCAATAAATCGAGGGAGAATTGTTACTCCATTTTTGCACGCAAGACCATCGATACGGGTTTACTGCAAACCATTAGTGCTGTTCTAAACCATGATTTCTTCGTGCAATTCAGTACTTCCTATGCACAAATGTCGGAAGAAACACAAAAACTTCGCGACGAAAACACGATCCTCAAAGAATACTATTCGCTGTTGAAAGGGAAGGAGTGAGGTGATTAGCTCTTATTAAAATCTTCGTTCCTTCTTTTGAATCATTGCATTAATTGAAATTTCTATTCAACACACTTATGACTAGTTTTTTCATGGTTTCCATTTCCTCTGCGTTGCTCGCCGCTACAAAAAGTGTGATACTCGCTAAAGCTTCATTGCTAATTATTGTTCGCCCCGAAGAATTGAATAAGAGGGAATTACTTTGAAGGAATAACAAAAAACAGGCCGCTGCTATTCGTTTATTTCCATCAACAAATGCATGATTTTTAACAATTAGGTAGAGCAACATGGCCGCTTTTTCTTCTATTGTCGGATAAATATCTTGGTCATTAAAACTTTGTCGAATTTGGTTAATGGAACTATCGAAACCGCCATCTTTTACTTTTCCAAAAATATCCGAGTGGAACTCTAAGCGCATGGAATCGATTAATTCAAAATATTCTGAGGAATCCGGATAGTGCGCTTCTTTGGTATGATTTCCTTTCAAATCCAAGGACTCGTGATCATAATCATCTAGGAGTTTTAACCCTAAATTGAACTGATGTAACCATGATAGATTCTCTTGGCGCGATGATGTATCTTCTATTACACGGCTTAAAATGCGAATTCCATCGTGAAGTACTTGAATCTCTTTGTCCTTTTCAGCTAATCGTTTTTCGTTTATGGCAACTCCTTCAATTAAGTAGTCTTTTAATCGTTTCGTTGCCCATTGACGGAATTGGGTTCCGCGTTTTGAGTTAACCCGGTAACCCACAGAAATGATGGCATCTAGGTTATAGAATTTGATAGTCCTTTTAACTTCTCTTTTTCCTTCTGTTCGAACTACCGAGAAAAGCTCGGTAGTTGAATTCTCATCGAGTTCTTCCTCTAAAAAAATACTTTTCAAATGTAAGCCAATAGTATCTGAGTCCTTATCAAAAAGCGCGCCTATCTGTTTTTGATTGAGCCAAACTGAATCCTGTTCAAACCGGACTTGGACAACTGTTTGATTATCAATTGATGTAAATATTTCTATCTGATTTTCCATCTTTTACTACGTTTTTTAAAATTGTGGTGGTCGTTATTGATTCTGATTTTTTTGGTCAAAACACAATATAATTTCTTTTCATTGAAAAGGGCTATATACTTAAAGCTACGAAAAATAAGGCAAAAAGTCAAGGAGAATTAAAATCTCCGGGAAACGATTTGAAAATTGATCGCAAGGGATTACAGCATTCAATGTCTTGATTTACCGTGCGTTTGGCTTAGCTTTAACTATTGGATTTTTTGCAGCAGTTGTACCTTCATCATGGCAACGCGTCTTGAACTTATAATTAAGCAAAATGATTTTTACTAAAAATTAAACGTCAAACTCAATTTCGCCCCAGCTTGTGAAAAGTTGAATTGTGGCCCTACTGAACCCAATGGCAAGGGTGTGACTGTTTGTTGCAGCACGATATTTTTAAAGAAACAAAATTCAAGATTGAAGGAATGCTTGTTCTGGCCAATAAAGGAAAATCCATGTCCGAACTCGAGTCCAATAGAAGACATGTTCACATCGAATTTTTCTTGAACGGTATTTGCCAATGGAGGCACGGTCATGTCTGGCACATCAACCCATTCTTCAGAACTGCGTACGCCGTAATTTAAACGAATTGGGATGTATTTTGCGACATTGGACTTCATGCCGTCATACTGGAATTGATAATTGGCGCCAATCGAATAGAAGTGGTTCAATCCAGAAAGTAATTTCATATCGGCTTTTATCCCCACAAAATGCTGTCGATTCAGGTATTTCCCGGCACCGACCGTCATGCAAATGGGTAAATCGAAAAAATAGCCGTTTCCGGATGAGGAGAGGTAATAATTGTCTGCAACAAAGCCGTTATCTGCTCCCGCTGCAAATTGTGTGAGTCCGAGCATAAAGGAAAACTCATCACTTTTGCGTGGATGAACGATGGTGTCACGTACACGTTGTTTGTAGGATACATTCTCTTCAAAAAAATCATACATCTCTCGGGAAAGTGAATAATTCCGATTGTAATTGTCGCGAAAGGTCAAGTCTCCATCCTTCTGATTGAATTCGATGATTTCGCCGTAAAGTACTTTCCCTGTTTTTAAATGAACAATGTCATATACCACCACTTGTTTTGGTTTCGTTTGGGCAACTATGTTCGTTTGCTGTAAACATAAGACGAGTGCTAAAAGGAGGATATTTCGTAACATGTGAGCTGGTAATTTAGCCTAAAAATAAGTCAAATCTATGAATTTTCAATTGCACGCTTGAATCCATATCTTTGCAGCGTGTCGAAATACTTAAGCATAGCGAAGATCAGCGAAGGATTCTATAAGGAAAAAGGATCGAAGTTTTTTGCCTTTGCTGTGCCCTGTAAAACCGAAGCGGAAGTGAAGGCATTTATTCAGGCCAAACGGAAAGAACACCACCAAGCGGTACATGTATGCTCTGCTTTTCGTTTGGGTAGCGACAAGAAATTGTATCGTTCGAGTGACGATGGAGAGCCTTCCAATTCGGCTGGCCCACCTATTTTGGGACAAATTCAGTCCTATGATTTAAGCAATGTTTTGGTTGCAGTGGTGCGGTATTATGGTGGAACAAATCTTGGCGTCGGCGGACTCATCACCGCTTATCGTACAGCGGCAAAAGAGGCATTAACGAATGCTGAAATCATTGAATGTGAGGAGGAAGTGTTGTGGAATATTCAGTTTTCTTATTCAGACATGCCACAGGTGATGAAAGTACTGAAATCGTTTCCTTGTACCATTTTGAATCAAACCTTAGGTGATTTAGGACAGGTGGAAGTCAGCATTCCCCTTTCTCAGGAACAATTGATGAATGCGTTAAAACCTTACAAAGTTTAGTCCTTGAATTTGACTTTTTTGTAAGGAAAAATATCCGACATCTCCCCAGAATAGTAAAATTCATAAGCGACAGATCCGAAGGTATACTCCTGTTCACGAATTTTGAAATTCGACCCGCCTACCGAAGGATTCTTTTTCGGAACTGATTTTTGGTAACCTAAGTTAAACAAGGACGCTAAAATCTCCGGACGATTGTCAATCGGGAATCCTGCTTTTTCCCATTGCGTTTTAATCTGCTTGATGTAAATGGCAGCGTACAAATAGGAATAATAATGGTCTGTATATTGAACCAAACGTTTCA
>JAHEMQ010000037.1 GCA_024643555.1 Crocinitomicaceae bacterium | reverse complement strand
GTCCATTGGCAATAGCTATTTTATTGATGGAGGGAAGCTTGTCATTTAGCTTTAATTGTTGATCCATTAAAGCCTTTTCAATGCACAAAATGATTTGTCTGTACTTCGTTTGTGCTGAATTAGGATCAATTTTAATGAATGACATCTTGAATAAACTGGTAGCTAAATTACAACTAAACCGGTAGGTACTGGTATGGTTCAATGAACTTTCTTCGTACTTTTCATTTCGAATGCACATGAAACGTTAAAATGAATCCAATAGAAATAAAAGAATTTGGACAAATGCCTGATGGTCAAATGGTTTATTCCTATACCTTAAAGAATAAGCATGGAATGTCGGTGGAGTTTATTTCTTACGGTGCCTTCATGCGTTCATGTGTTTTGCCCGGAGCAGAAGAATTAGACATTGTACTCGGATTTGATGATTTAGATGATTACCTGACTTCGATGCAGTTAGAGAATCCACCGTATTTTGGTTGCCTTGTTGGTCGCTACGCCGGAAGAATTCATCAAGGAACCTTTTTTCTGAATCAGAAGGTCTATCAATTAAGTAAAAATCACGGTTCGCATCATTTACATGGTGGCATCAATTCCTTTAGTCGTGCACTTTGGACAGCAGAAGCTCACCTTTCTGAGCCGTTACTTACCTTTAAACATGTTAGTCCAGCAGGAACGGATGGATATCCTGGTGAACTCAGGTGTTCCTTAACTTATTCTTTGACGGACGACAATGAGTTAAAAATGTCCTTCAAGGCTGAATCAACGGAAGATACCATCATCAATGTCACACAACACCATTATTGGAATCTAGGTGGACACCATCATTCAGTCGATGATCAAGTCATTCAGTTAAATGCTACACATTATTTAGAAAAGAGTTTGGAAAATATTCCAACTGGAAACTTCATTCAATGGAGCGAAAGGCCTTTGAAGGATAATTTGCCGATGGAATTGCGTGCAGGATTGGACCACACTTTTGTGATTTCTGATGATGCCGAAATACAAGCTTCCTTAACAAATCCGTCTAACGGATGGAAAATGACGGTAAGGTCCAATCAACCTGCTGCCCATCTTTTTATCGGATGTGAATTACCTAAGCATTTAAAAGGCAAGGAAGGTGTTTCCTATCATGCAACAAGTGGAGTTTGCTTCGAAATGCAGAATTTTCCGGATGCGCCGAATCACGAACATTTTCCTTCTTGTATTCTCCGAAAGAATGAAGTCTACGAAAATAATACGATCTTTCACTTTGTAAACCAAGCACATGTATAAACAACTACTCATGATTTTGCTGTTCTCCATCGTTGGGATTTCAGCATCCTGCAAGGATAAAAACAAACCGAAACCACCGACTCCACCCGTCGTGGCCGATTATTTGGCAAAAGGTGGGGATATCAGTTGGCTGCCGCAAATGGAAGCCAGTGGATTTAAGTTTTTTGAGTCTGACGGAACCGAAACAGATTGCCTAGAAATTTTGAAAAACAGGGGGATGAATACCGTTCGTTTACGTGTGTTTGTTCATCCATCGAGTGACCCTCAAAGCGGACATTGTTCCAAAGAAGAAACGGTTGCCATGGCTGTTCGCGCAAAGAATGCAGGGATGAAAGTAATGATTGATTTTCATTACTCAGATACATGGGCTGACCCTTCACATCAAACAAAACCAGCTGCTTGGGCGAATTGTAGCTTTGCTGCACTGAAAGATTCGGTTTACCAACATACATATGATGTTTTATCAGCGTTGAAAACAGCGGGCGTTACTCCAACATGGGTGCAAATTGGTAATGAAATTCCAAGTGGTCTGCTTTGGCCTGATGGATCGTACACGAATTTTGGACAATTAGCGGCTCTAGTGAACAAAGGCTACGATGCCATTAAGGACATCGATTCGAGCATACAGGTTATCGTGCACATCGACAAAGGAAATGACAACGCACGTTTTCGCTGGTTCTTTGATTTGGCTGTTGCAAATGGAATGAAATTCGACGTCATCGGGGCTTCGTATTATCCATATTGGTTGGGAACGGATTACACCGCAACCATTAACGATTTAGAAACCAACTTGAACGACATGGTCACACGGTACGACAAAGATGTCATGGTCGTGGAAGTGGGAGGTGATTATACCTTGGTTCAAAACACAGAAGACATGTTAAACCAAGTGATCTCCATTGTTCGTGGAATTCCAGGAAAACGTGGTTTAGGCGTAATTTATTGGGAGCCGGAAGGTGCGAAATCTTGGAGCAATTACCAATTGAATTGCTGGCAAAACAATGGAAAACCTTCAACGGCCTTGGACGCTTTTTTAAATTAAAATCATGCGGAAGGTACTGATTGCTTCATTTGTTTTTGTAGTGGTTTCTGCTTTTGGTCAAGTTAGAAAAGTCACTTCCTTTAACAATGACTGGGAGTTTTGTCGTGCAAATGAGAAAGACAGTTTGAATTTGCAACAATGGGAAAAAGTGTCACTGCCACATACCGCTCGATTGGAGTCAAAAGTCGTCGTTTCACAATTTCAAGGTGACTGTGTTTATCGAAAATCGTTTGTTTGTCAGCTTAAGAAAGATGAAAAAGCTTTTTTGCATTTTGAAGGAGTCATGATGACGGCAGCGGTTTACTTGAATGGAACGTGGATGTCGACGCATGAAGGAGGTTATTTGCCCTTTACAATTGACTTGACTTCCGAATTGAAACGGGGGAAAAACGTGATTGAAGTCAGGGTAAATAACGAAGATCATCCACAAATTCCGCCGGGAAAACCATTGAAGGACCTCGATTTCAACTATTACGGTGGAATTTACCGAAACGTCAAGCTCATCATTACGAATGCGATTCACATCACTGATGCCGTACATGAAAACGTACCAGGTTCCGGAGGTGTTTTTGTGAATTTCAATTCCTTTCAAGCCTCGACTGCCAAAGCAAAAGTGCTTGTTCATGTGAAAAACGAAACCAGCAGGAGCGCCAATATTAAAATTGAAACGATGATAGAGGATGGCAACGGTTATTCTTACCGAACCATATCTGCCACAAAAGAGTTGGCCGCTTTTTCGAGTCATCAAATTGAATCTCATGCCATCGTGCATCAAGCTGAATTATGGAGTCCGAGTCATCCGTTTTTGTACGACTTGACGATTCGCGTGTACAAGGACAATAAACTGGTAGATGAACAACATCAAAAAGTGGGCATTCGTTTCTTTGAATTGAAAGCAGATGGATTTTACTTGAATGGATCGAAATATGAACTTTCCGGTACGAATCGTCATCAAGAATACCCGTATGTTGGTTATGCCCTTTCGGATAACGCTAACTGGCGGGATGCGGTCATGATTAAAAATGCGGGCTTCAATTTTGTTCGACTTTCGCATTATCCACAATCAGAGTCCTTTTTGGATGCTTGTGATGAACTTGGATTGATAGTCATGGATTGTTTACCTGGTTGGCAATTTATGGGGGATTCAACATTTCAGTCAAACGTCAAACAGAACCTTCGCGACATGATTCGACGCGACCGCAATCGTACATGTGTTCTGTTTTGGGAGAATTCCTTGAATGAAACATGGATGGAACCATCGTTCACGAAAGAATTAAATGCCATTTTGGATCAAGAAATGCCCTTTTATTCCATCAGCTGTAGCTGGATCGATGATCCATCCTACGATTTGTTTATTCCGGCACGTCAACACGCCAAAGCACCCGTTTACTGGAATTCCTATCAAAATGGAACGAAACACATCCTCGTTGCGGAATATGGTGACTGGGAATATTATGCGCAAAATGCTGGATTTCAACAAAGTACTTTTTCCGATTTAAAGGAAGAAGAGCGCACATCGCGTCAGCTGCGTTCTGATGGCGAGAAACGTCTGTTGCAGCAGGCTTTCAACTTTCAAGAGGCGAGTAATTCAAATCACCAAGGAAATCAAATCATCGGTGAAGCCAATTGGTTGATGTTCGATTACAACCGCGGCTATAGTCCTGACTTGGAATCCTCTGGAATAGCAGATATTTTTAGGATTCCGAAATTCTCCTACGATTTTTACAGAAGTCAGTTCTCACCGTTGATTACACAGTTTGATCCACGTTTAAAATCGGGTTATTCTTTGGGAATCGCGAACTATTGGACTCCTGAATCTCCACTCGATGTGACGGTTTTTAGTAACGTAGAAGAAGTCGAATTGTATGTAAACGATTCCTTAATTGGACGTCAAAAACCGACCATGAATTCTTTTAGTGATCACTTAAAACATCCGCCTTTTCATTTTCAAGTTTCGAAATTTGTCCCCGGAAAGTTAAGGGCTGTTGGATATGCGAATAACCATGAAGTCGCTTTCCGTCAAGTGTTTACTCCGGGAATTCCAAATGGTTTGAACATGGATGTCGTAACGGAGGGAATTCCAATTTCATTGGATCAAATGGACATCGTATTTGTACGAGCCTTCGTAACGTCAGATGAAATACTTGTTCCGACAGCTGAAGAAGAAATTTCATTTAAAATCATCAAAGGAAATAAGGCTGCCTTGATTGGAGAGAATCCTGTAAAATCCGAAGCGGGAATTGCGTCGATACTCTTAAAGACCGAAGGATTTTATGATGAAATTCAAATTGAAGCAAGTTCTCCGAAATTAGGAAAAATGGTATTCATTTTAGCACCAGAAAAATGATCGATATTCCAAATGCACTTATTCGAGAATTAAGTTTCAACTTCAAAGCTCACTTTGGAAAGAGTCCGGCTCTACTCGTTTTTGCACCAGGACGAATTAACTTAATCGGTGAACACATCGATTACAACGATGGATTCGTTTGTCCAGCGGCAATTGACAAATATGTTGGATTCGCACTTGGACCTTCTTTCACGGAGCAATCGATTGTCCTTGCACAAGACCTCGGCGAAGAGTTTCACTTCGATGCGCAAGAAAACTTTCATGCGAGTGAACCACATTGGACGAATTACATCAAAGGCGTATTGCATCAATTTTCAGGAACTGACATTGCGCCATTTCAACTCCTTTTTCAAAGTAGTATTCCGATTGGTGCCGGTCTTTCCTCTTCTGCAGCCTTGAGTTGTGGATTTGCATACGCATTAAACGAATGGACGAAGGAAGGAAAAACGAAAGAAGAATTAGCGTTGATCGGACAACGAACCGAACACGACTTTGCAGGAGTGAATTGTGGACTTATGGATCAATTTGCCAGTGTTTTTGGTCAAAAGGATTCCTTCATTCTCATGGATTGTCGAGATTTGTCGTTATCCTTTGTTCATGCAGAGTTGAAGGACAGTACTTTCTTACTGATTGATTCATGTGTGAAACACGAATTGGCTGAATCCGCCTACAATCAACGTCGCGCCGAATGTGAACATGCACTTGACATTGTAAAACAGTCATTTCCAGAAGTTACTTCTTTTCGTCAATGTGACATGCGACATATTGAAGCAACACGCGAACAGATGGGAGAAATTCCTTTTCGTCGTGCTTCATTTGTGATTTCGGAAATGGAACGCGTACATGAAGCCATGTCTGCCTTGGAAAACAAAGACGCAAAGTTGCTTGGTGGTTTGTTAAATCAAACCCATGAAGGACTTTCTGCGCAGTACGACGTGAGTTGTGTAGAGTTGGATTTTTTACAACAAAACGCAGTAAATCAAGAAGATGTTCTTGGTGCACGAATGATGGGTGGTGGATTTGGTGGTTGCTTGCTTGTTTTATTGAAGAAAGATTGTCAACATTCCGTGATTCAAACATTAACCAAGGCATATTTAGCAAAATTTGGCATTGAAGCAACAGCTTATCCAATCAACATTAGTCAAGGAATTCAACACCTCTCATGGCATGAACAAGTTTAACCAAGACATACATCCGCATCGACGTTACAATCCACTATTGGATGAATGGATGCTCGTTTCACCGCAACGCGCTTTACGTCCATGGCAAGGTCAAACCGAAGCGTTAAATGTCGAAAAGCGTCCAACACACGATGAAAATTGTTACTTGTGTCCAGGAAATGTACGTTCCAATGGAACAAAAAATGAAGCATACACATCGACTTTTGTCTTTGAAAATGATTTTTCTGCCTTGATGAAAGATTCAGTTGAACAGTTGGCATCGGAATCGCGTTTCTTTCAATCTAAAGCAGAACGAGGCATCAATAAAGTAGTTTGCTTTTCTCCGAATCACGCTTTGACATTGGCTGAAATGTCCATTCAAGAATTACATTCCATTATTGAAACTTGGTCAAACGAATACAAGTCCTTGGGCTCTTTGGAATACATCAATCACGTACAGATTTTTGAAAACAAGGGAAGTGTAATGGGATGTAGTAATCCACATCCACACGGACAAATTTGGGCACAGGAATCCATTCCCACTCAAGTAGCGAAAACGCAACGTCAACTTTTAACTTATTACACAACACATAAAAATCCATTACTCTTGGATTATGGTCAAGAAGAGTTGAAGAAACAAGACCGCATTGTTGCGGAGAATCAACACTTTATTCTTTTGGTGCCATTTTGGGCTACGTGGCCTTTCGAAACAATGATTGTGAGTAAATTTCCATGCGAGAACTTAACGAACTTGAATTACGAGCAACAAGTGAGTTTCGCTGAAATGATTCAATGCGTAACCATAAAATACGACAACCTTTTTCAATGCTCCTTCCCCTACTCTGCTGGAATACACCAGTCTCCTACGGATGAAGGGAATCACCCAGAATGGACAATGCACATGCATTTTTATCCGCCTCTTTTGCGCAGCGCAAGTGTGAAGAAATTCCAAGTGGGCTATGAAATGATGGGTGAAGCACAGCGAGATATTACCCCTGAACAAAGTGCAGAAAAACTACGTTCACTTTCGAAAATTCATTATAAAATAGCTTAATCCATGCATACATTATCAACGACCGATTTCCTAGTGTTTCTTGTTTATTTTGTCATTATTGTCGGATACGGCTTTTGGATTTACAAACGCAAGCAGAAAGTATCCTTGAACAGTCAAGATTACTTTTTAGCCGAAGGATCCTTGACTTGGTGGGCGATTGGCGCATCTTTGATCGCGAGTAATATTAGTGCGGAACAATTCATTGGAATGAGCGGAAGTGGCTTCAAAATGGGTTTAGCGATTGCAACATACGAGTGGATGTCCGCGGCAGTGTTGATTCTTGTAGCAGTGTTTTTCATACCAGTGTATTTGAAGAATAAAATTTCTACAATGCCCCAGTATTTAAAGAAACGTTACAATGGACAAGTGGCGATGATTATGGCAGTATTCTGGTTAATGCTGTATGTGT
>JAHEMQ010000018.1:10315-37785 GCA_024643555.1 Crocinitomicaceae bacterium | reverse complement strand
ATGGGTGGAGTTCGCACTGCCTTATATAATTATCTGTTTGCTAAAAAACACAATGGGACATTTTTAATTCGCATCGAAGATACTGATCAAACACGTTTTGTTCCAGGGGCACAAGATTACATTATGGATGCATTGCAATGGTGCGGCATCATGCCAACAGAAGGACCAGGACTTGGTGGAGAATACGGGCCATATGTACAATCCGAGCGCAAAGAAATGTATCGTCCATATGCAGAGACATTAGTACAAGAAGACAAAGCTTATTATGCGTTCGATACAGCAGAAGAATTAGACACGATGCGCGAGCAAGCGAAAACGATGGGAATGCCGAATTGGCAATACAACAGCGTGACGCGTACTTCAATGCGAAATTCCTTGACTCTCCCGCAAACGGAAGTTGAAAAATTATTAGCTGAAGGACATCCTTACGTGATTCGAATGAAAATGCCTCGTAACAGAGACATTCGTTTTCATGATTTAATCCGTGGTTGGGTGGTGGTTAACACCAATAACCTAGATGATAAAGTGTTGTTCAAAAGTGATGGAATGCCCACCTACCATTTGGCAAATATCGTAGATGACCACACTATGAAAATTAGCCATGTCATCCGTGGAGAAGAATGGTTGCCTTCTGCCCCACTTCACGTGATGTTATACGAAGCATTTGGCTGGGATTGTCCTGAATTTGCGCACTTACCTTTGTTATTGCGTCCCGATGGAAATGGTAAATTGTCGAAACGTGATGGTGATCGTCTCGGATTCCCAGTATTTCCAACGAATTGGACAACCGCCGAAGGTGAATTATATTCTGGTTACCGCGAAAAAGGATACCTTCCTGGAGCTTTCATCAATATGCTTGCATTGCTTGGCTGGAATCCAGGTACCACGCAAGAGTTATTTACATTGGATGAATTATGCGAAGCCTTTTCATTGGAGCGCGTTTCAAAAGCGGGAGCGAAATTCGATCCAGAGAAAACGAAATGGTTCCAGCAACAATATTTACGTTCTTTAACGAACAATGAACTTGCCGCAAAATTGACTGAAATCAGTGAATTCGACATGCCTTCTGAGCGCTTAGCAACCATTTGTGGATTAATGAAAGAACGCGCCACCTTCGTTCAAGATATTTTATCCGAAGGCGCTTATTTGTTTCAACGTCCAATTGAGTTCGACAAAGACACTATTTTGAAAAAATGGAAAGATGAAACCAGCGGGTACATCTCAGAATGGAAATCCATTGTTTCTGAGATCGCTGAATTCTCTGCCACTGAAATCGAAAAAGCTTTCAAGGCATTTTTAGAGGAAAAACAAGTCGGAATCGGGGCTGTGTTACTTCCTTATCGTTTATGCGTTACGGGTGTTGGCGCAGGTCCAGGCATGTTTGATATTTCTGCTTTTTTAGGTAAAGAAGAGGTACTTGCCCGCTTAGAAAGTGGATTATTCCACATTCAAACCATTCGCGATGAAGCAAGTCATTGAAGTTAATGGCATTCAGTTATATGCGCATCATGGCTGCTTGAAAGAAGAGGAGCGAATTGGTGGGCATTACGTTGTAGACATTGCTTTACTGACCGATTTTCAATTAGCCTCAGAAACAGACGAACTGAATCAAACTGTTGACTATGTCGCTATCAATCAAATTGTGAAGGAGGAAATGGCGATTCGTTCGAAACTCATTGAACACGTTGGTCAACGAATCAATGTGCGCATACGAAAAGAATTAGTTGGTATCCTTCAATTACGTGTGAAAATCACGAAATTGACACCCCCCATTAACGGTGATGTAAAAAACGTGGCAATTATCATCAGTGATTTGGAAGTTTATTAAAAAAGTCTGCTAATTTCGCCATGGCACGCGCCCGGTGACTATAACCATTTTTTTCTTGCATATTCATTTCCGCAAAACTGCGTGTCTCACCTTCTGGAATAAAAATTGGATCATACCCAAATCCTTCATTGCCCGTTTTTTCATGTGCAATGCGACCTTGCACGATGCCTTCAAATTGATATTCCTTTCCTTCCCAATAAAGGGTTATGACGGTTTTAAATTGCGCTGAGCGATCGGATGAATGAACTAACTCCGTTAGTACTTTGTTCATGTTATCGTTCGCATCCCTTTGTTCGCCTGCGTAACGAGCCGAATGCACACCAGGACGTCCATCAAGCGCCGTAATTTCCAAACCCGTATCATCTGCAAAACAGTTGGCATTGAATCGTTCATGAACGAAACGTGCTTTGAATTGAGAATTGCCTTCAATGGTCGCTTGTTCTTCCGGAATTTCCTCCAAAAAATTCAATTCTGTCAAAGTTTTAATGTCAATTCCTTTAGGTAAAATACCTTGAATTTCCCTTGCCTTATGAGCGTTTTGACTAGCAAAAATTAATTTCATGCCTTAAAAATAGGAAATATAACCGAAGTGAATTTTTCCAGCACTCAATTGAATCGGATTACCCAACTGCGAGCCAAGCGCATACGACATTCGAAAGATCCCTATGTTCGTTCCCGCAGAAAGACCAAGTCCAAAGCCGTAGGGATGATCTTTCAAATACGAAACAGCTGAATTTTCATAGTAGGCTTGATTGTAAAACACGAAAAAATGAGAGTTTTTATCCAATAAATAACGCCATTCCAAACTTAAGAACGCTTTTGTCGTGGCGAATAACGTTTCCTCATTAAAGCCACGAAGTGAATTCGCTCCTCCAAAACGAAACAGCTCATTTTGGAAAATCTCCGGCGCATGATAAGTGTCAAATTGAAACAAAGTGCGAATGGTCATTCGTTGGGCTAGTGGAAAAAAGTAGTCCATTGTTGCGTGGGTTTTCCAAACGACATCTTTAGTTGATCCGTTTTTGCGCTCTCCTACCTGACCTTCGAACTGCAGCAAGAATCCTGCACGTGGATTCGGAAGGTAATCTAGTTTCCGACGAATCATTGCTATGCCGTAACTATTCGACTTCAAACTTGCCAATTTACTAAACATGGGATTTGCGCCGGTAGATGAAAGAACAGATGAGGAATTCAAATAATAATTGGCAGACATTTGCCATCCATTTTGAAATTGATACTGTACACCCATCGTTGACTTTAGTTCTAAAAAGCTTGAATCTCTCTTGTACAATTGGAAATCTGCATTCAAGCCAAAGGGACTTTTAAACAGATAGGGGACATTAAGATTCGTTTTCAATGCTTGAGTTTGTGCTTGCAAACTTCGCCACGCAAATTGAAAGGATTCATTGTGCTTGGTCATGTTCATTAATTTCAACTGAACATCGCCTGTTAAGGCCAATTGGTTGCTTAGAGGATTGGGTTGGAATCCTATTACTCCTTGAATGGAACTAGACCGATTACTTTGCAAGTAAACAAATAGTTCTGCTCCCTCTTTTGTAAACAGTACTTCCGATTTTTTCTTTAACGAAAAAATTCCTGTTTGAGAAACACGTTGCGCAATGGTCTCAAGCAGTTCTTCGTTGTATTCATCATTCAACTGAATTCCAATGATGCTTTGCAAGGTGTTTTTGGAAATCGCGGCTTCATTTTTTAAATGTATCTCCGTCCAACGGTAATACGGACCCGTTTCCAATTTCAGTTCTGCACGAAGTACCGGGCCCTCCATTTGAACTTTTTCCAGATATAACCGACAGAATGGATAACCATGATTCAAAAAGTAGCGGAGGATTTCATTTGCAAATTGTGCGTATTCCATTGGCTTGAAAGCCCGACGGATATTTTTTAAGCTTTGACCTGGAAATACTTGTTTCACCAATAAAAGTGTAGCATCTGAAAATTGCAACTGTAGGCCCTCAAACTGTTGACCAAGACTGATTTCCACGGAGTCGTATTCATTGGACTGAGCGGTCAACTGCAATTGACTGAGAAAATAACCCTGTTCTACACAATGTGTCCAAACCTCCTTTTGTCGCTTCTGGGAATTGTTTGTTTGCTGGTCTGCTGTTATTTTTTGTAATGATTTCGGAAAAGCCTGCTGATTTTTTTGAAAAAAAAACATTGTTTTCTGAGTCCAACCAAAACTTGGCAGAAACACAAGGAAACACAAGGAAATCAATAGTATTTTCACAAGGATAAAAATCGAAACTTTTGAGGATATAACTCCCCTTTTTTGAAAAAATTGTAACTTTATAAAATGTGCTTCGTTAGAGAAGCCACAAACAACAAAACAAACAACAATGAAAACGAAACTAACTTTATTAATCTGTGTTGCCGTAGTTACAGTAGTTTTAGCTTCTTGTGGAGCCGGACGCACAGCAAGTTGTGATGCTTATGGAAGTATTCAACAAACAGAAAATTCAGATTTAGCTGCGAAATAAGCTACTAAATTTAAAAGTTCCAGCGCTGAACATGCAGAGCCATTTGGTTTTGCATCTTCAGCGCTTCTTTTTTTGCCGCCTCGGCAAAATCCAATCCCGAAGAAGCATAAATAATTCCGCGAGAAGAATTGACTAAAAGTCCGCATGAATCATTTGCTCCATACTTAACAACTTCTTCCAAACTTCCTCCTTGTGCACCAACACCAGGAACTAAAAAGAAATAATCAGGCGCCAATTTTCGCACCTCAGCAATGTCCTCCGCTCGTGTTGCTCCCACCACAAACATCATTTTCTCAGGACCCGCCCATTCCATGGATTTACGAAGAACTTGTTCAAATAAAAATCCATTTTCACCTTTCTGCAACTGGAAGTCCTTCGCTCCTTCGTTCGAAGTCAATGCAAGTAAGACCACCCATTTTCCTTCAAATTGCGTAAATGGCAATACACTATCGGAACCCATATATGGGGCAACAGTGACAGCGTCCGCATGCAAGGTTTCAAAAAATGTTTCTGCATAATAGGAAGAAGTATTTCCTATATCACCACGTTTGGCATCTGCGATAATCATGCATTCGGAAGGAATGTAGTTGATGGTTTTCTCTAGGGAATCCCATCCTTTTGATCCATGACATTCAAAGAATGCTGTATTTGGTTTATAGGCTACCGCATATGGATGAGTCGCATCAATGATGGATTTATTGAATTCAAATATAGGGTCGTCGTATTCCAACAAATGTTTAGGCAATTTCCCCATGTCTGGATCTAATCCAACGCATAAAAAAGATTCTTTCAAACGGATTTGTTCCAATAGTTCTTTTTTCGTCATAGCGTCTCTCCTTTTAATTTTTCTGCATTTTCCGCCATTTTCAAGGCATCAATCATTTCTTGGATATCACCATTCATGAAGGAGCTCAAATTGTACATCGTTTTGTTGATGCGGTGATCCGTGATCCTTCCTTGGGGATAATTATAGGTTCTAATTTTTGCGGAACGGTCACCAGTCGAAACGAGTGTTTTGCGTTGTGCAGCTCGTTCATTATGTACCCGATCCAATTCTGCTTGATACAAGCGAGAACGCAAGACAGAAATGGCTTTTTCTAGGTTCTTATGTTGCGATCGTCCATCTTGACATTCGACCACTACCCCTGTTGGAATGTGTGTCAAACGAATCGCTGACTCTGTTTTGTTAATGTGCTGTCCACCTGCACCGGATGCACGAAAGGTATCCTTACGAACATCATTCATGTCCAGGTTAAAATCCACTTCTTCCGCCTCTGGTAAAACTGCCACGGTAATTGCGGAGGTATGCACGCGACCTTGCGATTCGGTTTCCGGAACGCGTTGTACTCGATGTACACCTGATTCAAATTTTAGCATTCCGTATATTCCAGCTCCGGCAACATCAATGGAAATCTCTTTATAACCTTTGACCGTTCCTTCTGAGGAGTTAATGATTTCATATTGCCATCCCATTTCTTTGAAGTACATGGTATACATTCGGAAAACGTCCTCCACGAAAATACAAGCCTCATCGCCACCTGTTCCTGCTCGCAATTCGATAATGGCATTTTTATCGTCCTCTGGATCCTTAGGAATGAGCATCATTTTGATTTCTTCCTCCATGACAGGACGTCGATTTTCCAACTCGTCGATTTCCATTTTTGCCATTTCACGCATTTCAGGATCGGTCTCCACTTCTAATAATTCCTTAGAACTCGCCAAATTTCCCAGAACATTTTTGTATTCTTTATATACTTCATCCAAGGGCTCTAAATCGCGGTATTCCTTATTAAGTTTCACGTATCGCTCCATATCCGAAATGATATCGGGGTCGGTAATCATCGTTCCAACCTCAATAAATCGGTAGTGAATGGCTTCTAATTTCGAAAGTAAATCTGACATAGCGCAAAGATAAGAAGAACATCTCCGAATCCAAAGTAATCCGTGAACGCATTCCCTGTTAAACAAAAAAAAGCCAACTGAAGTCAGTTGGCTTTTCGTTCCTTTTTCAAAAGTTTAGTCAATGGAACCTGTCACACGTTTCATAAATGCATTTAAGGCATCTCGTTTCGCTGTTCCGGATTGCATGTCTTTGTAGACTTCCAACGCACCTGAGTAATTCGAAAGTAGCTCCCCAATAACATCCAACTCTTCGTCCTTGATTCCTGGAGCCTCAATGATATTCTCGAGTGTTTCCATTGTTTCGATGACGTAGTCTTCATCGTTTTGCTCGATGAATTCAACGATGTGCTTAATAACTGGTAACCGCATGTAATACTTCTTGAATGGTTTCTATTTTATTTCCTTGTGCTTCTTTCACTAAAGATCCATTGACGAATCCAGCGAAAGTAGGCAAGTTGCTTACATTGGCAAACTGACGAGAATTAGGAAGTTTTTCCGCATCGATGTAATAAAACGCAATGCCCTCATTCTCCTCCGCCATGCGCTTGAATTTCGGTTTGGTGATTTTACAATTTCCGCACCAAGAAGCGCCATATTGTACCATCACTTTGGCATGACTCGCCAAAAGTTGGTCCAAATGATCTTCTGTTAATTCAGTAAACATGAGTCTTAGTGTTTGCTTAGGTAATCCGCAACACCATTGCGCGTTGCATTCATCGCATCTTTACCTTCTTCCCAGTTTGCTGGACAAACTTCACCATGTTGTTGCACGTGAGCAAAGGCATCAATCAATCGAATGAACTCATGCACGTTGCGACCAACAGGGAAGTGATTAATGGACTCATGGAATACCATTCCCGTTTCATCTAACAAATAGGTAGCACGGTAAGGAACATTGTCTCCAACTGAATCCTCATCGAACATGTCGTAATCCAAAATCCCTAGTTCCATTGCCAAATTACGCGTTGAATCAGCAATTAATGGGAATTTTACTCCTTCGATACCACCGTTGTCTTTTGCTGTGTTTAACCAAGCGAAGTGAACTTCTGCGGTATCACATGAAGCACCAATAACGATCGTATTTCTTTTTTCAAATTCAGCCGCAGCCTCTTGGAACGCATGAATTTCAGTTGGACAAACGAAAGTAAAGTCTTTTGGATACCAAAAAAGAACAACTTTCTTTTTGTTTTCTACCGCTTGTTGAAGGACATTGATTTGAAATGAATCACCCATTTCATCGATTGCTTTGACTGTTACGTCTGGGAATTTTTTCCCTACAAATGTTGACATATAAATTTAATTTATTGGTTACTAATGATACTACAAAGTTAAAGCTAAAAGGTTTGTTCGTGGCTACATGAACGCGTTAAAAAAATGTACCATTTCACATTTTCTCTTGCTTTCTTTGATGGAACAAAGTTACGAGAAGAAAAAACATATATTTATTCAATACTTTTTATATTTGCATAGATTTTATCTATATGATTTCCTTACAGCAGATGCAATACATCGTCGTTCTCAGTGAAGAACAGCAATTTCAACGTGCAAGCGAACGTTGTTTTGTGACGCAACCCACGCTTTCCATGCAGATTAAAAAGGCAGAGGAACAATTAGGCTATTTGGTTTTCGACCGAGAATCGAGTCCATTGCGCTTGACGCCTGCTGGCCAACAGTTAGTGCCAATTCTTCGCGAACTTCTGAGCGAAAATGAAAAAATCAAGAGCTTATCTGAGCAATTAAAAGGGAATTTGAAAGAGGAAATTCGCTTGGGAATTATTCCGACCGTTGCCTGCTATTTAATTCCAGCACTTTTCGGTGAGTGGCAGAAATCGTTCAAGCAATTAAAATTGAGTATTCTTGAAATGAAGACGACGGAGGTGTTGGAAGCTTTTGAACGAAAGGAAATTGACTTGGGAATCATTGCAGGACCACATGTTGATCAGCGCTTGAGGAGCATTCCATTATTTAAGGAAGAAATACAAGTCTATGCGCCGGAAATCAGCTCCTCAACACTAAAAATGTCCGACTTACAAGAAATGCATCCATGGTTATTAAATCAAGGAAATTGTTTGCGAACGCAAATGGTCCAATTTTGTCAATTAAAAGAATTCACTCCAACAAACGAATGGAACTATGAAGGCGGGAACCTGCCATTAATCATTGAGATGGTAGACCGAAACGGAGGGTATACACTCATTCCATCGAACTATCTTCTCTCCAACAAACAACGAGAAGGAATAAAGACAATTTCTGATTTGGATGCTGCGCCTGCACGCGAAATCATTGCACTTTGCTCCAATCGAAGTGCAAAAATGCAAGCCATGGAAGGACTCATTCGAAGCATACAATTTGCCTTTGGAAATCCAAGTCTAAAGTTTCTGCAGGTACTTGATTGGAAATAAAAAAGGGATGAATACTTTCACCCCTTTTTCTATCTCGTACTTGATCTTTATTGTTGAGCCGAAGCCAATTTAATGAAATCGTCGTATTTCACTTCTTTTTTCACCAAATTCACCGATGACTTAAAGAACTCAGTTAATTTTTGCTCCGCCAAACGGTCGTAGATTCCATTCGCTTGTTCTTTATTTTGCAATAAACGAGCAGCCGTTTCTGTCAATTCTTGATCATCAGGTGCTGGCAATCCGTATTGCGCATAATTTCCAACCAACAATCCTTTGGTGAAGTCCATGACTTCTTGATTCGTCAATTGAATGTTGTTGTCTTTGAAAATACGTGTTTGAATCAACTGCCATTTTAAGGATTTCAAATAGGCGTCAAATTCTGCTGCGATTTCATCCTCGCTAACTGGTTTTTCTGAAGAAACTTGAATCCATCGTTTCAAAAACGTTTCAGGAAAAGTCATTTTCGTTTGATCCACTAAATGGTTGTATACGTTTCGTGTAAAGATACGGTCGGTATCCTCTGCGAACATACGTGTCAAATCTGCAGAGATGCGGGCATGTAATTCCTCTTCCGTTTTCACCTCATCTGCGAATAACTTCGTATAGAGTTCTTCATTCAAGTCGGCCATTTCCATTCGTTTCACATCGGCAATGGTAAATTGGAAGGATGCAGTTAAAGTTGCCATCGCTTCTTCGGTAATACCTAATAACGCTGCACAATCTTTGTCATCTTTGGAAACGATTCGTGGATCTAAGTCCAAGGTATCGTTTACTTTCTTACCTTTCAATGCTTTGATTCCCGCTTTGTTCTCCAAGAATTCCAAAGAAATCGTAGTCGAATGAGAAATACCTGCTGCATGGACAGATCCATCCGCATTTTTCTCTTCGAATTTACCCATGACCATATCCTTGTCACCAACTACATCCGATGAAACTAATTTACCGTAACGACGACGCAAATCTTCTACTTGCTTGTTGATGAGTTCTTTGTCTATTTTTACTGTCGCATAATCAAATTTCGATTTTGCGTTGATTGGCAATTCAAATGCAGGGCTATATCCAATTTCGAATGAAAATTCGAAACTTTCAGGTTGCTCAAAACTTCCTGTCATTCCATCTCCTTCTTTTGGAATTGGATTTCCAAGAATTTCCAATTTTTCGTCTAAAATGTATCGGTACAAAGCATCATTCGTCAACTTGTTCAATTCTTCCGCTAAAACTGATCTTCCAACTTGCTTTTGAATCAATGCCATGGGTACATTCCCTGGACGAAATCCCGGGATTTTCGCTGTTTTTCTGTATTTCTCCAACGCAGCTTTCACTTTCCCTTGATAATCCTCAGGAGCAATGTTCACTTTAAGGATGGCATTCTGTGCATCTACTTCTTGACGAGTAATGTTCATTTTATTGTTTTTTTTCAATTCACTACTTAAAAAAAAAGGCCTCGTTCAACAACGAGACCTTTCGTGCGGATGGAGGGACTCGAACCCGCACACCTCTCGGCACCAGATCCTAAGTCTGGCGTGTCTACCAATTTCACCACATCCGCAATTATCTGTAATCAAAAGGTTCTTTTACCCTCGCCCAAACGATGTTTCCATCTGAATTGGGATGCAAAGATAAAGCTAATTTTTTAAAATGAAAGTTTCAGGTGAAAATTATCTTCTTTTTTCCTGCATAGCCACACGGATTTCTTTCATAAATTCCGAAGCATATACAAAACTGAGGATTTCCGGGTTATCGGTGGTTATAATAGAATCTTTATCCCCACTCCACCATTTTTTACCTTGGTATATAAACAAGATGTTTTGTCCTATTTCAATCACACTATTCATGTCATGTGTAATCACAACGGTGGTCATATCATATTCAGCAGTGATGTCCTTGATTAAACCATCAATCACAATCGAAGTTTTAGGGTCCAAACCTGAATTTGGTTCATCACAAAACAAATACTTTGGATTCATCGAGATGGCACGGGCAATACCAATACGTTTTTGCATACCTCCACTACATTCTGCCGGATACAATTTATTTCTTCCTGTTAAATTCACCCGGTCAAGACAAAAGTCAACCCGCTTTTGCATCTCTCCTTTTGTCATGTTTGTAAACATGGTCAATGGGAACATAATATTTTCTTCCACTGTCATGGAATCAAACAGGGCAACCCCTTGAAAGAGCATCCCAATCTCTTCTCGGATTCTACTGCGGTCAGCGCGCTCCATGCTTGTAAAATCTCTTCCGTCGAATAGAATTTGTCCTTCATCCACTTCATACAATCCTACCATGCATTTCGCTAACACCGATTTCCCTTGTCCAGATTGACCAATGATTAAATTAACCTTTCCTTTCTCAAATTGATGATTGATGTCGAACAATACCTGTTGACCATAAAACGATTTATTGACGTGCTTTACTTCAATCATGACAACAACAATAATTGTGTTAAAATGAAGTTTGCTACTAAAATGGCAATGCTGCTACTCACCACAGCTTGTGTAGACGATTTCCCCACATTAATGGATCCACCTTTCACGTAATATCCAAAAAAAGAAGAAACGGAAACGATTAAAAAACCAAATACCACCGTTTTAGTCAAGGCGTAGGTTATGTGAAAAGGGTTAAAGAATGCACGAAGACCCAAAACATACGTTTCCGTTGTGGTTAAGTCTGAAATCATCAAGGACATCCATCCACCCAACATACTTAATGCCATGGAAAAGATGATGAGGATTGGAAAAAATAATATAGCAGCAATAATTTTCGGTAAAACAAGGTGATTTAAAGAATTCACTCCCATGATTTCCAAGGCGTCAATTTGTTCGGTCACGCGCATTGTACCGATTTCCGATGCAACATTTGACCCGACCTTACCGGCAAGAATCAAGGAGATAATTGTTGGTGAAAATTCGAGTATGGTACTCGATTGTGTAATGTATCCGACGGTGTATTTTGGCAAAAGGGGATTCGACATGTTTGATGCCGTTTGAAGGGCGATCACACCTCCAATAAAAGTGGACATCAATCCAACAATTGGCAGGGAACTGATGCCAATATTGTCCAACTCATTGATTAAACGTGAAAAGAATATTTTCCACTTTTTAGGCCTTGTAAAGACCATTGTCAACATGAGCGTGTATTTTCCTATGTTTGCTAACCAATTCACGAGGCTAAGTTACGGATATTTTCGAAGTGGTTGAAGGGAGATATTTGTTTGATTTTGTTTTTAACTTTGTTCGTGACTATTTCCAAGCGAGAACAATTTATAAAAACCTTGAACCGTTTTGCCCCTGAAGCATACACGGAATATCTGACGGATTTAATTCTAGCAGCGAAAGTGACGTTTAAAATTGTTCCTGGACGCAGCACCAAATTGGGTGATTTTCGTGTAAAACAAGGACAAGAAAAACCGACTATTACCGTGAATGGTGATTTAAATCCCTATTCTTTTCTGGTCACGGCGATTCATGAGTTAGCACACTTAGAAGCCTTTCGTGATTATGGCATGCGCATACAAGCACATGGAAACGAGTGGAAACAAGCGTACCGTCGTTTAATGGAGCCGATTCTTCTCAGTAAACAACTTCCGATAGATGTTGAAAAAGCACTTTGGAAAAACGTTGCAAATACGAAAGCATCGTCTTGCACAGACCTACAACTTAGCCGGACCTTGAAACAATTTGACCTGAAGCAAGGCACTACCTTAGAGGAAATTCCACACAAAAGCACCTTTCATTTAAACGGAAAAACTTTTGAGAAAGGCTTACTGCGTAGAAGTCGTTATCTTTGTACTGAATTAAAAACGGGGAAACCGTATTTGGTTCATGCGTTAGCAACCGTTGAAATCATCGAAAAATATGAGCAATAATAACTACGGATTAATCATGGCAGGCGGCGTTGGAAGTCGTTTTTGGCCGATGTCCACCCCGCAAAAACCAAAACAATTTTTAGACGTTCTTGGCATTGGAAAGTCCCTTTTGAGACTCACATTTGAGCGCATGCAAAAATCTGTTCCAACTGAACACATTTTCATCCTTACCAATACCTCGTACCGTGAATTGGTAAAAGAACAACTTCCTGAATTGAGTTTTGAGCAAATTTTGTGCGAACCCATGCGCAAAAATACCGCGCCATGCATCGCTTATGCTGCAGCGAAAATTCACGCAAGCAATCCACAAGCAACCTTGATCATTTCGCCTTCAGATCACCTCATTGTCAATGAAGCTCGTTTTCAAGAAATCATTTCAACCGCTATTGATGTTGCCAATGAAAAAAAACAATTGGTCACCTTGGGGATTGAACCGAGTCGTCCGGATACCGGATACGGGTACATTGAATTTGATTTAAATAGCGGAGTCCAAAAAGGGGAAGCTACTGAAGTCATTCAATTCCGAGAAAAACCGAATCTTGAAACAGCACAGGAATTTGTAAATGCTAAGAATTTCTATTGGAACGCAGGGATTTTTATTTGGAGAGCAGATGTGATTTTAGAGGCACTTCATTCGTTTCAACCAACCCTGCATGGCATTTTTATGTCAGACACAAGTGCTTATGGCACAACAAAAGAAACAGATTTCCTTTACAATGCCTTCCAACAATGCGAAGATATTTCCATCGATTTTGCCGTGATGGAACATGCCAAAAATGTTTCTGTTGTGCTTTCGGATTTCGATTGGAGCGACCTAGGTACCTGGGGTAGTCTAACGGAACATTTGCCCAAAGACAACGCCGAAAATTCGATTATAGGAGACAACGTATTTGCCTTTGATTCCAGTAATTGCTTGGTCAATGTGCCCAAGGATAAATTGGTATTATTGGATGGCTTAAACGATTACATTGTGGTGGAATCTGATCACATGCTCATGATTTTGAAGTCATCGAATGAGCAAGAATTGAAAAACTACTTAAAAGTATTGGAAACACAACGTCCAGCATTCTTCGAGAAATAATGGTAAAAATTCGCGATATTGAATTAGGGGATTTCCCACTTCTACTAGCACCCATGGAAGACGTTAGTGATCCTCCCTTTCGTGCTTTGTGTAAAAAACATGGTGCTGATTTGATGTACACGGAGTTTATCTCTTCGGAAGGACTCATTCGCGACGCAGCAAAAAGCGTTCAAAAACTAGATATTTTTGAATACGAACGACCAATTGGCATTCAAATCTTTGGTTCAGACATCGAAAGCATGATTCAATGTGCGGAAATCATCGACAAAGTACAGCCAGATTTATTAGACATCAATTACGGATGTCCGGTAAAAAAAGTAGCCTGTAAAGGTGCTGGCGCGGGACTGTTACAAGACATCCCCAAAATGGTTCGTATGACGGAAGCCATTGTAAAATCCACAAGTCTACCGGTAACTGTAAAAACACGATTAGGTTGGGATGATGATACCAAATATGTCGTTGAAACGGCAGAACGCCTTCAAGACATTGGGATCGAAGCCATTTCCATTCACGGTCGCACGCGCAAGCAGATGTACAAAGGAGAAGCTGATTGGACCTTGATAGGCGAGGTGAAAAATAATTCACGCATGCGCATTCCTGTGTTCGGTAATGGTGACATTGATTCACCCGAAAAAGCTGTGGAATATAAAAATCGCTATGGCGTAGATGGCATGATGATCGGGCGTGCCAGCATTGGATATCCTTGGGTTTTTAATGAGATCAAACATTTCATGGCAACGGGAACGCATTTGGCCACACCGAGCATTCAAGACCGCGTCCAAGCCTGCAGAGATCACTTAGAAATGAGTATTCAATGGAAAGGTATGACATTAGGCGTGAACGAAATGAAGCGACATTACACGAATTACTTCAAAGGAATTGCCCATTTTAAAGAATACCGCGCCAAATTGGTGACTACGAATGAAGTGGATGAAATCATGGAAATTTTACGCTACATAGAGGAGCATGCCGAAGAATTTCACTTCGCTCATCCAAACGAATTTTAAATCAATTTATTTCTTCTAAAAATACGACGAACTGGAATGTGAAGACTTCCGAAAACTTCATGTCGTGTCAATGAATCTATGCTAAAGAAATACTTCGTTCCTTTATGTGTCCATGTGACATGATTATTTGTGCTTTCAACTAATTTAGGCGCAGATGGACCCGAATAGAATTGGTAAATGGACCCTTCTTTCTTCAATTTCAATAGGGGTGAAAATAAGAACCGAAATTCCTCACCCTCTTTTCGTAAAATGCCTTTTTTCATCAATTTATTCAAGAAAAGTTGCCCATATTCATTCATGGAAATCATCGCTGAATAAGCTGGAATGAAGATTTCCTTTTCACGGGTAACTTCCTGTTCATTAAAATCCTCGTCCAAAACAGTTTCAATGTAACGTTCTTTCACTTTTTGCATTCCTCCCTCGATGAAACAAAGGTCGCCCGTCCAAGCTTGAATGAATTCTGCAAAGGGGAATCCAAAACGCTTTCCAATTTTAGAGAATTGAACGAACATCGAATCCTCTTTGTTTTTCTTGAATTCTTCGAGATCCAAGTGCACATCAACCATTCGTTGTGTTCCCAAAGATGATACATAGCTCAACGCATTTTCTTTGCGTTTAAAATATAGCGGCTTGGTTTTCTTAAGGTAACTTTTTAATTTGAAACTGGAAGAATCACTATCGTGAGCAAACATCGCCGTTTCAATTCCCAATGATTTTAACTTGGCCCAATTGGAATAAATCACTAGGTGCTCATTCTTGAATTGCTTTTGCGCCAAGAATCGTTTCCAATCTTCATGCACACCAAGATGACGAGCACTGATGACTTGCTCAAGTACTGTTTTGAAATCATTTCCTTTGTAAAAGAAAACATATCCATCGCCATAATGCAAATAGGACTTGTCCTCTAAGTTATAATAGTATTTATGGTCATTGAAAAGTGAGTCCGAAATATCGACAAACTTCTTTAATCGCTCGATTCCACCCATGATTTTCGAACTATCCGTTAAGTGAGCCATTGCTCCCCAATTCCCATTCTCATTACCAAACAAGTAGATGTTTTGTTGTAAATCGAGTCCATACATTTTACCTTGTCCCAGTAAAAACTCATACGTAGTGAAATCCCGTACCGCAATTTTATTGTATTGCAACATGCCATTTGTTTCTTTCGCCAATTCCAAAATATTTGCAGTAGCTATGAAATCAGCTGTTGGCAAGCGATCAATTAAACGAGGAGGTGTAGGTTTTTGAAAAAGAATGTTTTTCAAAAAAAGAACCAGGCCAAGTCCTCCGGCAAGAAGTAAAAAGGTACTTATTTTACGAAACACAACTTATGGATTAAACGTTGTTACCACATAAATTGAATTAATCAAATCCAACAAGTGTTTACCTGTTGCTTCGTTTCCTTCGAACGAATATTGTAATTTGAATTTGGTCATCTCGCTGGTCGTTTTATTCGAAGTCAAATCGAACTGACCAGATTTTCCTTTTAAGGATTGTACAATTTCTTCCTGACGTGGATTCAAGACACCCGATGGAAAACGATTTAATGTTTCTGCAATGTCAATGTGTGCGTACATAAATCCACTTTTCTTAGCCGCTTGTTTCTCCTTGCGCGTTAACGCATCTGCTCCGTAGCCATCCGCATGATTCACTGCCAAATCCTCATCATTTGTGATAATGAATAGTCCATTTCTGTTGATGAAATACAGGGGAGCTGAATCCAAGATGGCATTTTCAAACTTCCAATAGCTGCCCATGTTTTTAAACTTGGAGGTTAATCTTCCCATGTGTTTCATCACTTTTTCCGGGATGTCGGAACGATCGATGGAAAAGCCCATCGTGAAAATCGGCATGTCCTCCTCTGCTTCCGCTTCGCGCTCTCCATATTCAAAGGTTTCTTCGTCGTAGTAGAACTCAATTTTTTTAGTTTTGATTTTTTTAATGCCATTGAACGTACCGAACATGCTTCCTTTATAGGTGCCAAAAAGCGCATCTTTGTTCACAAACTCGTTCAACAATTCAATAGTCAGGACATTCATTGAAATTTGAGCATTTTTCTCGTCGGACAAAATCGGCATAATAACCTTGTATGCTTGCTCATATGCTTGACGTAAATTCACGTTATAGGTGAAATATCCCGTACTTGTTTCCGGAATATACTTCAAGACATTCTTGTCAAATTTAGAGTCGTTCATCTCTTTGTAAATGGACCCTAATTCTTTTCCGTAATGTGCCTCTACTTGAAATTCAACAAGGTTGTCCTTTAAAATCAAGTCACCAAGAATAACATTTCCAGTGTATAATTCTTGAATGTCTTTGTACAAGGACGGCAGAACTGTTTGAAAGTACCATAGTCCTTGCGATTTTTCAAAATTTCTGGAATTATCCAAATAGAACGTACCGATGGCATCGTGCGACATTTGTCCTTCAAATCGCACATCTGTAGCATACAAATTCACATGTTCAACAAACAATTCCTTCATCAACCGCTCCAATTCACGCTCTTGCAAAATGGTTTGAACACTGTCGCGCAATTCGTAGTAATTCTTTACGTTTGGATCTTCAGTTGCTTCTGGAAAAGAAATCTGTTCAGCAGGTTCTTCCTGTACAAATTCCTCCTCGTTCAGGATTTCTTCCTCTTCATCTTGGTAAACATCAAACAATTCGTAAGGCATTTCATTACCACGCGCATACCAAATGGAATCCGTCATCTGATCAATGTATTCCATCGTTGGTTCAATGCGGACGAGAATCGCTGTATTTTCCTTAATAATTAAATTATTGAAGAAGGTTCCATACAATTCCACCCCTGGAAAAGCGACATCCAATTTTTGAAAATCATCAAATACATCGAACAATTGCGCTTTGTTTTTTACTCCAAAGGTAAAACCAGAAAGTTCGTTTTGATTTGTTTTACCATAGAATAAATTCAAGCGCTGGTCGAAGTCAATCCCTGCATCTTTCAAAGTTTTACCTGAAGTTGACCCATCAAATAGTTCCTGATGAACTTCTTCCATGAATTCATAATTCACGAGGTCATCCATCGAGATTTTTTGCAATAAACTGATGTTATTGATGCTAAATACGGTTACCGCGTCTTTGGGAATAAACAACTCGGATTTTTGTCCAAACAACATGGTACTTGTTAGTATGGATCCGAAGTAAATGAGTGCTTTTTTCACAGGCAATTTTCAAATGAAATATGAAGCGAATTTAATCATTATCTCGTTAGTTTTTCGTCGAGATCAAATAGATTGTGTTTTCGAGTAAATCTTGGTTTTCTTTAATGTTAAATGCACTTGATTTGACCATGACTGCAGTCTTACTTTTACTCAAGGTCCCTAAGGTATTATCAAACTTTTCAATTGGACGATCAAAGCGGGTAATGGAGGTGTAAGTTCCTTCTTTTAGTAATTCGAGGTCATTGGATTTATAGGCCTTCACTTTAGCACGAGCAAAAGCTGGGATTGATCGTTTTAATTTGTTTCCGTCCCAAGTAATCCATATTTCATCGGCTTCCGGACCAAGTTTATCTTTTGATACAGCTTCAATCGCGTTAGCGAGTCCAGCTTGCAAGGACATGATACTCGAAAAATCACATGAAAATTTCAAAATGAAATCCGTGTAATTCTCTTCAATTAGAACATTTGATATACCAGGTTGTGCGTCCAGTATTTTAGCAAACTCTCCAATTTTCGAACTAATTTCTTGAATACTCGGCACTTTTTTTCCGTCGAGGCTATCTAAGGCTAGTATGGAATTGACTTTTACTTTGCTTGCGGATAAGTTGACTTTGTAACGCAAGGTGCCAGAACCGTCGTTATGCATTGTTAAATCGTCTGAGATTTCGATACATGAAACCAAGGAGCTAAACAAAACAAAAAGAAATATAATTTTTTTCACGTCGGACTGAAATCAAATGTAGTGCCAAAATTAATCAAATAGATTCGTTTGGCGCTTGCTCAAAGGAATAAATTCCTTGCCTATTTCGGGAACATTTGGGTCTTTGGACAAGATGATGCGTTTTTCGATTGGAATGGCTTCCATGCGCTCCGAAGGAAAGCGTTGAGACAGGTCCCAATTTACGGCTCCACTTAGCCAGTCCATTTCTTGTTCTTCACTTAAAATCAAAGGCATGCGTTTTTTGACGTTGTGTATTTCAGACATCAATTCATTCGCTTCACACGTAACGATGGTGAAGGTTTGTTCCAATTGTTTTGTCAAGGGATTGACCCAAGAATCAAATAAACCTGCGATGGAAAAAAGATCAGTATTTTTGACCTTGACTAAATACGGTTCACGGTTTGCGCCTTGTTTTTGCCATTCAAAAAATCCTGAGGATGGCACCAAACAATGCTGACGGTTCCATAGATGTTTGAAAGAGCTTCTTTCTTGTATGGTTTCCACCCGAGCGTTTAATGTTTTGTTACTGATTTCGTTCGTGTTGCTTTCTTTAAACCAATGTGGAATCAAGCCCCATTTCATGGGGATAATCGCTTCGGCGTTCGTCACAATGCGCCACGTTGGATGAGAAAATCCAGAGGCATAAAAAATGGGAGTTTCAGGAATCAATTCCAGAACCAGTTTTTTATACCGTTTGGCCAAATCAATGTTGACCGATGTAGAAGAATTCGCGTAACACATAAGCAAGATTGAGGGATAAAGGTAAGCAATCCTCGATTTCAACCAACAAAAAAGCCACTCTTTCGAGTGGCCATATATAGTCGCTTCAAGCTATCCGAATAAATCGGGAAGAAAGAAACGGAAAAGAGCCCGAAGGCTCTTGTAAATACTACATCATTCCGGGCATTCCACCACCCATGCCTGCCATTGCAGCAGCTGGATTAGCTTCTTCCGGTTGATCAGCGATCACACATTCAGTTGTCAACAACATCGCAGCAATGGACGCGGCGTTTTCAACGGCGATACGTGTTACCTTCGTTGGATCGATCACTCCAGCTTTGTACAACGCTTCGAACTTCTCCGTGCGTGCATTGTATCCGAAATCATCTTTGCCTTCGCGTACTTTTTGAACGATAATAGCTCCTTCTCCACCTGCATTGGCGATGATTTGACGCAATGGCTCTTCTGCCGCACGTTTGACAATCACAATACCTGTTGTTTCGTCCTCGTTTGCTCCTTTTAATTTATCCAAAGTCTCAATCGCACGAATCAAAGCAACACCTCCACCAGGAACGATTCCTTCTTCCACTGCCGCACGTGTAGCTGCCAAAGCATCGTCCACACGGTCTTTCTTCTCTTTCATCTCAACTTCTGTCGGTGCACCAACATAAAGCACCGCCACTCCACCAGCTAACTTCGCTAAACGCTCTTGCAATTTCTCGCGGTCATAGTCTGAAGTTGTCGATTCAATTTGAGAACGAATTTGTCCAACACGTGCTTTGATGTCAGCTTTTGTTCCTTTTCCATTGATGATGGTTGTATTGTCTTTGTCGATTTCAATTTTCGCTGCAGACCCTAACATGTCCATGGTTACATTTTCCAAGGTCATTCCGCGTTCTTCAGAGATAACTTGTCCACCTGTTAGGATGGCGATATCTTCCAACATAGCTTTGCGACGGTCACCGAATCCAGGTGCTTTTACAGCAGCTACTTTCAAGGATCCACGCAAACGATTGACAACCAAAGTTCCTAATGCTTCACCATCCACATCTTCAGCGATGATCAACAATCCTTTTCCAGCTTGAACGACAGGTTCCAAAATTGGAAGCAATTCTTTCATGCTCGAAATTTTCTTTTCACTGATAAGGATCAATGGGTTTTCCATTTCCGTCACCATTTTCTCTGCGTTTGTCACGAAGTAAGGAGATAAGTATCCACGATCGAATTGCATTCCTTCTACCGTTTTCACTTCCGTTTCTGTTCCTTTCGCCTCTTCTACTGTGATGACTCCGTCGTTTCCAACCACTTTCATGGCTTCAGCGATCAATTTACCAATGGTTTCGTCGTTGTTTGCAGAAATCGTAGCAATTTGTTGGATTTTACTGTTGTCAGAACCTACTTCTTTGGAGATTTTCTTCAAGTTTTTCACCACTTCCGTGACTGCTTTATCGATTCCACGTTTTAAGTCCATTGGATTTGCACCAGCGGCAACATTTTTCAATCCAGCGCCCACGATTGCCTGTGCCAAAACTGTTGCGGTAGTTGTACCATCCCCAGCGATATCAGCGGTTTTGGAAGCCACTTCTTTCACCATTTGTGCTCCCATGTTTTCAATCGGATCTTTCAACTCGATTTCTTTTGCAACCGTTACACCGTCTTTGGTGATGTGCGGCGCTCCGAATTTTTTACCAATGACTACATTACGTCCTTTTGGACCTAACGTCACCTTCACTGCATCTGCTAATGCATCTACTCCTTTTTTTAATTTCTCACGTGCTTCTACGTTGAAAAAAATATCCTTTGCCATTTTTCTTTAGTTTGATGAATTAAAAAATACCATAAATATCAGACTCTCTCATAATGAGAAAATTCTCCCCATCGATCTTGATTTCTGTCCCAGCATACTGTCCATACAAAATAGAATCGCCAACTTTTACGGACATTGGCTCATCTTTTTTTCCGGATCCAGCTGCTACAACAATTCCGCGCAATGGTTTTTCTTTTGCCGTGTCTGGAATAATGATTCCACTCGCTGTTTTTTGCTCTGCTGGCGCAGGTTCTACCAGAACTCTGTCTGCCAAAGGTTTGAAATTTACTGACATTATTTTTAGTTTAATTTGTTTTGGATTTTACCAATATTATGCCACTACAATAAAGCGGACAATTTTTCGCTTTAGGACAAAAAAAATGTCAGCATGCGTGACATACTGACATTTTGAAAAACTATTTATACAAGATTATTTATTTCCTTGTGCTGGTGCTTGTCCTTGACCTTGCTGAGTCGTTTGTTGTGGAGCTACTGGTTTTGCTGCTTTTGGTTGACGGATGGTCATTACCAAGCTCACTAAAACAATGGTTGCTGCTAGACCCCACGTCATTTTATCGATTAATTCGTTCGTTTTTTGAACACCACCTAATTGAGACGGAGAACCGAAATCAGAGCTCAAGCCCCCACCTTTGGGATTTTGAACGTAAACAACTAAAATCAACAAGATACTTGCTGCAATGATAAGTATAGACAATAATAAATCCATGATTAAGAATTAAGTTTTCTCTTTAAATTTCTAATTTGGCTTGCAAAGAAACTCTTTTTTTCCGGAAAAGACAAACTTAATTGCTCATAAACTTGAATTGCCTTGTTAATATTTCCTTGTAAAGCAAATATTTGAGCAAGGGTTTCACTGACTGGCATTGCATTTTCGCTGACACTTTCCTTTGCTTTTTTTAACGGGGAATAGAATTCCTTCTTCGGTTTTTCAAACTGATAGAAACTTGGTTTTTTATCCTCTTCGATTTCCTCCTCGTGCTTTCCATCAAGAATTTCGCCCATCTTCAACCAATCTGTAAAGGATTTTGGTTCATTGGAAACAGCGCCCATTGATGAAGTTGGTTCGTCCAAACTATTTTCTGCATCTTGAGCATAAATAGACAAATCTTCCTCCTCTATTTCTTCTTGGGATTCAGGATATGCCATCTGCAAATATGAAGATCCAATAACGGCAGACTGTATCAACTCTTCTACTTCTGAATTGGTATCAACGTGATGTGGTATGTTCAACGGAGCTTCTTCTTCACCTTCTTCCATTTCTGGCAATAGGTGCAAAACGTCGTCTTTATTCAAGATTGGCTCCTCATGAATTTCCATCTCAACATCATCCATTGGAACAAACTCCTCAGTCCGCTGATCGCCTATTTTCTCTTCTGGTAAAAGGTTCAGTTGCTCTTCCTCTTTGTGTTTTTCGATTGGCTTCTCTGTTAAAAAACCATACAACAAAGCACGATTCGGAATTTGGTATGCGTACTTTTCTAATTGAGAATTAAGCCGTAAATCTTGATCATTTGCCAAGGACTTCAAATACAGCGTTACCAAACTGGAAGCATAGGGATACAATTCCATTAACTCTTTCAACTCTGTCAGATGCTGAGTTGAGCAAGTCGTCAAATCCTTCATTTGAAGGTGGATGGAGTCGCGATTCAACATTACCAATTACTTAAAAGTTTGTTGATCAAGTCCTGAACGATTTGAGCTGAAATGTCCTCAAACAACTTATTTTCCACCTCTGATAAATTTGTTCCTGCATTAAAATCTGCAAAGCGCGTGCTTGTGAGTGTCCATTGTTCTTCCTTCGGTTTTTTAATGGAAATATTCATTTGAACCGTCATGGTTAGACGGTTTTGAGAAGCTTTATCATTTCCTTGAATCGCCAATGGCTGCACGGTGTATTGCGTAATTTTACCATCCATATTCACTTCGCCGTTACCAAAAGAAGTATTCAATAAAAGTGGTGTATTGTTTTGAACACCGTCCTTCATTTTCTCTGACAACATGGCTGCAAAATTCATCGGACAAGTCGCTGCGTCAATTTCCAGCGTTTTCAGCGTGAAAGTTTTCCATTCTTCCGGCATGCCCCCTTTGTCTTTAAAGGAAAAGCTACTTGGCCAGCAAGCACTTACTAGTAAAACCAATAAACCAAATAGTAGGTTTCTCATTTATTCACCAAGTTGATATTCTTTAATTTTTCGGTATAAGGTTCGTTCGGAAATACCTAATTCCAGAGCTGCGTATTTTCGTTTACCCCTGTGTTTCTCCAAGGCTTTTTGAATCAATTCCTTTTCACGATCTTCCAAAGATAAGGATTCTTCAATTTCTTCGTGCATTTCATACGATTCGGGATGAACGGGATAAGCCGTATGATGATCCGATGCTGTGGCAGGAGGTAACATACGGGGTACCGCGGGAATTTCATCGTATACATCTTGGTAAATGCGGTTGATCACCGCAGTTTGATCATTGTTCAACGGCATTGCTACACCATTATTGACGACTTCCAAAACCAATTTTTTTAGTTCCGTCAAGTCTTTTTTCATGTCAAATAGAAACTTGTACATTAATTCGCGTTCCGAAATAGACTCTTGACTTTGCTCATTTTTTACCAAAAAATTAGATTTCTCCGTAATAGGTTGCAGGTAAGATGCAAGTATGAGCTCGTCGATATCGCGGGAAGTTTCAATTACCGATAGCTGCTCCACCAAATTTTTCAATTGGCGAATGTTCCCTGGCCAAGGATAATTTTGCAATAACTGAACGGCATCATCCGTGAGTTTGATTGCTGGCATGCGGTATTTTTCGGCAAAATCATTCGCGAATTTACGGAACAACAAATGCACATCCTCTTGACGATTTCTCAATGCAGGAAGTTGAATCGGGACAGTACTCAAGCGGTAAAATAGGTCTTCTCGGAACTTTCCCGAGTGAATAGCCTGTTGCATGTTTTCGTTTGTTGCTGCCACCACACGAACATTTGTTTTGATGACTTTGGAGGATCCAACACGGATAAATTCTCCTGTTTCCAAAACGCGCAATAATCTCACTTGGGTTTGCATGGGCAATTCAGCAACCTCATCTAAAAAGATGGTTCCTCCATTCGCCACCTCAAAATATCCTTGTCGACTTCCACTTGCTCCAGTGAAGGATCCTTTTTCATGTCCAAAGAGCTCAGAGTCAATCGTTCCCTCCGGAATAGCTCCACAGTTTACGGCAATGTATTCTCCGTGCTTTCTTGCACTTAATTGATGAATGACTTGTGGGATTATTTCTTTCCCTGTTCCACTTTCACCAGTAACAAGTACAGAAATATCCGTTGGGGCTACCTGCATAGCGACTTCCAAGGCGCGATTCAATACAGGCGAGTTTCCTATGATTCCAAATCGTTGTTTGACTTGTTGAATGTTCATTTTGTTCTTTTTAACACACAGACACTACTTCACCCATCAAGGTCGCTGATGTACATTCATCGATACGTACCATCACATATTGTGCTTTTTGATACGTTCCTTTCGGGAAAACAACCATGGAATTTCTCCCAGTTCTTCCACACAAATGTTCGTCTGAACGCTTTGATGGTCCTTCAATTAATACTTTTTGAATTGTACCAATTTGCTTTTGGTTCGATTTCAAAGAGTGTGCCAATTGTTTTTCAATGATTTCATTTAACCTACGTCCTTTCACCTCTTCTGGTACGTCGTCATCGAATCTTCTTTCTGCCAACGTTTTGGGGCGTTCTGAATATTTAAACATGTATGCGAAATCATATTCAACAAGGTCCATCAAGGACAATGTTTCCGCGTGTTCTTCTTCTGTTTCGCCACAAAATCCTGTAATCACATCCGTTGAAATGGCACAATTCGGAACGATGCGATGAATTGCTGCAATGCGTTCTAAATACCATTCACGAGAATATCCACGGTTCATGCGGTAAAGCACATCCGTGTTTCCAGATTGTACAGGTAAATGAATGTATGGACAAATATTCTCGTATTTCGCCATGACTTCGAGGACATCGTCTGTCATATCTTTCGGATGAGACGTACTGAATCTAACGCGCAAATCAGGTGAAACCAAAGCAACCATTTCCATCAATTGCGCAAAATTCGTTGTCGCCTCCTCTGGATTTTTCACTTCACCTTTTGAACTCAAATTCCAACGATAGGAATCAACGTTTTGTCCTAGCAAGGTGACCTCGCGGTAACCGCGTGCAAATAAATCTTCACATTCTTTTACAATGGTATGTGGATCGCGAGAACGTTCGCGTCCACGTGTAAACGGAACGACGCAGAATGAGCACATGTTGTCACAGCCGCGCATGATGGTTACAAAAGCGGCTATTCCGCCTTGATCTAAACGAACAGGTGAAATGTCTGCATACGTTTCATCTCTCGACAACAAGACATTTACCGCTTTTTGTCCGGTGCCAACCTCTTCAATCAAGTTTGGTAAATCGCGGTAGGCATCGGGTCCTGCCACTAGGTCCACCAATTTTTCTTCCTCCAACAAGTTTTTCTTTAATCGTTCAGCCATACAACCAAGGATTCCAACGACCAACTCCGGATTATTTTCTTTTTTGATTTTAAATTCAGTCAAGCGATTGCGAACACGTTGTTCCGCATTTTCACGAATGGAACAGGTGTTTAAAAGAATCACATCCGCTTCATCCATGTTTCGTGTTGTCTCAAAACCATCTTGAGCTAAAATAGACGCAACGACTTCACTATCTGAAAAATTCATTTGACAACCGTAGCTTTCCAAGTACAGTTTTTTCTTTCCATCTCCACTTTGATTTGACAATTCAATAGCTGTTCCTTGAATTGATTCGTCCATTACTTTATTTTCAAATTCCATTTTTTCTTCATTCATTGGGCCACAAAATTACGACAAATAAAACGGCATGACAAATTGACATACTAAATTCATACAGTAATTTTTTTTTCATGATTTTTTTTCTTAACCATAGGTTAAAGGAAAAGTGAATGAAAAATTTGCCGTGAACAAGTTGCGATTTGCGGTGTTTTCCATATACATTTGTCACCAAAATTCTCTTTATGGCTAAAAATCTGGTAATTGTTGAGTCCCCTGCGAAAGCAAAGACCATTGAATCTTATCTTGGAAAAGACTTCATTGTAAAGTCAAGTTTTGGTCACGTAAGAGACCTCACTAAGAAAGGATTAGCAATTGAAATCGACAATCATTTTAATCCATTATACGAGGTAAGTGCGGACAAAAAACAAGTTGTCTCCGAGTTAAAGAAACTAGCAAAGGCAGCTGAAGTTGTCTGGCTAGCGACCGATGAGGACCGCGAAGGAGAGGCTATTTCTTGGCATTTATTTGAAACTTTAGACCTTGCTAAAAAAGATACGCACCGCATAACCTTTAATGAAATCACTAAAACGGCCGTATTAAAAGCCATCGAAAATCCACGCAAAATCAACAAAGAACTCGTTGACGCGCAGCAAGCAAGACGAGTATTAGACCGCATCGTTGGATTCGAGCTTTCTCCTGTATTGTGGAAAAAGGTTCGTCCAAGTTTATCTGCCGGACGCGTGCAATCCGTAGCCGTTCGTTTAATTGTAGAAAGAGAACGCGAAATTGGTGCCTTTCATGTTAGTCCGTTCTTCCGTGTGAATGCCAATTTCGGTGCACAAAATGGCATATTAAAAGCAGAATTAAACCGCCACCTTGATACAGAAAAAGAGGCGCAGTCCTTTTTAGAAGGATGTAAACAAGCATCCTTTTTTGTGGAAGATGTTCAACAAAAACCGAGTACAAAAACGCCATCAGCACCCTTCACGACATCAACCTTGCAACAAGAAGCCAGTTTAAAACTTGGGTTTTCAGTGACAAAAACGATGAGTGTTGCGCAACGCTTGTATGAATCCGGACACATCACATACATGAGAACGGACTCCGTTAACCTGTCTGAAACTGCAATCAACGGTGCAAAAGCAGCCATTGAATCGTTTTATGGAGATCACTATTCAAAACCAACCAAATACACCACCAAAAGTTCAGGAGCGCAAGAAGCCCATGAGGCAATTCGTCCGACAGACTTCGGGAAAACAAGCATCTCAGCAGAACGCGATGAAACACGTTTGTATGAATTGATTTGGAAGAGATCCATTGCGAGTCAAATGGCGCATGCGAAATTGGAACGTACCACTGTGAAAATTGGCGGACTGACAACAAGCGATTACTTTACAGCAAAAGGAGAAGTGATTGTATTTGACGGATTCTTGAAAGTATACATGGAATCAAGTTTAGATGACGAACAAGACGAAGAAGCAGAAGGATTACTGCCAAAAGTTAGCGTGAACGAACCTTTGAACATGAATATTTGTACTGCTGTTGAACGCTTTACACGACCACCATCGAGATATGTTGAAGCTTCTTTGGTGAAAAAATTAGAAGAATTAGGAATTGGTCGTCC
>JAHEMQ010000018.1:0-10215 GCA_024643555.1 Crocinitomicaceae bacterium | reverse complement strand
GAACAAGACATGAAGGTCAACAACGGACGATTTGGACCTTATGTTCAAGTAGGAAAAATCTTTGCGTCTATTCCGAAAGGTGAAGATCCGATGACCATCAGTTATGAACGTGCATTGGAAATTTACTTGGAAAAATTACAAGTGGAAGCAAATCGATTAATTAAATCATTTGATGAACGCCCAGATGTGCAACTCTTGAATGGCCGCTATGGTGCTTACTTGAAAATCGGTAAGGATAATTTTAAATTACCCAAGGAAACGGTTGCAGAAAACTTAAGTTTAGAAGAATGTCTTGAAATTTCAAAAAGTGAGGCCGCTAAACCATCAAAAAAACGTTCGTTTCGAAAAAAATAAGTATTATTGATTCGATAATCTTTAGATTTACGTTATGAATGGAAGTGTCAACAAAGTGATTCTGATCGGAAACCTAGGGAAAGACCCCGAGGTTAGACGCCTAGAAAATGGTGCTGTTGTGGCTTCCTTTCCGTTAGCGACATCCGAAATTTACAATGATAAACAAAGTGGTGAACGGAAAGAAATCACTGATTGGCACGACATCGTTTTATGGCGAGGACTTGCTGAAATCGCTGAAAAGTATGTCCGCAAAGGAACCAAAGTTTACATTGAAGGAAAATTAAAAAAACGTTCTTGGCAAGACAAAGAAGGCAATGTGCGTTATGCGACAGAAGTTGTGGGTGACGATTTAACGATTCTATCTAGAAATGAGCCAAGTGAACGAACGAATTCTTCTTATTCACCTGAAGGAAAACCCGCTAATCCTTCACCAATGAGCGGTTTAGATAACAACATTGAAGATTCTTTACCTTTTTAATCATGAGTCTAATTGAGCCTCCCAGTTTACGCATTGCAAGCAAAATAGTCCAAAGTGGATTTGATTCAACTACAGTTGTTTACATCGTTTGCATTGCGGTATTATTAATGATTTCAGCACTGATGTCCGGATCGGAAAGTGCCTTTTTCTCTTTAAGGCCAGCGGATAACGAAGACTTAAAAAAAGAAAATAGTTCGCGCTCAAAATTAATACTTGGCTTACTTTCCAAACCAAAAGAGTTGTTGGCAACCATTCTGATCACGAATAATTTCGTGAATGTTGGAATTGTTATATTGTCCACTTTCATTTTAAACGATGTCTATCCCGTTTCCGAAGGATCTGAATTAAAACGCTTTCTTCTCGAAGTCGTAGGTATTACTTTTTTAATTCTCTTAATTGGAGAAGTTGTCCCAAAGATTTTTGCAGCTAGAAATACCATGAGTGTCGTTCGATGGATGTCCTACCCACTATACTTTTTGGGTTCTGTTCCACCGCTTTCTTGGTTAAAAACCGCTTTGGTTCGCGGAACGAATTTCATTCAAAAACGAACAAAATCTTCCATCAAAGTCAATCAAGATGAGTTAGAGCAAGCGTTGGCACTGACCAAAGAAGACTCTAGCTCGGAGGAAGACCACAAAATCTTGGAAGGTATTGTGAAATTCGGAAAGACAGAAGCATGTCAAATCATGACTCCAAGGATTGAGGTAGAGGCCATTGATGCAGATTCCAGTTTTCAAGAAGTGATGCAAACTGTGTTGGAAGCCGGATACTCCCGCATGCCTATTTTCAATGAAACGCCGGACAACATCGTTGGTATCTTGTATATCAAAGATTTATTGCCGCATTTGAATGAAGTAGATACCTTCGAATGGAAATCCATTATTCGAAAACCCTATTTCATCCCTGAGAATAAAAAAATCAATGATCTCTTACAAGAATTCAGAAGCATGCGCATGCACATGGCTGTGGTGGTAGATGAATACGGTGGAGCAAGTGGGATTGTCACGCTTGAAGATATTTTAGAGGAAATTGTTGGAGACATTACCGATGAGTTTGACGACCACGAGATTGCTTACACCAAATTGGACGATCATACGATTATATTTGAAGGTCGAACATCGTTGAACGACTTTTACAAAGTGATTGGAGAGCCCTATGAAAGTACGTTCGAAGCAGTAAAAGGAGAAGCAGAAACCATTGGCGGACTTGTGCTCGAACATGCGGGACGCATCTTAAAGAACAACGAATACATTGTAATTGAGCAGGTCAAGTTTATTGTGGAATCTTCCGACAAAAAGCGCATGAAAACGATAAAAATTAAATTGCCATGAGACCATTTCGACTTTTAGCCATAGGGTTGTTAAGTGTATTCGTTTTTGCGTGCAGTGAGGAAACGCCGGTTCCCAAACCTTCCACCTATTTGCGCATGAATTTACCTGAGCATAGTTACCGCATGTTCAAAGGTGATTGTCCGTTTTCCATGAAATTATCCAATTTATACTTTCCTAGTGCGGCTGAAAATCCCCAATCAAACTATTGTGTGCAAGAAATTGACTTAGGTCCTTTGAACGGCAAACTGTTCATGTATTACTTGAGATTACCCAGTAAAGATTCCTTAGCAGAAATCATCAACTTTGCCAATGACAAAGTAGATGAACATAAGATTAAGGCAGATAAAATCAACTTTGAGCAAATCGTTCAACCAAAGAAAAAAGTCTATGGGACATTTTTCGAGTTAAAGGGGAATGTTGCGACAAACTTTCAATTCTACTTAACGGATTCAAGTACTCATTTTGTTCGTGCAGAGGTGTTGTTGAATTGTCGTCCAAACTATGACTCACTGCGTCCTTCTCTCGAATATTTAAAACAAGATTTGTTGGAGCTTGTACATCATTTTGAATGGCAGAAATAACATTCCTCACGGCAATTGCTCTTGGCTCGAACCTAGGTGACACAGAAAAAAATCTTCAGACGGCCATTCAGAAAATCGGAGCTTTCATTGGAAAAATTGAAGAAGTATCTTCTTTCATTTCATCCGAAGCAGTAGGATTCGAAAGCAAAAACACCTTTTCAAATGCTTGTCTTCTCTGTAGAACGGCACTCGATCCCTTTCAGCTTTTAGTACGACTGAAAAACATTGAGTTTGAGATGGGTCGCAATAAATCGAAGGATGGGTATGAGGACCGAATTATCGATTTGGATATCATTTTCTATGAAGACCGAATCATTCAAACCCATGATTTAACAATTCCGCATCCCCGGTTTCAAGAGCGCTCCTTCGTACTTGTTCCCCTGCGCGAACTGGTTAAATCCAATCATGCATTTTGGCCCCTTCTATCGCCAAGTTAGTCCATTTTATTTTTAGTGAAATCTTTTATACATTTGTAAAAAAAATAAAAAACCCAGTTATGAAATTATTTCGTTTAAGCAATTGGTTCTATGTAGGTTCAGGATTAATGTTCTTGGCCTCTTGTGATTTGGTAAAGGATGTTACCTACTCCGTGAATCCTAATCCACTTGAAATGCATGGAGATAGCGTAAAAATCGCCATCACCGTAAATGTACCTGCAAAAGGAATTAAAAAGAAAGCAAAAGCAGAAATCACACCGAAACTAGGAAATTACGCCATCGGAACCTGGTATGTGAATGGTGAAAAAGTAACTGAAAACGGGACCACCATCAACTTCAAAAATGGTGGAACTGCTACGTTTGAACAAACGGTTCCTTACATGCCAGAAATGGAAGCTGCTGATTTGGTGATTACCGGTAAAATCTACAAACAAACCAAAGAAAAAGATGCTTTGCCTGAAATGAAAATTGCGGATGCAACGATTATCACTCCATTGTTGGTAAACAAAACATTCAAGGTTCTTTACGAAGAAGATGCATTAGTTCGTCAATTCGAGAAATCCACAGATGCGACTTTTAACTTTGAGAAAGGGAAATCGGATGTTCGAGCAACGGAATTGAAAGATGCAGACATTACGGCATTGGTTGCTTGGATTCAAGCAGCTCAATCAAATCCTAAAATCAAAATCAATGCGATTGAAATCAACGGATATGCTTCTCCAGATGGTGAGGTTTCTAAAAATGATAACCTTTCTTTCGATCGAACTGAAACGACAAGAACCGCCATTATTGCTTTAATGAAAAAAGCGAAATTGACGGCTTTCACAGATACAAACATGTACAAATTGAACAAGTTTGGTGAAGATTTCGAAGGATTTAAAACTCAGCTGGCTTTGTCTACAACCATCACGGAGGCTGATAAAAACTTGTTCATTCGTATTTTGGAAATGACGAAAGACTTGGAACAACGTGAAAAAGAAATGATCAACTTAGGGAAATCTTACACGGAATTAGAGAAAGATGTATTCCCTAAAATTCGTCGTGCAATGATCGTCGTGAAATACACTGAATTTGGTTTAACCGATGATGAATTAAAAGCAGCAGCTAGCAACAATCCAAATTCACTTTCAGTGGAAGAGTTGTTATTCACGGCAAATAAATTAACAACTGATTTGAACGAAAAAGCGAGAATCTACGGTGTTGCCGTCGCAAACTTCGCTTCAGATTACCGCACACACACAAACTTAGGTGCAGCGCGTTTTCAATTAAACAAGACAGCAGAAGCGAAATCTTCTTTTGAAAAAGCAAGTGCAATTAAAGATAACGGAATTACGAAAAACAATATGGCGGCATGTGCTATTTTGGAAGGTAATCGTGTGAACGCAAAAAAATTAATTGCTCAAGCAAAAACAGCATTTGATGCAAAAGGTGAAGCGAGTCAAAAAACAGCAGCTAATTACAACCAAGGTGTTTTGAACATCATGGATGGTAAATATGCAGCTGCAGACGGAAACTTTTCTGAAAACAGTTACAACAAAGCTTTGGCTCAAGTTTTAGCAGGTAAAAATGATGCCGCTAAAAAAACCTTATCAGGATTAACTGAGACAGCTGAGACGGCATACTTGAAAGCCATCATCGCCGCACGCTCCAATGAAGGAGTTGACGCCGTTGTTGCTTCCTTGAAAATTGCCATTGCAAAAAATCCTTCCTTGAAAGAGAAAGCTGCAAAAGATAGAGAATTCTTAAAAATAGCAACCGAATCTTCTTTCACCAACTTGGTGAAATAATTCCATGGATACTCCATTAAAAATCCCGAGAAATCGGGATTTTTTTTTGATAAAACATTTCATCCATACTTGATGAAATTCCTTAACTTTGTTTTCTAAAATTTACAAAATGGATAGCAACGAATTCCGCAAATACGCAACAAAACATATTGGATTAAACAGTATGGTGGTCGATCACTATATTGAGTCCTCTTTAACGCCATATATCATTGAAGAACGTCCTTTGAACATGACACAAATGGATGTATTTTCTCGATTGATGATGGACCGCATTATTTTCTTAGGAACTGGTATCAACGACCAAGTGGCTAACATCATCAATGCACAGTTATTATTTCTCGAATCGGTTGACGCCAAAAAAGACATTCAAATTTACTTGAACTCTCCAGGTGGATCTGTATACGCTGGACTTGGAATCTACGACACCATGCAATACATTCGTCCAGATGTAGCCACGATTTGTACCGGAATGGCAGCTTCTATGGGTGCTGTATTGTTATGTGCTGGAGCAGATGGAAAACGCAGTGCCTTGAAGCATTCTCGCGTGATGATTCACCAACCATTAGGTGGAGCACAAGGACAAGCATCTGACATCGAAATCACGGCAAGAGAAATTCAAAAATTAAAGAAAGAGCTATACGACATCATTGCACGTCATTCCAAGCAAGATTATGAGAAAGTTTGGGCTGACTCTGATCGTGATTATTGGATGACATCCGAAGAAGCGAAAGCATACGGAATGGTGGATGAAGTGTTGCTTCGTAATCCAAAATAAAGATGGCTAAAAAAGATGCTGTTTGCTCCTTTTGCGGATCCGAAAGAGCAGCCGTTGGAATTTTAATCGCGGGAATATCTGGACACATTTGTGATAATTGTGCCGCACAAGCGAATAAAATTGTACAAGAAGAACTTTCAGGAAAAGCCAAGGAAGAACAATTAGCGTTGGTAAAAATCAACCTAATGAAACCCCATGAAATCAAAGCGCATTTAGATCAATACGTTATTGGTCAAAATGAAGCAAAGAAATTTCTTTCGGTTGCAGTGTACAATCACTTTAAGCGACTTGGGCAAAAAGCAACGGCAGACGAAGTGGAAATCGAGAAATCGAACGTCATTTTAGTCGGACGCACAGGTACAGGTAAAACTTTACTGGCCAAATCCATCGCTAAATTATTGAATGTTCCATTTTGCATTGCTGATGCAACCGTCCTTACAGAAGCTGGTTATGTTGGTGAAGACGTGGAAAGCATCCTCTCTCGCCTACTTCAAGCTGCAGATTACAATGTAGAAAGCGCTCAAATGGGAATTGTATTTATCGATGAGATTGATAAAATTGCTCGTAAAAACGACAATCCATCCATTACACGTGATGTGTCTGGTGAAGGAGTCCAACAAGCACTTTTGAAATTATTAGAAGGAGCAACGGTAAATGTTCCACCCCAAGGTGGAAGAAAACATCCGGAACAGAAAATGATTCAAATCGACACGAAGAATATTTTATTTATTTGTGGGGGAGCCTTTGATGGAATTGAGAAATTAATCGCAAGTCGCGTGAATCGTCAAACCATTGGATTTTCATCGGACACAGAAGAAACGATTGAAAAAGATTCTTTGTTGAAATACATTTCACCGAGCGACGTTCGCACGTTTGGATTAATTCCTGAACTCATTGGACGTTTCCCAGTTTTAACTTACTTAGAACCTTTATCTGATGCCGATTTAAAACGCATCCTGACTGAGCCCAAGAACGCGTTAATGAAACAATACAAACGTTTGTTTGAATTGGACGGCGTCAAATTGAGCATCGACAATGAAGTGTTAGATTTTATGGTGAAGAAAGCCAATGAATTCCAGCTTGGTGCGCGTGGTTTGCGTTCCATATGTGAAGCCATCCTAACCGACGCGATGTTCGACCTACCATCTTCTGGCGCTAAAAGTTTAGATGTGAATCTTTCCTATGCAGAAGAAAAATTCTCAAAATCAAAAATAGCTACATTAAAAGTGGCTTAAAATAATACACGAATTAGCTGGTTTTTATACTTTTGCAATTCGAAATTTTTGGAACTATGAAAACATTACAATTTAGAGAAGCACTAAGAGAAGCCATGTCGGAAGAAATGCGTCGTGATGAGCGCGTATTTTTACTTGGTGAAGAAGTAGCTGAATACAACGGAGCGTATAAAGTTTCCCAAGGAATGTTGGATGAATTTGGTCCAAAAAGAGTCATTGACACACCCATTGCCGAACTTGGTTTTGCAGGGATTGCGGTTGGAGCATCCATGAATGGTTTGCGTCCGATTGTCGAGTTTATGACATGGAACTTTGCCATTCTCGCAGCGGATCAAATCATTAACTCAGCAGCAAAGATGTTGCAAATGTCTGGTGGACAATATTCTTGTCCGATTGTATTCCGAGGTGGAAATGGTACAGCTGGACAATTGGCAGCGACGCATTCACAAAGTTTCGAAGCGTTTTATGCACACGTACCAGGATTGAAGGTCATTACGCCATCCAACCCAGCGGATGCAAAAGGTTTATTGAAAGCAGCGATTCGCGATAACGACCCGGTGGTTTTCTTGGAGTCTGAGAAAATGTATGGGGATAAAGGAGAAGTTCCTGAAGGAGAATACATCATTCCGATTGGCGTAGCGAACGTTGTGCGCAAAGGAACAGATGTCACCATCGTTACTTTTGGTAAAATCATTAAAGTTGCTGAAGAAGCAGCGGAAGTTTTAGCGAAGGAAAATATCAATGTTGAAATCATTGACTTGAGAACGATTCGTCCATTAGATTATGGCACAATCGTTGAATCCATCAAGAAAACAAATCGTTGTGTAGTATTAGAAGAGTCTTGGCCGTTGGCATCCATTTCATCTGAAATTGCTTATCACTTACAACGCTATGCATTTGACTACTTAGACGCACCCGTTCAACGTGTGACACAAACAGATACACCATTTGCGTTCTCACCAACATTAATCGACGAGGCATTGCCAAATGTAGATCGATTGATTAAAGCAGTGAAAGCAACTATGTATCGTTAAAAACGATCGAATTTATTTCAAAGGGGAAGCCAATGGTTTCTCCTTTTTTTTGTCCACACCGCTCATTTTACATCATTTCTATGATGTCTTTCAATTGCTTTTTTTACCTTCGGTAGATGAAATCAATTTTCCTCCTTTTAAGTCTCCTATGGTTAGGGACAAGTTTTTCGCAAGAAAATATTCATTTTTTATTAAGCTCCTCTTCGTCTGTTCGAATTACCGACCCAATGTGCAAGACCATGTCAAATGAGTCGATCAGTAACATCGTTTCTCAAATCGACCGCATGAATCGCAATCAAAAAAAAGAAAGAATAAAGTCCAACCAACTCGATCTTCCTCAGCAATCATTCTTTGAGTTTCTTCAACGAATCAAAGCAGAACCGGATCGCTTACTTCCAGCCTTCCCACTCACTCAAATCCTTTCCTCATCCTATAAATTCAATCAAGATAGAAACATCTATTGTAGCGCTCAAAAAGTAAGTGTAAAACACATCGGTCCAGCACAGATTGAAATCTCCATCAAAAACATGCAAGTCAGTTCATCAGAAACCGCAATGGATATGTCGGTAAAAAACTTGATGAACACAAGTACCACTAGTCAAAACATCCATTTCAGTTGTCCTACCGGAAGATTGTTACTTGACGAACTTGAATATTCCGAATTGCCTTGGATTTACTTTTGGCAAAAGTTCTATGATGAAGTGAATGCTCAAGATTGGCTTGAGCAAGCCATTTTAAATGTAGAACCTAGTCTAGTTAGTAAGGGTATTCAAGACAAACGTTCTGAAGAAAAAATAAGTCAACTTGGATTAACAAGTAAAGAGAATTTAATCAAAGGTACTGCGAACGCAAAGCACATCTTAAAGGCATTGCCATATTACATTCCTTTTGATGAAATTGTGGCAACCTTAATTAGTCAAGATGAACAAAAACTCTGCTTACTGACTTGTCATCAATATCCAGATTTAAATGATGAAGATGAATACTTCGAAGATTTCGAATCGGACCATCATGAAATGACTGAATGGAATTTTGAAAAGATCGATGGTCAATGGCACATTCATTATTCCGAAGATTATAATTCTGATTCATTAGAGAAGATTCGGACCTTCTATATGTCTGGATTTGATGCAGAAAATCGATTCAACGAAGAAAACTGGATCGAGAAATTTCATTTCAAAAACCTTGTAGAATATTCCACATCGATCGTACTTGTTCATGAAGTGGCACCCCTTGAAACGGAGCGCTTAATTCAAACAGAAATCCAACCTACATTAAATCAGTTGTTCAATGAAAAAGGAAAAGATTACAATGGATTTTATCAACGCATCTCATCATTAAGCAACAATTGGTGGGGAGAGCAAGAAGATGAAAAGATCATCACGCAAGATGTGTTGATTTCTAACCCTGAAAAAACAGCCTTTATTTTCCCGGTTTTATTAACTGTGAATAAGAAAGAAAATGAAGCGTTTACTTCCTCTAATGAAGTTTTCAAATTTTACGTATTACTTAAAAATCCAGATGCAAGTTACACCCTGTATGATTGGCATTACTTTAAACCATTTCCTTATTGGACGAATTTCGCTTTGCTTCGTTGTGCAGAGCGTCACCTTGGTCATATCTCCAATTACACTTCCGATCAAAAAATCATTTCAGACCCCTCCTTCTGGGATAATTACATTTTCAAAAGTACTGCACGTGGTTATGATTATTTGTCCGAGGTCACCACAGAAAATGAATCCATGCATATCACAAAAAGTGAATTCGATGCCACCGTTCAAGAATGCATATTCCTTTTAACAGAACATGATGTCGTTGATTTATATGAACATCAACTAAAAATGATTACTCGTTGCTTAAATACGATTGAACGCGAGAAACTCAGCGGAATCAACAACCAAAGATTTGTAACACTTTGTCAAGAACTATATTTCCAGAAACGCTTAAACAGAATTCAAACGGCAGAAGGCAATTTCTATCCGTCATTGGATTTAGAATTGGGAGCGCCGATGAAGCCACATTCGTATTACCACATTCACTAAGTAAATAAAGGAATTCTTTCCGCAGTCTTTATTTTTGATTATCAAGCAATAAAAAGACGATATTTTTTCAAACACTCTTGGTTTATAAAAATAAATAGTTATCTTTGCACCCCTCAAAGTACGTTTGGGGGTTATTATTTATTTTTAAAACAAGAGTATTT
>JAHEMQ010000014.1 GCA_024643555.1 Crocinitomicaceae bacterium | reverse complement strand
TCCAGTAAATAGATAAAACTTGAAATCGCTGCGGCTCCTAATTCTAGTTCGCGTTTATTGACACTTTCGAAAACGTCACTCGGCGCATGATGGTAGTCAAAATAACGTTGGGAATCTGGGACAAATCCAAACAAGGGAATGCCAGGATACTGTTCTTTCAAAGGGCCAATATCGACTCCGCCATATCCTTTTTCAAAAACGTGTAAGTCGTAGTTTTTAAAGTTTGGTGCCAACGTTTGTAAAAAGGCTACTTGCGCATCGGTTCCATCGACACCAAATCCTCTAGGGACGAATCCACCACGATCAGACTCCATGGCAGCAATGTGTTTTTCTCCAGCGGTCTTCACAATCGAAGCATAGGATTTTCCACCTAGGTTTCCATTTTCTTCGTTCATAAAAAAAACGACTCTCAAGGTGTGTTTCGGTTTGTAATTTAAGGTTTTCAAAATGCGTAATGCTTCCAAACAATGTATCACTCCAGCTCCGTCATCGTGCGCACCTTCTCCTGCATCCCATGAATCTAAATGTCCGCCAAATACGATGATTTCTTCTGGTTTCTCGCTTCCACGAATTTCCGCAACGACATTGTAAGAAGTCGCATCGGGGAAAACACGACAATCCATTTCAAAAACAAAGTTCACTTTTCCTTTCGCAAGTGCGGCAGAAAGTGCACTGGCATCTGCTGTGGCTAAGGCAGCTGCTGGAATGCGTTCCACTGAGTCCTCATAATGCATGGAACCTGTGTGTGGATGTACATCCTCAGGAAGTCCAAGGGAACGGATGATCACCGCTTTCGCACCAAGTTTTCCTGCTTCCACAGCACCATTTCCACGGATGGCATAGCAGGCGCCGTAGGCCTTGAACGTTTGAATTTGCGTAGCGTCCATCGCTTGACTTAAAAACACAATTTTTCCTTTGATTTTGGATGGCTTTGCCTTTTTCAATTCATCTAACGTTTTAAACTCAATCACTTCGCCTTCCATCGTTCCATTTGTCCCGACCGACCCGCCAAGAGCGAGTAAATGCACCTTGTGTAGTTGACCATCAGTAGTTCGAAACCAGGCACTTTCTTTTGTCCCGCGCTCCCAATGCGGAACTTTAATTTCCTGCAGGTAAACACGGTCAAAACCATAACTTTTCATTTTCGCCTCACTCCATTCCACGGCCATTTGTGCTTCGGAAGATCCACTCAATCGCGGTCCAACATCTTTGCAAAGTTGACGTAAGTTTTCATAGGATTCTCCTCGGAGTAATGCTTCGTCATAAATGGCGCGAATCATTACTGAATCTTGAGCAGATACAGAGATAAATAAGGATATCAAAAAAAGAGAAAGGTAATACTTCATGAGAATAATTTGGGTTAAAAATAGCCATTTTCAATTGGATAAAATAAATGGCTCAAAATCTCTCTATTTAGGCATCGTTGGCAGGCAAGATTCTTTGTATCTTTGTTCTCTAAAAATGAGATAGAATGGCATTAAAATGTGGAATTGTCGGATTACCGAATGTTGGAAAATCAACTTTATTTAACTGTTTATCAAATGCAAAGGCGCAATCGGCGAATTTCCCTTTTTGTACCATTGAACCAAATTTAGGTACGACATCCGTACCTGATCCGAGATTGGAGAAATTAGAAGCCTTGGTCAATCCGGAACGCGTAATGCCTACGACAATGGAAATTGTGGACATCGCTGGATTGGTAAAAGGAGCTTCGAAAGGTGAAGGACTTGGGAATCAATTTTTGGCAAATATTCGAGAGACAGATGCGATTTTACATGTACTTCGTTGCTTTGACGATGGAAACATTGTTCACGTTGACGGAAGTGTGAATCCCATTCGCGACAAAGAAATCATCGACATCGAATTGCAATTAAAGGATTTGGATTCAATCGAAAAGAAAATTCAGAGTTTAGCTCGTGTCATCAAATCTGGTGATAAAGATGCAGTGAAGGAGAATGAATTGGCACATAAAATCAAAGAAGGTTTAGAAAAAGGACTTTCCATTCGTGGCTTGGATTTTACACAAGAAGAATTCGACATCATTCATAAATTTAATTTAATTACATCGAAACCAGTGATCTATGTGTGTAACGTTGATGAAGCCTCTGTAAAAACGGGAAATGCGCATGTGGATGCAGTGAAAGCTGCAGTGGCCAGTGAAAATGCCGAAGTGATGATCATTGGCGCCAAAATCGAGGCAGATATTACCGAATTAGAGACCTACGACGAGCGACAAATGTTCCTAGATGAACTTGGTTTGGAAGAACCAGGCGTAAATCGTTTGATTCGTCAGGCATATCATTTGTTGAATTTACAAACGTATTTTACTGCTGGAGTGAAAGAAGTGCGTGCTTGGACAATCCGCAAAGGAATGACAGCTCCACAAGCGGCTGGCGTCATTCACAGTGACTTCGAAAAAGGATTTATCCGTGCTGAAGTAATGAAATACAATGATTTTATTACCTATGGATCAGAAAGTGCAGTGAAAGAAGCTGGGAAATTCAAGGTAGAAGGAAAAGAATATGTCGTGGAAGATGGTGACATCATGCACTTCCGTTTCAATGTATAATGATAGAAATGATGATAGCAGCAAATAATCCTATTTTAAGTTCTTGGATTTCTGTTCCTGAAGGATCGGATTTCCCGATTCAAAACTTGCCTTTTGGCGTGTTTAAATCGAAAGGAAGTGAACATCGTGTTGGAACACGAATTGGCGATATGGTAATCGACATCGCTCAGTTGTTTGAAACAGGTCAATTATCTGTGGATGGATTTTCAACAAGTGATTTCCAACAAGAATATTTGAATCCAATGATGAAGAAAGGAAAAGAAGCGACACGCAGATTGCGTCAAGCACTTTCAGATCTCTTTTCTTCAGAAAATTCAGTTGCATCGACAACCGAATCCATTCACAAGACATTGTTTTCTGTTCATGATGTGGACATGTGTATGCCGGTTCAAATTGGCGACTATACAGACTTTTATTCTAGCAAGGAACACGCAACGAATGTTGGAATCATGTTTCGAGATCCAGCAAATGCCTTGTTGCCTAACTGGTTATGGATTCCTGTCGGATACCACGGACGATCATCTTCTGTGATTATTTCTGGACAAGACATTCACCGTCCAAAAGGACAAATCAAACCCGATGACAATGAGCCACCGATTTATGCTGCTTCACGTCAAGTAGATTTTGAGTTAGAAATGGGATTCATAACCTACGATGGTAAAGCACTCGGTGATTCAATTTCAACGGATGAAGCTGAAGACTATATTTTTGGAATGTGTTTGTTCAACGACTGGTCGGCTCGTGACATTCAGAAGTGGGAATACGTTCCGTTGGGACCTTTCTTGGCAAAGAATTTTGCATCCTCTATTTCTTGTTGGATTGTGACCATGGACGCCTTGCAACCTTTTGCTGTACATACACCTGAGCAAGATCCGGCGGTACTATCCTATTTAAAGTTTGAAGGAAAAAAATCGTACGATATTCATTTGCAGGTTGGTTTGACTCCTGAAAATTCAACGGAAAAAATCATCTGTCATTCGAATTTCAAATACATGTATTGGAACATGTCCCAACAATTGGCGCACCATACCGTAAACGGATGTAACGTGCGTTGTGGAGATTTAATGGGTTCAGGAACGATTTCCGGTTCAACTCCTGATTCATTTGGATCAATGCTAGAATTGGCATGGAAAGGAACGAAGCCATTGACTATGAACGACGGAACGGAAAGACGTTTCATTCAAGATGGGGATACTGTAACGATGAGAGGATACTGTCAAAACGAACAAGTGCGCATTGGATTTGGTGAAGTGAAAGCTAAAATATTACCTGCGAAATAAATGCAAGACTACGACTCTTCTACGATCGATTTAGAACTGGAGCGCATTGAGATTTTAAATGCCTTCAAGGGTTTGCTTCGTGCCATGAAGGATCGAAGTCGAGAGGAGACGAAAATGGTTCGAAAAGCATTTGATATTGCTTTGGAAGCCCATAAAGAAATGCGCCGAAAGTCCGGTGAACCTTACATTTATCATCCCATTGCTGTCGCTCGCATTTGTGCAGAGGAAATGGGCTTGGAGCCAACAGCCGTTGCTTGTGCTTTATTACATGATACGGTGGAGGATACCTACATTACTTTACAAGACATCGAAGATATTTTTGGCTCAAAAGTCCGTGCAATCATTGATGGACTAACAAAAATTCCAGAAGTATTTGACGAAAACACCTCGATTCAAGCAGAGAATTTCCGAAAAATGATCCTCACCATATCAGACGATTTTCGGGTGGTGTTGATCAAGTTAGCGGATCGCTTGCATAACATGCGCACGCTTTCGAGCATGAAGGTGGAAAAACAACTGAAAATCGCTTCTGAAACTCGTTTTTTATATGCGCCTTTAGCACACCGTTTGGGATTGTATCCCATCAAAACGGAGTTGGAGGATTTGTCGATGAAATACTGCGAGCCAGAAGTTTTCAAAGAAATAGATTCCAAGTTAAAAAGTACTCAAGATGTCCGAAATCGCTTTATTCGTCGTTTCGTAGCGCCGATTAAAGAAGAGTTGGAACGACAAGGCTACCATTTTGAAATCAAAGCAAGACCAAAATCGATTTTCTCGATTTGGCGAAAAATGCAATCGAAAAACGTTCCCTTTGAAGAAGTCTTCGATTTATTTGCATTACGGATTATCGTAGATACACCTTACGAATTGGAAAAAGCAGATTGTTGGCGCATTTACAGCATTGTGACCGATTTCTATCAGCCGAGTCCGGACCGACTGCGCGATTGGATTTCAACGCCACGAGCGAATGGTTACGAGTCCTTGCATACAACTGTTATGTCTCCACAAGGACGATGGGTAGAAGTGCAAATTCGTTCCAAGCGAATGGACGATATCGCAGAACACGGACTCGCTGCACATTACAAATACAAGGAATCCAAAACGGATGAAAATAAATTCGATCGTTGGATTGCGGAGATTCGTGATTTATTGGATACACCTGATATGAATGCCTTGGATTTCGTGAATGACTTCAAATTGAATTTGTTCAATGACGAAATTTATGTATTTACTCCGAAAGGAGAATTACGTGTGCTTCCAACTGGATCAACTATTTTAGATTTTGCTTACGACATTCACACCGAGATAGGAAATCATTGCATTGGAGCAAAGGTTAACAATCGATTGATGCCTTTGAGTTATCAGTTGCAAAATGGAGATCAGTTAGAAATCTTAACCTCCAAGAAACAAAAACCGAATGATGAATGGTTGCGTTTCGTTGTTTCTGCTCGTGCCAAACAAAAGATTAAATCTTCTTTGAACGATGAACGCAAACAAATCGCTTCGGATGGAAAGGAGATTTTAGAACGAAAGTTCAAACAGTTCAATGTCAAAATGAACTCGGAGAACATTCAATATTTGACCAATCATTTTCATGTTTCAACAATCACGGAATTGTATTTCCGAATCGCCAAAGGCAAAGTAGACTTATCTAAATTGCGCGAGTTGGAAGTAGTGGGAGGAATGTTGCAATCGCAGCGCAAAATTCAATCCAAGAAAATCAATAGTGGTCCGGAGGAAGGTACTTTTGAAGGAATCAACACAGACAAGGACACCATTATTATTGGGGAAGACTTTAAAGGTTTTGATTATCAGTTGGCACGTTGTTGCAATCCGATTCCAGGTGATAAAATCTTCGGATTCATAACCATTAATAATGGCATTAAAATTCACCGATTTACGTGTCCAAATGCGGTTCATTTGATGTCAAAATTGGCCTACCGTTGTTTGAAAGCGAAGTGGGAAGGCGAGCAATTGGTAGAGCGGATTGCGGCTATTCGTATTGTTGGAATTGATCAATTGGGAATGGTGAACCGTTTAACGGAAATCATTTCGAAACAAAACCATGTCAACATGAAAAGTATTTCCTTTGAAACCAACGATGGCGTATTTGAAGGAAGAATCAAGGTTTTGGTATTTGATACGGCACAATTGGAGCAATTAACACGTAAATTCGAAGAAGTAGAAGGAGTTCAACGTGTGACACGTTGGGATTCAGCAGAAGGAGAGGAAATTCAATAATCGTTGCGAATTTCGTACGGACTTTTTGGTCTTAAGAAGGGATTCCACGAAAATCCTTTTATAAATTGTTCCTCAGCTTTGATTTGATTCATGGGGTAAAAAATCCCATCCGGTTTATCGAAATATGTAATGGACTTCACTTCACCACTGTCCAATTCAACCAACAAATCTGACGCAAATAGTCGATTCATTCCTTTGCGGATTTTCACCAAACTTGAATCGTTTTTCTTTTCTTCTTCCGGATAGAAGATGGTCCATGCGTTCCCCTTGACATCAGCTTTGACAAGCTCATTTTTTTCGAAATAAGCGGTCATGGTTCGTCCAGCAAGTTGATTGTAATATTTCCCTGAATCAATCTCCATCACGACACTTGCCTGATCCATGATTTGGATTTCTTTTAAACTACTATCCTGTAAGGAAATTTTCATAGAGATACCTTTCAATTCGGCATTCTCCGCCCAAATTTTCGGATTGCTTTTTAAAAATAATTCTTCCGTTTCTGGATTGTAACTAGCTGAATCACAGATTCCTTGCATGCCTTTATTGTAGAGTCGAACATGTCGATGAGCAAGGGTTTCAGTCGTTCGATTGAGGCTGTCTTTGTGCATGATTAATGAATCGGCGTGCAGGTATAAGGTATCTCCGTCGTACACTTTAAACGCTAGCGTTTGTCCAGTCAAATAGGCGAGATGCAGGCTGTTGCTCGATTTTGCTTTGTTGCCCATGAAAGCCATGTTTTGGGTAAAATCTTTGTAGAAGACATTCCCACGTCCTTCATAATTGTTGAGTTTCGTGTTTAAAAATAAGGTGTCTCCTTTGATGATACTCGTTTTTTGGATGACCTCGGCTTGCTTATAAAGCACACCTTCTTCCGTTTGCACATGAAACCAACCTTTTCGACAGTGTATGGTAATGCTGTCATTTTGCATGGTTGATGGTCCAAAGAAGTACAACTTTTGTTGCTCGTAGGCAAATTGCAGGGTGTCGGTGGTGACTTTTAAATCGTTTTTCAAATAGTTCACATTTCCGCTAAAAAAGAAACTACCATTGTTCGGGTAAAAATAGCCGAGTGTACTGGTAATTCGTTCATTTGAAACAATCGATTCAATGCGGCCTTTGTTCCGATAAATGGCCCTCCCGCGTTTTGCATCGTAATCGAGGGAGTCTGAACTCAATTTGTATTCTTGGTCTCGAACGCGCACATCTCCCCATAATTTTGCATATTTATTAGCTTCGTCGTAGAAAAGTGAATCACAGTATAAATTTACATCGCCTTTTCGAATATGCACATTTCCATAAGCATGAACGATTTTCTCTTTATCTTGATAATGTGCTGAATCACAATACATGGTGTTGCCGTGATAAGCGAAACTAACCGTTCCAACAAGGCGGTGTCGACCAGAAGTTTTATCGTAATAGATTTTTTCAGAACCCGGAAGGAGTTCCAATGTTTTCTTTTGGGCATAAACGGTTCCACCCAAAAAAAATGCGCTCAAGAAGAGCGCAATTTGTATGAATGGAAGTTTTTGCATCTTAGTGGTTTGCTAATGTTTGTTTTCTATCTGGCCCGACAGATACAACGTTAATTGGCACATTTAATTGTGCTTCCAAGTAGCTTACGTAATTTTTTAAGGCATCTGGTGCGGTGGTGTAATCGGACAATTCCGTCAAGTCACAGTTCCAACCCTCTAATTCTTCGTAAATCGGAGTAAATTCCAAATCGCTTACATCGAACGGAAAGTCATAAACTTTTTCACCATTGACAAGATAATGTGTACAGACCTTGATTTTATCGAATATGCTCAACACATCCGCTTTCATCATTGAAAGTTCGGTTACTCCATTGATCATAATCGCATAGCGCATTTGAACAAGGTCAATCCAACCGCAACGACGAGGACGACCAGTGGTTGCACCAAATTCACGTCCTTCTTTACGAATTTCCTCACCGACTTCATCGTCCAATTCAGTAGGGAAGGGGCCACTACCCACACGAGTACAGTAAGCCTTGAAAATTCCAATGACTTTTCCAATGCGCGTTGGAGCTATTCCAAGTCCAGTACAGGTTCCTGCTGTTACTGTGTTCGAAGATGTTACAAATGGATAGGTCCCAAAATCGATGTCCAACATGGTACCTTGTGCGCCTTCGGCAAGGACACGTTTTCCGTTTAACAAAGCAGTATTCAAGTAATGTTCGCTGTCTACTGCTTGTAGTTTTTTCAAGGATTCAATGGCTTCCATCCAAGGTTTTTCCAAGGAAGAAAGGTCATATTCGAATCCTTCGTAATGTTTCAACATGCCGACGTGTTTCTCCACGAGGACATCGTATTTTTCTTTAAAGTTTGGCGAAAAAATATCTCCAACTCGCAAACCATTTCGACCTGTTTTGTCCATGTATGTCGGTCCAATTCCTTTCAAAGTTGACCCGATTTTATTTTTTCCCTTCGCTGTTTCTGATGCAGCATCTAACAATCGGTGAGTAGGCAAAATTAAGTGTGCCTTTTTGGAAAGCAATAAACGATTTTCAAAATCGATATTGAACGGTGCCAGTTTATCCAATTCTCCTTTAAAGATAACAGGATCAATGACAACACCATTTCCAACAAGATTCACTACGTTCGAATGAAAAATTCCAGAAGGAATGGTGTGAAGAACGTGTTTTATTCCGTTGAATTCAAGGGTGTGTCCAGCATTCGGCCCTCCTTGAAAACGTGCAATAATATCGTATTGTGGTGTTAAGACATCTACGATTTTACCTTTTCCTTCATCGCCCCATTGCAATCCTAATAATACATCTACCTTCATGGTTATTTTTTAAAGTATGCGTTGACTTCCTCCATTGTATTCACCAATTGAAATACTTGATTGATTTTAGTCAGTTCAAAAATTTTCACTAATTGTTCATTCACTTGCATCATCACCACATCGCCTTGATTCAAGCGTGCTCTGGTCAACACTTTAACAAAAAATGCAATTCCAGTGGAGTTGGTATATGTCAATTTAGAAAAATCTAGAACGACATTCCATTGTGTGATGTTTGATAGTAAGTCATTTGCTTCAGTTAAATCGGCGTCTGACATGATTTTACCGTCAAAAGATAAAACGCTCATTGAAGCCTCGGAAACTAAACGAACATCCATCTTTAAGAATTTGATTGGTTTTTGATTCCGTAAAAATAAAGCGAATGGTGTTGCACCTGAACATCGAATAGTTCTTCGATTGTTGCTTTGATTTGTTGAATTCGTGGATCGCAAAATTCAATGACTTCACCTGTATCTGTACAAATCACATGATCGTGCTGTTTTGATCCGTGGGACTTTTCAAATTGAGCAAGGTTTTTACCGAATTGATGTTTGCGTACCAAATTACAGGCCAAGAGTAGTTCAATGGTATTGTATAACGTAGCACGGGAAACTCGGTAATTGTGGTTTTTCATTTTGATGTAGAGCGATTCGATATCAAAATGTCCTTCATATTGATATATCTCAGCTAAAATAGCAAAGCGCTCCGGTGTTTTTCTGTGGCCGTTCTGTTCGAGGTAAGCCGCAAAAATATCCTTTACTGTCCCTGAAAGATCGGTTATATTCATATTTTCAGCAGAACAAATTTACGTATTTATTTAGTTGGTGAATAGACGAATGACATGGAATGTACTGAGTTTATTAACACCTTTTTCACGTTTATAGACATAAAAAAAGGGAGGCGAACCTCCCTTTTGTATCGGTTTGAAAAACGATTATTCGCCTTTCTCCATTTTTTGTTTCAATTCAGCCAATCCACCTAAATCACCCAATGTTGATTTTTCAGTATTTTGATTGATTGCTTTCACTGCTTGATCGGTAGCGTTACCATTTCCACTTCCTCCAGCTGATTTTTTACCAGCTTTTGTCGTTGTTGGTTTGTCTTCACCTTCTTCAAACATACGTGTGTGAGAAAGAACGATTTTCTTCGCGTCTTTGTTGAATTCAATCACCTTAAAGTCAAGGACTTCTTCCATTTTCGCATTTGAACCGTCTTCTTTTTTCAAGTGCTTAGCCGGACAAATTCCTTCCACACCATAAGGAAGAGCAACGATACCAGATTTATCTTTCATATCGATGATTGTTCCGCTGTGAACTGTTCCTTCAGCAAATGTTGCTTCGAACACATCCCATGGATTTTCTTCCAATTGTTTGTGTCCTAAAGAAATACGGCGGTTATCGCGGTCGATTTCCAATACAACAACTTCCATTTCTTCTCCTACTTTGCAGAATTCAGATGGATGTTTGATTTTCTTTTGCCAAGAAAGGTCAGAGATGTGAATTAATCCATCCACTCCTTCTTCCAATTCTACGAATACACCGAAGTTTGTAAAGTTGCGAACTTTCGCTTTGTGGCGAGAAGACACAGCATATTTTACCTCGATGTCATTCCATGGATCTGGCATTAATTGTTTAATACCTAAAGACATTTTACGCTCTTCACGATCCAATGTCAACACCACTGCTTCTACGCTATCTCCAATTTTCATGAAGTCTTGTGCCGAACGCAAGTGTTGAGACCAGCTCATTTCAGAAACGTGAATCAATCCTTCTACTCCAGGAGCGATTTCGATAAATGCACCGTAATCCGCCATGACAACAACTTTTCCAGTTACTTTGTCACCGACAGCGATTGTTGTATCTAATGAATCCCATGGATGTGGTTGCAATTGTTTCAATCCTAAAGCGATGCGTTTTTTGTCATCGTCGAAGTCAAGAATAACCACATTGATTTTTTGATCCAACTCCAACATCTCCTCAGGATGCGTAACGCGTCCCCAAGAAAGGTCTGTAATGTGAATCAATCCATCTACACCACCTAAGTCGATGAAGACACCGTAAGAAGTAATGTTTTTCACAATACCTTCCAATACTTGTCCTTTCTCTAATCCAGAGATGATTTGTTTTTTCTGTTCTTCTAACTCAGCTTCGATAAGTGCTTTGTGAGAAACGACTACGTTACGGAACTCCTCGTTAATTTTAACTACTTTGAACTCCATGTTTTTACCTACGTAAATATCGTAGTCACGGATTGGTTTCACATCGATTTGAGAACCTGGTAAGAATGCTTCGATACCAAATACATCAACGATTAATCCACCTTTTGTACGGCATTTAACGTAACCTGTGATGATTTCACCTGTACGTAAGACATCGTTCACACGAATCCATGCGCTGTGCATACGCGCTGTACGGTGAGAAACGATCAATTGACCTGTTTTGTCCTCACGACATTCAACATATACATCAACTACATCTCCAACTTTTAAATCTGGATTGTAACGGAATTCGTTTGCTGCAATCACACCTTCAGATTTGTAACCGATGTTCACGATTACCTCTTTCTTGTTTAACATTGCAACTGTACCTTGAATCACTTCTTTTTCGTTGATGGAAGTCAAGGTTTTTTCGTAAACGTCAGATAACTCTGAACGTTGGATTTGAGTGTAACCGTCTAATTGTAACGCTTCCCAATCAAAGTCTGCAGCTCCCTGCATTTCTACATTTTTTGCCATGTGGCTTTCTAATTTGTATTCCGGAATCCCTGAATTTCCAGAAGGATGAAACATATTGTTCGTTGTGAACAGGGCACAACTTTCTCTTTTGAGGGTGCAAATGTAGTGATAATTCCTTTAGAGAACAAGGAATTTCGACAAGGATTAATAAATGATCAGATTCAAATGGTAAGATCGATTAATTGTCTGCAATATTCTTCGGGAAAAGAGCAAAGGTTTGAAACTGTTTTCCTTGCTGGGACATGCATTTACGCCATAAATTTGACGGGTTTTTACTGAGCATGGTCTTACCTGAAATATTGTTAACGCATATCCATGCGCGCTCGTTGATTTCTTGCTCCAACTGACCAGAACTCCAGCCGGAATAACCGATAAAGAAACGTATGTTTGATTTGAAACTAGGGTCGGAAATCAATAAGTCAAAAATGGAGGTTAAATCTCCTCCTAAATAAAGCCCGGGTAAAACCTCTTCGCTGGATTCGATGTCCTTCAATGTATGCAAGTAAAACAAATTGTTATTCGCAACAGGCCCTCCTATAAATAGCGGAATACCTTTCGGCGCAATGTCAATGACATCATTCAATTGTACCACTGCTTTATGATTGAGGACAAATCCAAATGTCTCCTCCTTCGTGTGCTCACACAAAACAATAACGGATCGCTCGAAGTGTGGGTCTTGTAAAAAAGGCTCCGACAATAAAACGCTTCCTTTGGCGGGAGGAATGCCATTCACAAAGTCGTATGTTTCATGTAGCTTCATCGAACAAAAATATTGGAACGAATTATTTTGGGGAATTATTTTGTCAAGTACATACAAATGTACAAAATGAAGGGTAGGAGCAAGGGAGTATGCTAAAATCAATTAAAGAACTTAACTTTGTAAAATGGAAAACGACGATCATTAACATGCGTTTCACCTAAAACAATTCGAATTATTTTTCAAAACATGGCTCAAAAACCATCCATACCTAAAGGAACGCGCGATTTTCTTCCAATGGAAGTAGCGAAGCGCACCTATCTTTTTGAAACCATAAAAACTGTTTTCAAACGTTACGGATACGCTCCAATCGAAACACCTAGTTTTGAACTGTCTTCAACATTAATGGGAAAGTATGGAGATGAGGGAGATCGATTGATTTTTCGAATCTTGAATTCTGGTGAAAAAATGCGCAAGGCTGATTTAGATGCATTGGCGCAAGATAACCTACCGAAATTCGCTTCATCCTTGGCTGAAAAAGCCCTGAGATATGATTTGACTGTTCCATTCGCGCGCTTTGTCGTGCAACATCAAAATGACTTGACATTCCCATTTAAACGGTATCAAATTCAACCCGTATGGCGCGCCGATCGACCACAACACGGACGCTATCAGGAATTTTTTCAATGCGATGCAGATGTCGTTGGTACAGATTCTTTGCTATGTGAGGTAGAATTGATTCAGATTTTTGACGATGTTTTAACTCAATTAGCAATTCCTTCATTCACCATAAAATTGAATAACCGTAAAATTCTAAGTGGAATCGCGGAAATTTGTGGGGAGGCTGAACGTATTGTTGATCTAACTGTTGCGATTGACAAGTTGGATAAAATTGGCGAGGATGGGGTATTGGCGGAATTATCACAAAAAGGCATTAGCGATTCGGCCATAGAACGCATTAAACCACTTTTTCAATTTGCGGGATCAAACCAAGAAAAGCTTCAATTGATGCGCACGTATTTATCTGAGTCTGAAGTAGGGATGAAGGGGATAGAAGAGTTGGAATACGTGATGAATGTAATTGATTCAATGGGACTTAAGTGTGCTAACTTAGAGTTTGACTTGACACTTGCTCGTGGCTTAAACTATTACACAGGAGCAATATTTGAAGTAAAAGCCAACAACGTGAACATGGGTTCCATTTGTGGTGGTGGACGTTACGATGACCTGACTGGACTATTTGGATTAAAAGGATTGTCCGGTGTCGGTATTTCCTTCGGAGCAGATCGCATTTACGATGTCATGACAGAATTGGATTTGTTTCCAGCTTCAGTTACCAGCGGATTGAAAGTGCTTTTCATTCATTTTGGTGAACAAGAAGTAAGTTCGTGTTTAAGACTGGCTCGACAATTGCGAGAAAAAAACATTGATTGTGAGGTTTATCCTAGTGCAGCGAAATTGCAAAAACAATTAAAATATGCCAATGATCGCAGCGTTCAATATGTCGTATTATTAGGGGAGGAAGAATTTGCGTCGGAAACCCTGACCTTAAAAAACATGGAATCGGGAGCACAAGAGAAACTATCTTATGCTGAATTTTTGACTAAAATGGAACAACTATGAAAAAAAGAATGATCATTTTTGCTTTATTGGCTTTTACTTCCTGTACCAATGAGAGTAAAAAAGGTGCTTGGAACGACGAAGACCGTACAGAAGCGATGGCTGATGTGAAAGAATTCTCGAACGCTTTGGAAACCGTTGGGACTGCTAAGAACTTATGTTACGATTGTTACATCGATAGTTTAGAGAAAAGCTATGATAATTATGAGGCTGCAAAGAAACTCAATGAGGATGATCGCTTGAATATTCTTCTTGATTGTGCCATTCAGTATTTGCATTTCGATTAATCTTTACATTTCAAGACAATAAAAAAGGCGCTTCGTGAAGCGCCTTTTTTTGTTACAAGTGATGCTATGCTTACCAAATTCGAGCAACCTTTTTCACATCGTTTCTCATTTTACTTCCTTCCTTTACATTAAATGCTTCAAAGAATTCAGGACAATTTTTCAAAGGACCATTCACGCGGTACATGCCCGGTGAATGTGGGTCATTTGCAATGCGGTTTTTCATTTCTTCATCAGTATATTTGATTTTCCATAATTGAGCATAAGCAATGAAGAAGCGTTGCGCTGGTGTAAATCCTTCTCGGATTTCATTTGCTTTGAACTCTGCTGTACGTTTGTAGGCGTAATACGCCATTGTTAGTCCACCTAAATCGGCAATGTTTTCTCCCATTGTTAAATCTGGATTCACGCATTGTCCTTCCATTGGACAAAAAGCAGCGAAAGTTTCTCCAAGGACTTTCGTTTTTTCCTCAAACAAATGCAGGTCTTCTTCGGACCACCAATTTTTAAACGATCCGTCAGCGGCAAATTTTGACCCCATATCATCGAATCCATGCGTGAATTCGTGTCCAATCACCATTCCAATTCGGCCATAATTTACAGCATCCTCCGCTTTTTCATCAAAGAAAGGTGCTTGCATGATTCCGGCTGGGAAAGCAATTTCATTTAATAAAGGATGGTAGTACGCATTCACCATATGGGCAGGCATTCCCCATTTGTCTTTATCTACAGGCTTTTTTAACTCTGCAAAGTTCTTTCTCACGCTATAGCGATTCATTTCCTTCACGTTTGCCAAATAATCATCTGCTGAGAAATTCAAGCTTGAATAATCCTCCCATTTATCAGGGAATCCTAATTTACGTCCAATAGAGGATAATTTCTTCAACGCTTCTTGTTTTGTTGTGTTGGACATCCAATCCAATTGCTCAATTCGCTCCTTGAAGACTGCAAGTAGGTTGTCCACCATCTCATTTACACGAGCTTGTGCTTCTTTTGAAAAATGTCGCTCCACAAATGCCTTCCCAAGTAATTCTCCTATTTCGATGTTTGTGATTTCATCAATTACTTTATCAGTCATTGGTTTTTGTTCTTTTTTTCCACTCAACACTTTTCCGTAAAAATCAAAATTTAATGCTACGAATTGATCATTTAAATTACCAGCGTAATGATTTAAAACATTCCATTTTAGGTAGTTTTTCCATACTTGTAGCGGCTCTACTTCTAATAATTCAGCTACCTTTTTCAAGTATGCCGGATTACTAACGATAATGGTGTCAGGTGTTTGACAGCCAACAACACTGAAATACTGACGTAAATCGAAAGACCCCAAATACGACATGGTTTCCCTCAAACTCATTTTGTTATATGTTTTTTCTGGAATGCGCATTTCTGCCGGACTCATCATTGATTCAGCTAACTTTTTCTCGAAAGCCACGATTTCTTCGCCCATTTTTTGAGCTGTTTCTGCGTTTTGCCCCAATAACATAAATGTTTTGGTAATATGGACCTTGTAAGCAGCAAGAATTTCTTTTTTATTCTCGGCACTGTAATAGTCCTTATTAGGTAAACCGATGCCACCTTGTCCCATGTAAGCAGCATTCATGGATACATTTTTCATATCCTGACCAACACCAAAACTAAAAGCAGACCCAATACCATCCTTGTGGTTTTCAGCGATCATGTTTACGATGAAATCTTTGCGACGAATCGAATCAATGCGCTGTAGTTCACTTTTAATTCCAGATGTGCCCAATTGATTTCGGCGTTCCATGTTCATAAAAGATGCGTAATACGCTCCTAACAATTGATTTTGCGATCCTTTTGGACCTTGGTTGGATTTTGCGTCCTCCAAAATAGCTGTTAATTTCTTTTTGTTTTCTCGATCCAATTCATTAAAACTTCCCCATCTCGATTCAGATGCGGGTATTTCATTGTTTTTAATCCAATTCCCATTTGAAAAAAGGAAGAAGTCATCTTGTGGCTTGATGGTTTGATCAAGGTAATCAACACTAATCGTTGAAAAGGATTTTCCGGAAGTGGACACTTCCTTTTTCGAACAGGCAGCTATAACGAGCATACTTGATACAGCTAATAGACTTTTTTGAATCATTTAAATTTAATTAATTGGTGTATATAACATTTCAAGGTGTGGAATTCCATCCTCATCATATTCTTTTCCAGTTGAAAAGAATAAATGTCCGTTGTAAAATCGTTCTAAGTGTTTTTGTGCGGAAATGCGCACCGGAACATTTCCAAATTCTGCTTCACAAAATTGCATGCATTTCTTCATTAATTCATGTCCTTGTCCGTTGCCGCGCAATTCCTCTTGCAGTACCACGCGCCCGATGGAAACTTCCCCATAAGAAATCCCAGGAGGTAAAATCCGTGCTGTCGCCACGATGTCACCTTTGCCATCGCGACAAATTAAATGGTAACATTTTTTATCTTTTCCATCTAAATCTTGGTAAATGCAGTTTTGCTCCACTACAAAGGTTTTAAGTCGAACCGCCACGATATCGTGAAACTCCACAACACTTAATTCATTAAAATGCTTGCATTGAAAATTTAAATTCATGGCCACTAATTTAGTATTTTTTAGTGGACCGTCATTAACTGAGGTGATTGGAATAATTGATCTGGGGAGACCATTGGTTCGTCGTAGGGAATCTCGTTTCCATAACGTTGCTTCATCACTTTTCGAACGAGTGGTCCGTCGATGTTGAAGTCACGAAGCGGTTTTGGACTTGTTAATTTGATTTGACACGCATTGAAATAACATTTATAAACCAATTCCGAACAATACATTTCCTTATCCGACCATTGAAAAACAGCGTCGTAGTTTTTGCCAAATTGGGACAAGGCGTATTTTTTCATGACCATCAGTTCATGAGCACCAAGTTTGGTTGAATCCTTTAGTCGCTTGACAACATAAGATTCATTTACTCCACTTTCAATCCAGTCAGAAAGGGTGCGTTTTCCAACGGGTTGAACTGCTTCGTATACGTATGGAATTCCATTCTCAAAAAAGATAATGCCACAATGTGAATAAGGAGAATTGGTAGCCTCCTCAATGGCTGCGCTTTGTTGCGAATACGAAGATTGAAAAATGATATCTCCATCCTTGAATTTCTGCGCTGAACTTTGGCAAGAAAGAAAAATGAAGAATAGGAGGGGAGTGAGTATGTTCATTATTACTAATTAGTATGATCCGTAATATCTTCTCAAGAACCATTCTCCAGCTAAAAGAACGAACAGCAGCGAAAATACCCATAAGTAATCGAGTAAATCGTCGAATGTATGGTCTTCATAATTGACGATGGCAATGTCATTTCGTTTAGCAAGGTCCGCTAACAATTTTCGGAAATTCGAAAATGCATAAAAACGACCATTCGATTGCTTTGATAATTGTTTCAAAGTGCCATGATTTGCAAAGGATTCCAATTTCTCCAACTGAATTTCTTCTACAATAAAGACGCCGGTTTTTACATATTTTTTACCATTGTAATTGGTACTCGCCTTCCATGTATATTTCCCTGGACTCAATTTTCCTTGGTTCAACTTATACACACTTCCGGAAATGGCGAATTGAGACTTGTATTGCTTCCCTTTTTCACTCGTGAGTAAAAAATCGATTTTAGGTTGTGTAATAGGCTCCATAGATGCATTGTAAAAAGAGGCTGTTACAATCAACTCTTCTTCGCTGGTGATGCGCTTCGGCAATTGCACACGTAAGCCCATGCCTTGATTTTTAACCATGAGGTAGTTACTCAATTTTCCAATCAGTTCATTGAACACATCGTGGTTTTGATGGCGAATATAGTCGTTCAAACGCCAACGCCAAATCCCCTCACCGTAAATCACACCATTTCTTACCTTACTTCCTTTTGAAAAGAAAATGAGTGGGTCATTCTTTTTAATTTGTCCAATGCGCTGAAAAAGAAGGATTTCTGCAGTTTGATCCACTTTCATTCCGCCAAATCGCGTTGTCAATGGTGGGAAAAATTCAATGGAGGATTTGCAAGCTTCCGAAAGTTCAAATGCGTTGAATCCTGAATTAAAGGTTGGTTCTAATTCTTCCGTTTGACTCGAAGCATTGGATTTAACGCCAATTCCTAGTTTGCCAATTTCATTCGCATCCGTTTGCGGACCTAAAACATATAGGACTGGTATTCCTGCCTCACTTAATCGTTGATGAATGGAAGCATCGAATTGCAATCCCGGCTCATGCCAGATTACCAAATCTACTTTTGCGGTAGATTGATCCCAGTCTTTTAGTAGAATGCTTTTTACTTCATAATTTTCATTTCGTTCCAGCACATCTTTAAACGCACTCATGTCCGGATGTGGAGCAGCAGAAAGAATGAGGATTTTACTTCGTGAATCAATGACTTCAATGTAGAAATTACGTTGGTTGTTTTTGATGGAGTATTCACCATTCACGCTAGACACAATCACAGAATACGATTGAACACCAACTTTCTCGGCTTTCAGGGTGAAATCAACTTGTTTAAAATCTCGTTTCGACTTGCTGTAACTTACCCGCTGACTTGCCAAGGTTTTTCCATTTTGAACGATGCGAACATCCACGGTTTGACCGGGTAATTTATAGGACTCTACATCCACTTCCACGGGGAAATCATTGTTTAAATAGGCCAAATCATTGGCAGTGACATTCTTAATGAATTGATCCCTTTTTGGAGTGGTATCCCCAACGGCTAATGTGAATACAGGGGTTAAATTTAATTTCTCTGCAGCGTAATTTGGGTTAGACCCTACATTGTAATTCCCATCTGAAATCAAAACCACGCCACCAACATTTCGGTTGTAAAATTGATTGTTCACTTCCTCAAATCCCAGTTCTAAGTTGGTACTGTTTTCTCGGAAATTTGGTTGATTTGTTCCACGGACACTTCCAATGGTCCAATTCACTAATTCATATTGATCACCGTATTTTTCCGTAAGTTCTCGTTGATAGTTTTCGTAGGTTTTCTCAATCGCCGCGCTGTCCTTGAAGTTCTTCATAGAAGATGAATTATCTACTAATGTGATAAAGACAGGTTTCTCTTCACGAAAATGAGTCGCTTCGAAAACAATTCCCAATAATAATAGTCCGATTAAAAAGAGGGAGCCGAAACGCAAGCCTTTTACCAAATTTCTCTTCCAAGCGGAAAGCTCATCCATCCAAGCAACCTTGCGGTAATGAAAGTAAGTCAGACCGAAAGAAATTGCTGCAATCGGAATCAAGTACCAAAAAGAAAAATCAGAGAGTAAATGCATGACTTCAAAAATAAGGACAATTCCGTAATTGCAATGATTTCTTTGATGGATAAATCGATTTAAAAAAGGATTCCGTAAATTCGTGCAAATTTACAAGGATATGTCAAAAACTGTTTACATCGTTGCTGCTGCAAGAACGCCAATGGGCGCTTTCTTGGGAGGATTATCAAGCATCCCAGCTACACAATTAGGTTCCGTTGCCATTAAAGGTGCGTTGGATAAAGGAAAAATTGATGCTTCTATCATCGATGAAGTGTTTATGGGAAATGTACTACAAGCTGGTGTTGGACAAGCGCCTGCGCGTCAAGCGGCATTAGGTGCTGGACTAGGTAAAAATGTACCTTGTACTACTGTAAATAAAGTATGTGCCTCTGGAATGAAAGCGATTATGCTCGGTGCACAAACCATTCTTGCTGGGGACAATCATGTGGTAGTCGCTGGTGGAATGGAAAACATGTCTCAAGTTCCTCATTACTTAGATGGAAGAAACGGCGTTAAATTCGGAAATATTTCCATGTTGGACGGAATCACGAAAGATGGTTTGCTAGACGTTTATTCGAAAGTGCCAATGGGAAATTGTGCGGAATTGTGCGCGAAGGAACACAACATCACCCGAGAGGATCAAGATCAATTTGCGATTGAATCGTACACAAAAGCTGCAACTGCATGGAGCAATGGAAAATTCAACGACGAAATCGTCCCAGTTTCTGTTCCACAAAGAAAAGGAGATCCAATCTTGGTTTCCGAAGATGAAGAATATAAAAATGTTTTTTTAGATAAAATCCCGTCTTTACGTCCAGCGTTTGACAAAGAAGGAACAATTACGGCAGCGAATGCATCCACTTTAAATGATGGAGCATCAGCTTTGGTATTGGCTTCGGCAGAAGCAGTAGAAAAATACGGATTAACCCCAATTGCAAAAATTGTGAGTTATGCGGATGCAGCACAAGAGCCAGAATGGTTTACGACAGCTCCTTCTTTGGCCATTCCAAAAGCCTTATCAAAAGCAAACATGACCGTTGCAGATGTTGATTTTTGGGAATTGAATGAAGCATTTGCGGTGGTAGGTATTGCGAATACGAAAATCTTGGGAATCGATCCTTCGAAAGTGGACGTGAACGGTGGTGCAGTGGCACTTGGTCATCCACTTGGAAACTCTGGTTCACGTGTCATCGTTACCTTGATTCATGTATTAAAACAAAACAATGCCAAAATTGGTGGAGCAGGTATTTGTAATGGTGGAGGCGGTGCTTCTGCGATGATTATCGAAAATATCTAATTCCGTCTATTATATTCAGCATACGAAAAGCAGGATTTTGTCCTGCTTTTTTTTTGTTTTTTGTATCTTTATTGAATGAGAAAACTCCTTTTTGTTTTATTGGTGCTTCCATTCATGCTAGTTGCTCAAACGAGCAAATTGACCACTTTTGTCAATCCGTTTATTGGAACACAGAATGCCGGACACACCTTTCCAGGCGCGACTGTTCCTTTTGGATCGGTACAATTGAGTCCAGATACGGATACGATTCCAATGCTTGTAAATGGACAATACCAAAAAGATGTGTATCGATATTGCGCGGGATATCAATACGAAGATTCCACGATTGTTGGATTTTCTCATACACATTTTAGTGGAACAGGACATTCGGATTTAGGAGACATTCTCCTAATGCCGACAAATGGTCCGATACAATGGAATCCTGGAACTGAAAGTCATCCTGAGAAAGGCTATCGTTCTACTTTTCACCATGAAAAAGAAAGGGCTTCCCCTGGATATTATTCTGTTTTCCTGGAAGAGCCGATGGTTGATGTAAAATTAACCACAAGCGAACGAGTAGGCATTCATCAGTACCAATTTAAACAACCAAAAGATAATCAGGTCCTTCTCGATCTTTGTCATGGAATTTACAATTATTCGGATAAAAATGTGTGGTGTTTTGTTCGGCTAGAAAATGATACACTCATCACAGGATATCGACAAACAAATGGCTGGGCACGAACACGAACCGTTTATTTTGCCATATCATTTTCGAAACCCATTCAGCAATATGGATTTAAAAACACTAAAGCAACCGCTTACAATGGATTTTGGCGAAAATTTGATGTAGAAAACAATTTTCCTGAAGCAGCAGGAGAAGGAATTAAAGGTGTTTTTTCATTTGGGGAAGAAGTGGAATTGATGATAAAAGTTTCGCTTTCAAGTGTGAGCATTGATGGTGCTTTGTTGAATTTAACGACAGAATGTCCACATTGGGACTTTGATCAATACGCAAAAAGTGCCGAAGCAAAATGGAATGAGTCACTGAATATGATTCAAGCAGAATTTTTAACTTCGGAGGAAAAAACAACTTTTTACACATCCTTGTATCATTCGCTATTAGGCCCAACATTGTACATGGATGTTGATGGACAATATAAAGGATTGGATCAGCGCATTCATAAAGCAAATGGTTTTACAAATTATACGACTTTTTCCTTGTGGGACACTTATCGAGCACAGCATCCATTTCTCAATTTAATGCTTCCAGCCATGAATGCGGACATGATTCAATCCATGCTAGCACATTATGACCAAAGTGCACACCACATGCTTCCAGTGTGGTCTCATTATGCCAATGAAAATTGGTGTATGATTGGTTATCATAGTGTATCCGTTATTGCGGATGCCATGGTAAAAAAGAATACCGGATTCGATTATCAACGTGCATTTGAAGCCTCTGTTACTACTTCAAATCAGCGTTTTTACGAAGGACTCGGAGCTTACCAAGATTACCAATTCGTTCCCGAGGACCTCAGTGGAAATTCCGTTTCCAAAACCTTGGAATATTCTTATGACGATTGGTGTATTTCACAAATGGCAAAGCAATTGAAATCAGATTCGCTTTTCTCTGTGTATCAAAAACGTTCTGAATATTATCAACATCAATTTGATTCTTCCATTGGATTCATGCGTCCACGTTTTTCAAATGGGAATTTTAAAAAAGATTTTGACGTATTAAGTACGCATGGACAAGGATTTATTGAAGGGAATGCATGGAATTACTCCTTGTATGTCCCTCAGAATCCAAAAAATCTCATTTCTATGATGGGCGGTGATAAACGTTTTATTGCGCACCTAGATTCCTTATTTACAATGGAATTGCCGGATCGTTATTTTGCAGAAACAGAGGACATCATGCGAGATGGAATCATTGGGAATTATGTCCATGGTAACGAGCCCTCTCATCACGTTCCATATTTATATAATTTCACCAGCGAACCCTGGAAAACACAAGCCTGCACACGGATGATTCTACCTAAACAATACAAGGCAAAACCAGATGGACTTGGAGGTAACGACGATTGTGGACAGATGAGTGCTTGGTATTTGTTTACATCGCTTGGCTTTTATCCCATTGCACCAGGATCGCCCGATTACGCCATCACAAGTCCAAGTGTGAAACATGCCATTCTTCATTTTACGGATGGAAAGCAACTGGAAATAAAAGTTAATAAGCAATCAGCTAAAAACATGTATTTGCAATCCATTCACCTGAATGGTGTTCCGGTGGACAAAGCATTTTTAACGCACTCGGAAATTACGAATGGGGGAGTCATTGAAATCACCATGGGACCAAAACCTAATAAGGGGCTTTTTCAACCCTAAATTTAATTTTAGGTCGAACTTTTCGACATGAAAGGTGTTTACATGATATGTATCAACTCAAATCCACACAATTTATTCCGGCGAGTTTAGAAACTTGTTGGGATTACTTTTCTTCACCGAATAATCTCAAGGAAATTACCCCGAAAAACATGGGCTTCATCATCAAAACGGATTTGCCCGGTAAAATGTATGAAGGCATGATGATTGAATACATCGTGACGCCGTTACTTGGCATTCCAATGAATTGGATTACCGAAATCAAAGCAGTCAAAGAAGGCGTTTTCTTCATTGATGAGCAACGAAAGGGTCCGTATAAAATTTGGCATCACGAACACCACTTTAAAGCGGTTGAAGGGGGAGTTGAAATGACGGATATCGTTAGCTATGAAGTTCCGTTTGGTTTTCTGGGTAAACTTGTTCATCCGATGATTGTTCGTCCAAAATTGGAGCAAATATTCAAGTATCGAACGAAGAAAATAAATGAAATTTTTCCGGCTCAATGATGATGTTAGTCGACTAGTTTAACCTTAATTTTAACGTATGAATGAAACCCAAATCATTAAGGTTCAACACCTCGCTAAAAACTTCGGTAGTTTCCAAGCTGTTAAAGACGTTTCTTTCACGGTCAACAAAGGAGATGTATTTGGATTTCTAGGTCCAAATGGGGCCGGGAAAAGTACAACGATTCGTTGCATGTTATCGTTGATTCAAGCCAATCATGGAAACATTGAGTTGTTTGGAAAGGACTTGCGTAAACATAGAAATGAAATCCTTGCAAGGGTAGGGAGTATCATTGAAAAACCAGATTTCTATCGCTATTTGTCCGCAGAAAAGAACTTGGAAATTTTTGCGCGAATTTCCGGAAAAGACGTTTCGAAAAAAGAAATCGCAGGCATGTTGGACTTTGTTGGATTAAATGGACGAAATAAAGATAAGGTTTCCGGTTTTTCGCATGGCATGAAGCAACGTTTGGGAATTGCACAAACCTTGTTGCATCAACCTGATTTAATCGTGTTGGACGAGCCTACAACTGGATTAGATCCGCAAGGAATTGTGGAGATTCGTAATTTGATTTTACGACTGAAGACTGAGCAGAACAAAACGGTTATTTTATCCTCTCATCAATTGTCTGAAATTGAATTAATTTCCAACCGAATGGTCATCATCAACAAAGGTCAATCCATTATTGAAGGCGATGTAAAGGAATTATTGAATGCACAAGAAATGGTCGTTCAACTTGAAGTAAGTGATTTGGAACAATCAATGCTGGTGCTTACGACCTCTTTCCCGAAAGCAATCGGAAAGAAAATAAATGAACGTATTCTGGAAGTTCAGTTAGAAAAACAACAGGTTCCATCGTTGAATCGTTTGTTGATTGAAGCGGGTGTAGACATTCACTCCATGGAACCCAAGCGAAAATTAGAAGACTTTTTCATGAAAATAATCCAATCCTAATGTTGTTTAAAAACACCTATAATGAATTTGTGAAAATTCTTGCCAAGCCAAGAAGTTACTTGGGTATTGGAGCCTTGACCTTATTGATTTTGGTTATTCTTTTTGCAATGAAAGCAGATGGCAAGTCATTTATTTCATTTGTTACTGCCTCTTTCGAACAAACCTTGTCCTTCAACGGAAATATCTTAAATGGCAACCTTATCGCGTTTATCATTCTTCAAATGTTGATCGTGCACATTCCTTTACTGGTTTCTTTGGTAACCGGTGATTTGATCTCCGGTGAGGCAGCCATGGGTACCATACGCATGTTGGCAACAAAACCGATTTCACGGTCTCAAATTGTCTTATCGAAGTTTATTGCTGGCGCAGTCTATACCTTGATATTGACCATTTGGTTGGGATTCCTGGCGTTGGTGGTCGGGAAATGGTTGTTTGGTTCTGGTGATTTAATCGTTTTGAACTCAGATGGATTGGTCATCCTAAAGGAACAGGATATTCTGTGGCGTTATGGCTGCAGTTTTGCGGTGGCTTATTTGGCATTGTTAACGATTTCTACTTTGTCCATTTGCTTGTCCGTTTTCGCTGAAAATTCCATTGGACCCATCGTAACCACCATGGCCATTATTATTTTATTTACGATTATCGGTTCCTTGGACGTTTCCGTTTTTGATTCCATCAAACCATTTTTATTTACAACGCACATGGCTTCTTGGAGGTCCTTTTTTGAGGATCCAGTTCCGTGGTCAACCATTCGAAATTCCGTTGTGATTCTCCTTGCTCACAATGTGCTTTTAGTGGGAATCGCTTTGTATAAGTTCAACAAAAAAGACATTACTTCCTAATGAAAACCGCACTTACATTTTTACTCTTTCTTTTTTCCTTTTCAGCTTTCTCGCAAGAAGTTGATGCGGATGTTGTGATTCAACAACTCGTTTCAAAATTGAATACCGTCAAAGATTATTCAGTGGATGCGAACATCAAAGCGAACATTCCCCTGATCAAAATTATGCCTGTAAATGCTTCCATTTACTTCAAGCAAAAGGACAAGTTCAAAGTTGTTTCTAAAGGGATTGCCATTTTGCCGAAGCAAGGATTTACGGATGTCAATACTTTCTTGATGAACAAAGGTTCGTACATGGCTGTATCCAGCGGGACAAAGACCATTAACGACATTAAAACTAATTTGATCACGGTGATTCCAACGGGAGAGACCAGTGAGATTATTTTAGCGAAGCTTTGGATAGACACAAAGCGAGACATCATCATTCGATCTCAGGTGACCACGCGTTCAAGTGGAACTGTGCTGGTTGATTATTCGTATGGAAGCGAAGTGAACTTCGGACTCCCAAATCAATTGGTTTTTACCATTGACGTGAAGAAATTTAAAATGCCCAAAAGTGTGGCGGCAGATTTAAATAAAACGGATGCACAAAAGCAAAAGACTGCCGACAAAGATCAAAAAGGAACGATTACAATTAAATTAAGCAATTACAAAGTGAACAAAGGCATCAGCGATGCAGTGTTCAAAGAGAAATAAACTACTTCTTGAAAGGTTTTATTTCCTTCAGTTCCAATTCCTTCAATCCTTGTTCAAGCTCCAAGTCATAATCATCTTGAAGCATGAGCCAAAACTTCCCTGTAGTTCCAAAATAACGGGCAAAACGAAGTGCTGTATCTGCTGTAATGCGGCGATTTCCTTTTAAAATTTCACTGATGCGTGTTTGTGGAAGGAATGTTTCCTTTGCCAAACGATATGGAGTAATGTTTAAGGGTACTAAAAACTCTTCGAGTAGTACTTCTCCAGGATGAATGTTTTTTAACTTTTCCATGACTTTTCCTAATTAATGGTAATCTACTAGTTGTACATCAAGCGCGTCATTTTCATGCCAAATAAAAATAATGCGCCATTGTTGGTTTACTCGGATACTATGTTAGGAAGAAAGACCACCTTTTAATTTTTCTAATCGATTTGCAGGTGGCACCCACAAGTCATTCAAATTTTGTGAGGCATGCAGCATCTTTCATTTTCTCCGCGCTATTTGTTGAATGTCCGGAGGATATTTTCTGGATACGAAACCCTTGTAAATTTTCTCGGTCTCTTTATTCCCAAATAACTTTATCATAGTAACGTTTTGAGTTACTAACGTCAAAAGTAAGTATTTATTTTAAGGAATCAAAAGAAATTAAAAAAATATTAAACGGCTTCGTCATCCACTTGAAGGATGTGTAGCAAACGATGAACGATTGGGGAGAAGAATACAGCGGTACAGGTCAAGAAAGCCACACCGCTATAAAGTGCATAGAAACTAGAAAACAATTTTGCCGAATCTGTATCCAATGGAATTACCGGCCCCATACCTGTTAAAATCATGCATGCCATGTGAAATGCATCCACCCAACTTGGAGCACCAAAATACTTGTACCCAAGGGTTCCGATACCAACTGAAAAGGCTATGAGTATAAAAGCAAACAACATGTAACGAATCACTCGTTTCACAAAGGTGTTGACGTTCGCTACTTTTTGTTTTTTATGCTCAAATTTCATGTTCATGCATTAAATACAAGCTTTGATTTCTTCGATGATGCGTTTTGCCAATTGGTCGGCAGCCTGCTCATCCTTGCTTTCAGAATAAATGCGGATAATCGGTTCCGTGTTACTCTTTCTCAAATGTACCCATTCTTTGGAAATGTATATTTTCACGCCATCAATCGTGTCGACCTCTTCGTGCGCATATTTTGATGCCATATCAGCAAGGACTTTGTCCACGTTAATGTCTGGCGTCAGTTCAATTTTATTTTTAGAAATGGTATACTTTGGATAACTATCACGAAGGGCGGACACACTTTTTTTCTCATGAGCCAAATGACTTAAGAACAAAGCGATTCCAACTAATGAATCACGTCCATAATGCAATTCAGGATAAATAATTCCACCATTTCCTTCACCACCGATGACGGCATTCACTTCTTTCATTTTAGTAACGACATTCACTTCGCCAACTGCCGCTGAAGCATACGTTAATCCGCGTTCTTCGGTAATGTCGCGCAATGCTCTGGTCGAAGATAAATTCGACACAGTGGATCCAGGTGTGTGTTTCAAGACGTAATCTGCACAAGCAACTAAGGTGTATTCTTCACCAAACATGGATCCATCTTCGCAAACCAAGGCCAAACGATCCACATCCGGGTCTACGGTAATTCCAAAGTCTGCATTTACCTCTAGAATTTTTGCAGATAAATCGGTTAAATGCTCGGGCAAAGGTTCTGGGTTGTGAGGAAAATGTCCAGTTGGATCACAATACATTTCGGTAATCTTAGTCACTCCCAAAGCACGAAGCATGGCTGGAACGAAAATCCCTCCTGTTGAATTCACCGCATCAACAACGATCTTGAAGTCAGCTTCTGCAATGGCTGCTTTGTCCACCAAGGGTAAAGCTAGAATCGCGTCTATGTGTTTTTGTAAATAGGAATCATCGTTGCGAACGATTCCCAGGTCATCCACCTCCGCAAATACAAAACGTTCTTGCTCAGCGATTGACAAAACTTCCTCGCCATCTTTCCCGCTGATGAATTCTCCTTTTTCATTTAACAATTTCAAGGCATTCCATTGTTTTGGATTATGGCTTGCCGTTAAGATGATTCCACCATGTGCTTTTTCCATCGGAACTGCTACTTCCACAGTTGGGGTAGTGGAGAGTCCAAGGTTGATGACGTCAATTCCAAGTCCAACTAAAGTTGCGACTACTAAGTCGGAAATCATGGCTCCAGAAATTCGCGCATCTCGTCCAATTACGACACGCAGTTTTTGTCCTGGATTACGTTCCTTCAACCACGAACCGTAAGCTGCAGCAAATTTTACCGCATCGATGGGCGTTAAACCATTGTCCACAGTTCCACCAATGGTTCCACGGATACCAGATATTGATTTAATTAATGTCATGTGCTAAAGTTAAGCGAATTTCTTTTTATTGGAGATCATCTGAAGACATGCTGCGGCAGCCTCAATGCCTTTGTTTCCATGTTTTCCGCCAGCGCGGTCAATGGACTGTTGTTCATGGTTGTCAGTCAGTAAGCAAAATGCCACTGGTTTGTTGTATTTCAACATGACGTCCATAATGCCTTGTGTTGTTCCTGAACACACGAAGTCAAAGTGGCGAGTTTCGCCTTGTATTACAACGCCAATGGTTACCACGCCATCGATTTCCGTTCGTTCGCAAAAGAACTGTGCTCCTAAAGGCAATTCGAAAGCGCCTGGAACATGTTGAACGTGGATGTTTTCTTGTTTCACGCCATTTTCCAACAGAGTTGCAATGGCGCCGTCCATTAAACGATGTGTAATGTGATCGTTCCAATCAGAAACAACAATGCCGATTTTAAAATCGGCACCATTGCTTATATTTTCTGTTGAATAGGAAGATAGATTTTTGTTGGCTGTCGCCATCGTCTTTCTTATTTAGTGCTCACACGAGCGATGTATTTTTCAATTGCTTTTTGAGATGCATATGATGGATAATCATCACGAATTCGTGTATAAAAAGTCGTTGCATCTTCTTTTTTATTCAATTTCTCTGCTACTAGTCCAGCTTTAAACAAGTACATCGGAGTGGTTAACTCGTTGTCTTGCATGTCAGCTGCTTCCGTGTAAAGCGTTAATGCTTGATCGTATTTTTTCATATCTGAATAACAATCACCTTGTAATCCGACAGAAAAGACACTGATGTATGAATCATCTAAAGAAACACCTTCTAAGTTTTCCAATGCTTTGCGGTACTCACCTTTTTTCATGTATTGAGTTGCCAATAAATACTGTCCGATTTCACCACCTGTTTTACCATCGTTGCTGTTCACGAATGGAACCAACACTTTAATCGCTTGATCCGAAGAATCTTTTGCGATGTAATTCATAGCAACCCACCAACCATCATTGGATTTCTCATTTGCCGGAACCCAAATTAATTGACGGTAAACAAAAAACAGTAATAATGCCGCTAATAATCCACCTACAACATAGGTTCCTAGCTTGAAATTCTTATTGCTGTTGAATTTAGCTTTTAACTCGTCTAAACTTAAATTTTCAATCATTATCGCTTATTTAGGTGGCAAAGATAATTTTTTTTAGCTAAAAGTTGAAATTCTAAGATAAAAGTCTCAATCGAAACCTATTTAATTTTGTTTCACACCCTTCGGCACTCGAATTGACCTTACTTCAAACTGCTTTTTGTATTTTTGCATCACTTATGCGCAATCTATTACTTTTCATACTTTTCTTTGGTGTTTTAAACGGACAAACATCTGCACAAAAACCAGCAACAACGGAAGACGGGACGGTGATCGGTAGGATTGTTGACCAACAAAATGGAAAACCGATTGAATACGTATCGGTGCGCTTATTTAAAGCAGCAGATTCTAGTATTGTGAGTGGTGCTTTTACAGATGTGGATGGTAAATACAGCATTCCATGTGCAAACGGTGCTTATTTTCTCAAAATAACCTTCACAGACTTTGATCCTATTCTTGTGTCTGCGGTTACGATTAAGCCGTCATTAACGGTTTTCAATGTCGGAACCCTGAAAATGCGCAAGATGAGTGAGAAGCTGGAAAGAGAAGTCAAAGTCATTGCAGAAAAAGACGTGTTGAAGGCTGGTATTGATAAGAAGATTTACAATGTGGCGGAAGATTTAAACGTGAAAGGTGGGACCGCGAACGATATCCTTCAACGCTTGCCATCGGTGGAAGTGGATCAAGATGGGGGAGTGATGTTACGTGGCGAAGGTTCGGTCACCGTGTTGATTGATGGAAGACCAAGTTCCTTGAGCGGCGGAAATGGAAAGTCCTTGCTGGACGCCTTACCAGCTGGATCCATTGAACGCGTGGAAATTGTCACGAATCCATCCGCCAAATACGACCCCGACGGAACATCAGGAATCATCAATATTGTACTGAAAAAAAATAAATTAAGTGGGTTCAATGGATTAGCTACAACGAATCTTGCTTCGGCCTACCTACATGGTGGAAACATCGCTGAAGGTAGTTTATCTTTAAGTTATCGTACTGGAATTATGAATGTTTATGGCACTTACAATGCACGTTACCTTGATGGATACCGCAATAATTTTTCTGAAATCATTCAAGATTCAGGAACGAATTACTTTCACTTGAATCAAAGTCGATTGGGTACTGATTTAAATGCGGGACAAACCTTTCGATTTGGGATGGATATCAACTTAAAAGCACGAAATACACTTGGATTTTCAGCTACTGGAAATGTCGGTGTACGCGACCGAACTGGTGATTTGTGGAATGCTACAATGAAGGAATCAGGGCTTCGTGATAGTTTATGGCAACGTACTTCATACGATCCATCTCAGCAACACAATTACGATTTCAACGTGAATTACAAATACGATTTAAAGAACGAACGTGGAAGCTTGACTGCCGACGCTACTCAATCGTTAGGAAATGAACACATTCAAGGTTATTACCGTCAAAATTACTACACCGTTGATTCAGTCTTAAATGGAATCCCTTCGCTCATTCAAGAATTACACAACAAAGAGAAAAACAACATTACCACTTTGCAAACGGATTTCACGTATTTGTTTCCAAAATTAGGCGCGCGCTTCGAAACAGGAGCAAAAGCCATCCTTCGTGATCAGATGGTGAACACGGTTTCTTCGCGATATAATTGGAATACGCAAAGCATGCAAGAGGATAGTTTGGCCAACTTCTTATATGCTTACAAGGAGCAGATTTTCAGTGTGTACGCTGTATATGGTCAGCAAATCAATAAGTTTAAGTTTCAAGGTGGATTGAGAGCAGAGGATGCCTTTCAAATTCCTAATTTGATTTCGGATTCCATTCGCATCGTCAATCATTACCTGAACTTATTTCCCTCTGCGCACATACGCTATGCATTCAAACCAAAATCGGAAATTAGTTTGAGTTATAGTCGACGCATTACCCGTGCCGCCTCTGCAGACTTAAATCCATTTACGAATTACTCCGATCCGTTTAATTTGCGCACTGGAAATCCATACTTACAGCCGGAATTCATTCATTCGATTGATTTGGGTTATTCCTTGGAAAAACCGAAGTATTCCATTACCGCAAGTACGTATTTTAGAAACAGTACAGGTGTAATTTCTCGTGTTAAGGAATTTTACACCAACGGTACAAGCGCTGTAACCTTCATGAACATTGCAGAAACGAAAACGCTGGGAACTGAGTTTGTTTGGATGTTCCGTCCTAAATCGTGGTGGAAAAACACCTTTTCATACAATGCGAATTACATTTGGTACCAAACCAATCAGGTGGACCTTCCGAATCGTCAAGGATTTAACCATAATTTCAAATACAATTCTTCTGTCGAGTTTTGGAAGAAGACGGCGACCATTCAGTTAAACATTACTTACAACGGTCCACGAGTGACAGTTCAAGGGATTGCACAGCGACAAGGTCCAATTGACTTAGCCTTTGAAAAGAAATTACAGGGAGGAAAATGGTCAGTAGGCGCACGTGTTACCGACATCTTTAACAAGCAGGGATTCAACATGTACGTCGATCGTCCGGGAGTTCAACAAACAGCTGAATTTAAATGGTTGACACGCCGATTCTATGTTTCAGCAAGTTACAAATTTGGGAAATTGGAAATGTCCAATAAATCGAAACTTCCTGGAGCAGATGGGGGAGGTGAGTAAGTTTAAATACTCCTAGCGTATACCGCTTTCAATCGTAGAATTTCATGTTGAACGTCCTTAGGTATTAGGTCGATTTGCAATTGTTCACGGTAGATAACACCTTGTTTTTTCCAGTCTTGAATCACATGTAAAAAACGCATGGAATCTAACATACTCGACAATTTAAGTCCCTCTCCTTCCTTGATCTCAACATTCTGCCAGAAAGCAGCCCATTGCTGATAGTTTTTCGTTAATTGGCGATGAACATCGATCAAACCATGAAATGAATCTACTTTACCGATAGTACTTAAAAGTAGTGAGCGATTTGTTTGAAATTGTTGAAAATGAGCATCAATGTTGTTTGAATCAAGCGGATATGAAAAGGTTGGAATGGAGTCGATACCAAAGGTAAATCCAAGGGATTCAGCGGCAGTTTGCAAGAGTTGAAGCCGTTTTTCTTTGGAAGGAAACAGCAGAATTTGATCCGCTTTTTGAATCAACTCCTGTTTGCATTGAAACACATTCATTTCAACGGCATCAAACAGGTCTTCATATTTGGAAAGTCCTAAATGATTCGCTGCTTCTTCTGTTGTCACGCGTCTTTGTTTTTTCGCATCTTGATGTTCAAGAATTCAATCACCAAGGAATAAACCAATGCGAAATAGATGTAGCCTTTTGGAACATGCTCGCCGAAAGATTCAGCAATTAACAAGATTCCTATGGTTACCAAAAAGCCAAGGGCAATCATTTTAATCGTTGGACGCTCATTAATGAAATCACTAATCGGTCGGGAGAATAACAACATCACAATCATTGAAACAATGACTGCAAGCACGATGATTATCAAAGGATTGGAATGTGTTTGTTGGGAGATATCATTGGTCATTCCGACAGCTGAAATGACAGAATCAAAACTAAAAATAAAGTCGATGACCACAATTTGCATGATGACACCACGCAAGGTGCTTTTCTCCTTGGACGTATGTCCTTCTTCTGCACCTTTGACACTGGAATGCATTTCGGTAACTGATTTGTAAATCAAGAATAATCCACCAATCAATAACACCAAGCTATGTCCGGTGAAGGATTGCCCCATGACGGTGAACAATGGATGTTGATCCAAGGTCATAACCCACGAAATAACACTTAACATTAAAATTCGGATGATCAATGCCAAGCTGAGACCAATCATGCGCGCCTTGCGTTGTTTAACACGTGGTAATGGATCCGTTACGATGGAAATAAAGATGATGTTGTCAATTCCAAGAACAATTTCCAATAAAGTAAGGATCAATAAATAGGTCCAACCTTGAACCGTGCCTAAAATTTGAAAAGAAGCGAGAAAGTGATCCATGTTTGTTAATTTCTTAAAAATTCAAAATAGCGATCTAAGTCTTTTGCGTTGTTGACATCATCCGTTTGGACTTCCAATACCTGAGTTTCACAACTTGGATCGAAGAACAAAGGTAAATATTCTGTGAGTTCTTCCAAGGAAGAAATGGTTTTGGTTTGTAGTCCAAATGCCTGTGCAATCGAAGCTGGACTTTTAACCTGCTTTGCCTCGAAGTACTTTTCACGTTGTTTGGAATCGGCTGGACCAGGGATGATCTGAAAGATACCACCTCCGTAATTCTGTATGACCAGCATTTTGAAGTTGCGTGGAAATGGTTCATACCACAAAGCGTTGCTGTCGTAAAGAAAAGAGATGTCACCGCTGATGAGTACATGTTGTTTGCTCGGATGAACAATGGCTGCACCAAGAGCAGTACTGGTGGAACCATCAATTCCGCTCGTACCACGATTGGACTCATAACGCACACCGGGAAGTGGATCAAACAATTGCGCATAACGCACAACGGAACTATTTGCCAGGTGTAACACACTTTCCTCCGGTAAAAAATCTTGGATGTTTTGAAACACCTGTATATCCGTTAAACTTCGAAACTCGGAAATGAATTCTTGCGAACGATCTTTAGCGACAATGTCCACCGCCTTCCATTTCCCATTAAAATTGTGGCTATTGGCAAGAAGTTCATGTTCATTCAATTGTTCAAAGAATGCCTCGGGAGCTATCGAAAAGGCCTGACTTAAAGAACGATACGTGTCCATTTCGGGAAATTCTGCTCCGATTTTATAGTGTTTTTGAATGCCAGCTGTTCTCAAATAGGCCTTGATTCGTTTCGATACAACGGCGCCACCAACCGTGATGAGTAACTCCGGTTTAAATGCCTCATTTGAAGGATCGAAACCGTTCAATGTACGATCGATGCAATGGATGAATCGTTCATGTTGGACGTTTGATGTATTTTCAACCAATACAACAATATTTGGAAAGGAAGCCAATTTGATTAATTCCTGCTGCAGTTTCGGATTTTGTTCCATTTGTCCGCAAAGTACCAGCACTTTCGATTGATTGATTTCTTGTACAATGGTAGCCATGGCTTTCGTATCAATCCGTTTTACCGGTGGCTCAATTGCTAATTGCTTTCCGAAATCTAGGTTTTTTTCTACCGTTTGATACAAGGGTTCATTCAATCCAACATTGACATGGATGGGGCCTTTCCACGCTGATTTTGTCACGGACAACAAGGTTGCCAATTCCACTTGATGTGTTTCAAGCGCTTTTTGTTCAAATAAATCCTCGTCAAGCTCAAGGCTTCCAAGGACATGGTTTTTAAACACATCTCGTTGAACAATCGTTTGTCCATCTCCATGGTTTATCCAAGCAGCCGGACGATCAGCTGTTAATACCAATAAAGGAATCGAACGATAGTAAGCTTCTGAAATAGCTGGATAGTAATTTAAGCATGCACTGCCTGAGGTACAACACAATGCAATTGTTTCACCCAATTCCTGCGCCATTCCTAGGGCAATGAATCCAGCTGAACGCTCGTCATGAACGACAAAAGTCTCGATTTCGGGATGCTCATCAAAGGCAATGGAAAATGGAGCATTTCTCGATCCGGGAGAAACAACAACTTTGCGAATGTCGTAAGCCAAAAGCTGATCGACAATCAATTGCACCATGATTTTTGAGCTGGAAATCATGCGGCAAAAATACCAAAATTTAAAGGAGGTTTAACAGCGTTCGGCTTTTATTTTCGGTTTCTTCCCATTCTTTTTCAGGAATGGAATCCGCAGTAAATCCACCGCCGACATACAGGTAAATTTGATCGCCTTGAATTTGTGCGCAACGAAGGTTGACATACAGATTCATGTGTTCTTCGTCTACGAAACCAATCATTCCTGCATAAAACTGACGTTCGTGTCTTTCGTGGTCAAGAATCCATTCCATCGCTGTTTGTTTTGGCGTTCCACTAACAGCTGGTGTCGGATGAAGCTCGTTCGCTATTTTCCATGCTTGTTCTTGCGTTGACCGCCAGTGGAAATCGGTGCGCAAATGGGCGAGGGGACCAGCGAGTGTAGTTTTAGGTCCGTCGGTGGTGAGTTCGGTGACACCTTGTTTTAAAATGACATCGTGTAGAAAACGACTGACAAACGCTTGTTCTTCGTGTTCCTTTTCACCCCATGGACTTTGGTCGTCGGACTTTTTTGTTCCAGCGAGTGACATGCTTTCGAACTGCTGTCCGGATCCTTTGATCAATATTTCTGGTGTGGCACCAATCCATTCACCCAAAAGAGCATCTTTGAAATAATAGACAAATGCACTTGGGTATTGATTCGTTAAACGTTCAAATAGTTCCTTCCCCGAAATACTGATTTTCTCTGATTTTATGCGGGAATACACCAATTTTTCCAAGGAGGAAGTGCGGAGCAAGGAGACAATTTCCCTTGCTTGTTTCAAATAATCCCCTTGCGATATAACATAGGGCGGATGACACTCGCAATCAAAAGGTGTAGATTCGTCAGAATCAACAAAAACATACTTTGACTTATTATTGAAGTTACTTAAAATAAATCCTTGTTTTACAGGTGTTTGATCCTCTATAAAATATCCATTATTGGAAACGATGGATAGTCCTGGAAAGCGATAATAAAGCATGCGCGAGGTCCTGTTTTGAACAAAGATACGCATTCTGTTCGCTTGACAACCTTGAAAGGTAGATGAACGGGAATAGTTTTGTACTTTTGCACCTTCAAATCGAATCACCCCATGAAAATTCTCTTTACTTACCTCGGACGTTATAAATCATTGGTCTTTTTAGCACTTGTGTTAGCTAGCATCAATCAAGTTTTCTCCTTGTTGGATCCGTTTATTTTTGGAAAGATCTTAGATCGTTTCGCAACGCACCCGAAGGATTTTACAGAATCTGAATTTATAACTGGAGTGGGTTGGCTGATTGCTGCAGCTATCGGTGTTGCTATGGTGAGTCGAACTGCAAAAGCTTTTCAAGATTACAGCATCAACTTGATCATTCAAAAGTTGGGCGCGGACATTTACACGGATGGACTGAAACACACCTTGCAAATTGCTTACAATGAATTCGAGGATCAACGCAGCGGTGAAACTTTGAACATTCTTCAGAAAGTACGTACGGATGCCGAGCGTTTCATCATGAGTTTCATCAATATTCTATTTGTATCGATTGTTGGACTTGTTTTCGTGATGGTGTATGCCTTTACGGTACAACCAGGATTAATTCTTCTGTACTTGTTTTCCGCCGCTGGATTGAGTTTCTTCATCAGTTTTCTTTCCAAACGCATTAAGAAAGTACAGATGACCATCATGAGTGAAACAAAGCAATTGGCAGGAAGTACCACTGAAAGTTTGCGCAACATCGAATTGATTAAAAGTCTAGGTTTGACAAAGCAGGAAACAGATCGTTTAAACGACAGAACGCGTAAAATCCTTCAATTGGAATTGAAAAAAGTGCGCCAAGTACGAAGCATCAGTTTCATTCAAGGAACGACCGTTAACTTATTGCGTCAATCGATCATGTTTATTTTGATGTACTTGTTGTTTCATGGTTCCTTATCGCTTGGACAAATCATGACCTTACAGTTTTACTCCTTCTTTATTTTCGGACCCTTGCAAGAAGTTGGAAATGTGATTATTGCTTATCGTGAAGCGGAAGCATCCTTAAATAACTTTGAGAAGATCATCCATACACCCATTGAGGAGAAGCCCGAAAATCCCATTCCATTGAATGCGATTGAGAAATTAGCGTTTAGTGATTTAACGTTCCGACACAAATCAGCAAGTTACGATGCCTTAAGTCACATCACTTTTGAAGTAAAAAAAGGAGAAACAGTCGCGTTTGTAGGTCCAAGTGGATCTGGGAAAAGTACCTTGGTAAAATTACTGGTAGGATTGTATTCAACGCCAACCGGAAAGATTTTTTACAACGACATCGAATCGACGAACATCGATCGCGACGAATTGCAGCAACAATTGGGCTTTGTCACGCAGGATACGCAGTTGTTCGCAGGAACGATTCGTGAAAACCTGTTGTTCACCAAACCAGAAGCCACGCAAGAACAATTGGACTTTGCTTTGAGTCAAGCTTCGTGTGAAAGCATGTTAGCGCGCAGTGAACACGGAATCGATACAGTCATTGGTGAAGGTGGAATGAAACTTTCTGGCGGGGAAAAACAACGTTTGTCCATTGCTCGTGCCCTAATTCGCAATCCACGTTTATTGGTATTCGACGAAGCGACCTCCGCCTTGGATTCCATCACGGAAGAAGCGATTTCAAATACCATTCGTTCGATTGGAAGTCACAAAGAACACATTACCGTCTTGATTGCGCACCGTTTGTCGACCATCATGCATGCGGATAAGATTTTCGTCCTTGAAAAAGGCGTCATTGTTGAAACTGGCAAGCACGAAGAACTACTTTCGGAAAAAGGCCTGTACTATGCGATGTGGAGACAGCAAATTGGAGAGAGGAGGGAGTAAGAGAG
>JAHEMQ010000012.1 GCA_024643555.1 Crocinitomicaceae bacterium | reverse complement strand
CCGTCACTTGCCATTAATTTTCCGATTTCTGCATCGCCTATGATGACATTTGATACACCTTCAGGAACGCCATTCGCTTCAAATACTTCTTGTGTGATGCGTTGACAAGCGATAGCCGTTAAAGGTGTTTTTTCAGATGGTTTCCAAATACATACATCCCCACATACCCACGCTAGTGCTGTATTCCAATTCCAAACCGCCACTGGGAAGTTAAAAGCGGAAATAATGCCAACAATTCCAAGTGGGTGATATTGTTCGTACATGCGGTGTCCTGGACGTTCAGAATGCATGGTTAATCCGTACAACTGACGGGAAAGTCCAACCGCAAAGTCACAGATGTCAATCATTTCTTGCACCTCACCAAGTCCTTCTTGAAGTGATTTCCCCATTTCGTAAGAAACCAATTTTCCAAGTGGTTCTTTGTAAAAACGGATGCGTTCTGCTAATTGACGCACCACTTCACCTCTTTTCGGTGCGGGAATTTTTCGCCATTCAACAAAAGCACCTTGTGCTTTTTCGATTAACGCATTGTAATCTGCTGCTGTAGCAGATTGAACGGAAGCAATTAATTTTCCATCTACAGGGGAGATGGAGTCAATGGTTGCTCCGTTGGTATTCATCCAGTGACTTCCTGTAGAAGCGCCTGAATTGGTCGATTGAATGCCTAGCTGTGCTAGAATTCCTTTCATTTCTTCTGATCCAATTGTTGACATATGTGTTCGATTTGTTGCACAAATTTACACATTTCTCGTGCTTTCTTTGGTAACTTTTGTGGAACACCGGAAGAATTTGAAAAGCGATCTGGCTTTCTGTCCGCCTGACCTGCATTTTAGGATTGTTTTTGTAACTTTGCCTTTCAAAATCAATGTTATGTATCGCTCGCACACTTGTGGTGAATTAAGAATGGAAAATGTGGGAAACACCGTAACCTTAGCAGGTTGGGTGCAACGTTCCCGTGATTTAGGTGGAATGACGTTTGTGGATTTACGCGATCGTTACGGGATGACGCAGTTGGCGTTTAACATGGAGGTAAATGCAGAATTGTGTGAGCAAGCACGAAAGTTGGGACGTGAATACGTGATTCAAGTGACCGGTTCAGTGATTGAGCGCAGTAGCAAAAACCGCAACATGCCTACTGGAGAGATTGAAATCAATGTGAATGAAATCAAGGTCCTCAACGCAGCAAAACTTCCACCATTTACCATTGAAGACGATACAGATGGAGGAGATGAAATTCGCATGCAATACCGTTACTTAGACTTGCGACGCAATCCTGTTTTGGAGAAATTGCGCTTGCGTAACCGTGTCGCATTGGAAACTAGAAAATACCTAGACTCTAAAGATTTCTTGGATGTCGAAACACCTGTCCTCATCAAGTCGACGCCAGAAGGCGCACGTGATTTCGTTGTGCCTAGTCGCATGAATGAAGGACAATTCTACGCTTTACCTCAATCGCCGCAAACCTTCAAACAATTGTTGATGGTGAGTGGATTCGATCGCTACTACCAAATCGTGAAATGTTTCCGCGATGAGGATTTACGCGCCGATCGACAACCAGAGTTTACACAAATCGACTGTGAAATGGCCTTTGTGGAGCAAAATGACATTCTGGACATGTTCGAAGGATTAATCAAACATATGTTCGCGGAGGTTCGTGGGGTGAACTTCGAAGGGGCTTTCCCACGAATGAGCTATGCAGAAGCGATGCAACGTTATGGATCCGATAAACCAGACATCCGTTTTGGAATGGAATTCGTTGACCTAACGGAAATCGCACAACAAAAGGAATTCGTTGTATTCAATAGCTCAGAGATGGTGCTTGGAATCAACGCAGTTGGATGTTCGGAATACACGAGAAAGCAATTGGATGAATTAACCGAGTGGGTGAAACGTCCGCAAATCGGCGCAAAAGGATTGGTGTATGTGAAGTACAACTTAGACGGCACTTTTAAATCAAGTGTGGACAAATTTTACGATGAGTCGGACCTGAAAGCAATGGCGGATAAAGCAGGAGCGAAACCAGGAGATTTATTGTTGTTATTAAGTGGTGAAACAGCAAAAACCAGAAAACAAATGAACGAACTTCGTTTGTTCATGGGAACGCAATTGGGCTTGAGAAATCCGAATGAATTTGCACCATTGTGGGTGTATGACTTTCCATTGTTAGAATGGGATGAGGATAGTGAGCGTTACCATGCGATGCACCATCCATTTACCTCTCCGAAACCTGAAGATTTACATTTAATCAATACTGATCCAGGAAAAGTACGTGCGAATGCCTATGACCTTGCCATGAACGGCGTTGAATTAGGTGGCGGATCCATTCGTATTCACGATAGAGAACTTCAATCACGCATGTTCGATTTATTGGGATTCACGAAGGAAGAAGCGCAAGCACAATTCGGATTCTTGATGAGTGCCTTTGAATACGGAGCGCCACCACACGGTGGATTAGCCTTCGGATTAGATCGCTTGGTGGCAACCATGGGTGGATCAGAGTCCATTCGTGATTACATTGCCTTCCCGAAAAACAATAGTGGTCGCGATACAATGATTGATGCACCGTCTCCATTGAATGATGCACAATTGAAGGAGTTGGGAATTAAATTGTCCTAAACGAAAAATTGTTGATTTTTCGCTCAACTTTTGTGCATAAAGTTTGTTAGAAATGATAGGAAGTTCTTGGAGCTTCGCTTAATTTTAACTGCGCTTAGAATCCTTATTTCACGGACAATTATTTCAGTATGAATGCACAAATTGCCAAGCTACAAGCAGAAATAGCCACATTAAGAACTGAATTAGTGGAGCATCCGCTTTATGCCCAAATTCAAACGGTGGAAGATTTCCAATCCTTTATGGAGCAGCATATTTTTGCTGTGTGGGATTTCATGAGTTTATTAAAAGCCTTGCAACGAGGACTTACCTGTGTGGATGTTCCTTGGTCACCAAAAGGAAACCCAGAAACACGCCGTTTCATTAACGAAATTGTGTTGGGTGAAGAATCGGATACCGATGCCGATGGAAAAGTGGCAAGTCACTTTGAAATGTACCTGGAAGCCATGCAGCAAATTGGGGCCAATACCTTACCGATTTACCAATTGACCGAGTGGATTTCCTATGGAAAAACAGTGGAAGAAGCATTGTATCAATTGGACATTCATGAAGAGACAAAGGACTTTGTTCGATTTACGTTCTCCATAATCGAAACAGAAGAATTACATAAAATTGCGTCCTTGTTTACCTTCGGACGTGAGGACTTAATTCCGGACATGTTTATTGAAATTCTGCGCGAAATGAAATCGCAAGGACAAGAAAACATTTCGAAGTTGCTGTATTACTTAGAACGTCACATAGAAATTGACGGTGATGACCATGGGCCAATTTCCCTTCGTATGATGGAAGAAATATGTGGCGACGATGAGTTAAAATGGCAAGAAGCGACAGCCTGTGCAAAACAAGCCCTTGAAATGCGCATTCAATTATGGAACGGTTTACTGTCCCCCTCGACTTCCATGTCTAGCGAGGATTAACTCCACGTTGTTCCATCCTTCCCATCCTTGACGACAATTCCTGCAGACGCTAGTCCATCACGGATTTTATCGGATGTCGTCCAATCTTTGTTCGCACGCGCTTGTTGACGCAAGTCAAGAACTAAGTCCATCACCGGAGATAATTTTCCGTTTTCAGATTCTTGTTCGGACATCAAACCGAGGACATCGAATACAAAGGTATGCATCGCCTTTTTTAACAGATCGCGATCCTCCAACGAGATGCTCGCATTCCCATCGTTGATGAGGTTGATGTATTTCACTGCTTCGAATAAGTTTGCTACCAAGATTGGTGCATTGAAATCATCATTCATCGCGGTGTAAAACGATGTAATCAAAGCATTCACATCAAAAGAGGAAGAACTTGTTGGAATTTTATCCAATGTTTTCAGTCCTTCCATCAAGCGTGCATAGCCTTTTTCAGAAGCATTCAAGGCCTCTTGGGTAAAGTCTAGGTTACTACGGTAATGCGCTTGCATCATGAAGAAACGAAGCACATTGGCACTGTAAGGTTTATCGAATAATTCAGTAGTTCCTTCAATGATTTCTTTTGGTAAAAAGTAATTTCCAAAGGACTTACTCATTTTTTGACCATTGACATTTAGCATATTGGCATGCATCCAATAATTGGCAGGATTGCATCCAAAAGAACCACAACTTTGAGCAATTTCGTCCTCGTGATGTGGGAACTTTAAGTCCATGCCACCACCGTGAATGTCAAATTGTTTCCCCAAATATTTGGTGCTCATTGCGGTACATTCAATGTGCCATCCTGGATTTCCGTCACCCCAAGGTGAACGCCAAATCTGCATATCGTCCGGATTGGCCTTTTTCCAAAGTGCGAAATCTGCGAAGAAACGTTTTTCGTCCTGCGCATTCAATTGACGCGTGTCATTTTCCAATTCGTCTACTTTGCGTCCACTTAAGATGCCATAATTGTAATCTTCCATGTAACGCTTGGTATCGAAATACACCGATCCATTCACGACATATCCGTAACCATTCGCCAAGATTTGCTCAATCACTTCAATTTGCTCTTGAATATGCCCCGTTGCAGTAGGTTCGATACTTGGCGGAAGTAAATTGTAAATGCGTTGCAATTCTTGAAAACGTACATTGTATTTGTAAACGATTTCTAACGATTGTAATTGCTCCGCACGTGCTGCTTTTCCGATGGAATCTTCATCGTTTCCAGCACTATTGGTGATGTGTCCCGCATCGGTGATATTGCGCACATATTTCACTTGAAATCCAAGGTGCAATAAATAGCGGTAGATGAGGTCGAAATTGATGAAGGTCCGCATATTTCCCATGTGTGGCTCACTGTACAAGGTTGGTCCACAGACATACATGCCAACAAAGTTTTCATGAATGGGTACAAAGGCTTGTTTTTCACCTTTCATACTATTGTAAATCACTAAATTTTTCTGTTGATCTTTCATGGGCAAATGCATTAGGACAAAGTTAGCGAAAAGTTCGAAGTCGCGGAAAGACGTCCTTTCATACATGGAAAGAAATTTCTCTCAAGTACTGATTTACGGCACTATTTTTGCTAAAATTGCAGCATGAATGCAATGTTAACTTTCTTGACGGGACTTTTACTAATCTTAAAATTTCCAAGCGACATTCCGTATGCCAGCATTCAACGATCCATGGAGCTGAATGATGCCAAAACAATTGTACACTTGGGGAAAGATAAAATTTCCTTGAATGTTCAAGGGAAAGAATCCGTTTATCCAATCGCGCAGGCAGAAATGATTTTACAAGGATTTTTCACGAAATATCCAAAAGGCTCTTTCGTGTTTAAATTTAAAGGAAAGGAAACGGGGGAGGACAACTACACCGTGGGAACCTATACTTCAAAGGGAGAAAACTTTCGCAGCACTTTTCATTTCCGTTCTGGAAAATTGGAAAGTTTATCCATCACAAACGAATAATTATCCTTGTTGCGCTCTATTTTCTTTCAAGGTATTGAAGAAAATAACCGCGTAACCAATCGTCAACATTAAGTGGAATGGAACCATTCCTAAGTCGCCGTAAATGGCGCGATTAACGGCTGTGAATCCGAAAACCACCATCAATACACCTTCTGCAATGTTAATAATGGACAAACTTTTCTTATCGTATTTGTTTCCAGTAAACTCATCCTTTTTAGCAACATTGAATTTCGGTGTGCGCACAAATGAACTTTTAATTCCCAAGTATCCTTCAATAACTGCCACTGCATTGCTCAATGAAAGCGCCATGGAAACCGTTAAGAATTGAACAAAACGACCAATAAAACGGAATAAATCCGCAAAGAAATGACCCGTTTTGTCGCGGTATGCATTCCAATAATAAAAGGCCAAGAAAACAGTACTTGATAAAAATGCACCCCCCACTTGAATGTAGAAATTCAAATCAGAAAAAGAATCTTTAATGTGAAGCACAGGGAGGCTTAATAAAGAAAGAATCAAGATGAAAACAAATACGGATGAATTGAATAAATGTGCCAATCCATGCAGTCGATCGGAGAATTTCAATCCTTTTGTTGTCACGATACGTTTCCACATTTTGATGAACACCTCTGCACCACCTTTCATCCAACGGTGTTGTTGGCTTTTCAATGCCGACATCGTAATTGGCAATTCAGCTGGGGATTCTACTTCTTCTAAATACGTAAATTTCCATCCTCGCATTTGTGCACGGTAGCTCAAGTCTAAGTCTTCGGTAATGGTATCATGCTCCCATCCACCTGCATCTTCGATACACGCTTTTCTCCATACACCAGCAGTGCCATTGAAATTGATGTAATGTCCTTGTGCATTGCGCCCTCCTTGCTCAATGGCAAAGTGACCATTCAAGCCAAAAGCTTGTAATTCGGTTAACAAGGAATAAGTTTTGTTCAAGTGTCCCCAACGCGTTTGAACCACTCCAATTTTGTCACTATTGAAATACGGCATGGTGCGTAACAAGAAATCTTTATCTGGAACGAAATCCGCATCGAAAATAGCAATGAATTCTCCTTCAACCTGATCCATCGCGGAATCTAAAGCACCCGCCTTGTATCCGGTACGATCTACGCGGTGAATGTGCTGTATGTTGATTCCCGTAGCTGCTACTTCCGCCACTTTCTTCGCGATGATATCCTTTGTTTCATCTGTCGAATCATCCAATACTTGAATTTGGAATTTGTCTCTTGGGTACTCAAATTCTGCAATCGTATCGATGATGCGTTCCGCCACATACATTTCATTGAACATCGGCAATTGAACCGTAACTTTTGGTGCATTTGCTAAATCGAATGCAGGCTCTTTCCGACTTTGTTGTGCCTTACGCTGTCTTCTATAAGCAAAAGCCAAGGATAACTGAACGACACTGTAATAAAAGATTAACAATAAGCACAGTCCGTAAATCACCAAAATGACAATGGCCGTCACGTGTGACCAATAGTGTTCAACAAGTGTTGTTTTACCGTTTTTAGTGACTTTGTGATCACCCCAATTGAACATCCATGATACTTCGAGGTTGGCTGTAAATGGTTGTGTTTTACTGAAGGTATAATGGACTAAGTGTTCTTTGGCATTTGTTTCGAATACCTTTAAGGTGTCGGGACGATAATCTTCATCGATCAGCATCAACCTACTTTTCCCAATGGGAATGTGTCTGAAGGTAAATACCCCGTTTTCATCAGTTTCTGTTGTATAAACTTTTCCAGTCACCAGAGAGGTCAAGCTCACCTTCACTTTCTCAACTTCATTGTGGGTTTTGTAATCGACTAAATACCCTTCAATTTTTTGTGAATACTGAATACGTTCTTTTGTGGCATGGGCACTGATTGTGAAAACAAAAAGCGCGATAAGCAAGAAAAAATTCCTCATTTGTGAGCGAAAAAATGTTGTAAAAAAAAGCAAATATAAATTTATTCTTTCATTAAAGTCATTTCATCCACTAAGTGTTTGGCATCCGAGTAGATATCCATTACCCAAAGAACATAGCGAATGTCGACCACAATATTGCGACAACGATTCGGATCGAATAAATAATCACTCATAGTACTTTCCCAAGAACGATCAAAATTAAGTCCCATCAAGTACCCATTTTTGTCTAGAACAGGTGAGCCAGAATTTCCTCCGGTCGTATGATTGGAACCAGTAAAGCACACCCAAAGTTCGTCACCCTGTGCATACGGACCGTAGTTTTTCGCTGCATGTAATTCAATCATTCTTGGCAATAAATCAAAATCCGGATTCCCCGTATTGTACTTGGCAATGATTCCATCCAAGGTGGTATGTTCGGTGTAACGCATGCCATCTGTAGGCGCGGACCCTTCTAATTGTCCATAAGTAATGCGCAGGGTTGAATTCGCATCTGGCCAATGTTTTTCGTTCGGGTACATCGCGTATTTTCCTTCCACGTACACTTGCATTAAATTATTGACGCTGGTTTGAAACGTTCGATATGCTGGAACAGTCTCATTTCTAAATGGTTGGAAATACGTGTAAAAATGTGTGTATCCCACATCTTTGTTCAGTTTTTTCAATGATTTCTCATTAAAGCCATCCAAAAAAGCCAGATAGCGCTCTTGGCTTGTAAAAATCGATGTTTCATAGATTTGTGTTCCGATGTTTTTCACATACTGAACGAACCATTCTGTTGCAACAGAATATTTCACCTCTTTCATGATCTCCTTCCATTGCTCGGTGTCATCAAAATAGGCTTTGGTTAGGTCGTTAAAAATTTTCCAGTCGACATCTTTATCGTAATTTTTGAAAAATCCTTCTGCGGAGGTCTTCATTTTCTCAATGACTTTTGCTAATTCTCCATTCGCTGCATATTTCGCATAATTGCTCACTAAATCCTCCATTCCTCGCACCAATTTGAAGTATTCTGGTCCGTAAGAGAAATACTCTGCACCCATTGCATACTTAAATTCGATGTGCTGGTCTTTTTCTACCAAGGCATTTAGTTGATCGACAACTTCGGCGTATTTCTTCCATTCGGGCTTCGTTAACGCCAGTTCTTTATACGCTTTTTCTTCATCTAACTTCAGTTGAACGGCCTGTAGGTTTTTCAATCCTTCAATTTGGCCGATCCATTTTTTCCATGCATTAGCAATACTGGCCTGTTTCGCCGAATATTGAATCCGTGTTAAATCCGATTTTTTCATTCCTTCGTCGATCACCGCTAAGGAAAGATCTCGCATGTGTATGCGTGCCGGACGTTCTTTTTCAATAATGAATTTCAAATAAGCGGAAACGACATGTTGCTCGGTTTGACCTGGAAATCCGTACACCATGGTGAAGTCGCCTTCTTGACGGTTTTGAAAGGAAATCGGCAAATAATGCAAGGGTGAATAGGGAACATTTTCCGGGGAATAAGCAGCCGGTTTGTTGTCCTTGCCAACATAGATGCGGAATACAGAGAAATCTCCGGTATGACGTGGCCAAACCCAGTTGTCCGTATCTCCACCAAATTTTCCTATCGAATTCGGAGGAGTCCCTACGAAACGTACATCTAAGAACACTTCCTTCAACATTAAATAGTAGTCGTTCCCGTAATTGAATGCCTTAATTTCAGCTTCGTAATGTGTTCCAACGACGGCTGCCGCACATAATTTTTTGATGTTTGCTGCAATTACCGTTTGGTCACTTTTGGAACTCGCCCCCATCAATACATCTTTCGTCACATCGTCGATGCGTACAATACGCATCGCTGTTAGTCCGGGATTCGTTAATTCGTCTGCTTTGTTCTTTGCCCAAAAGCCATTTTTCAAGTAATCGTGTTCCAAAGAGGAATGAGACTGAATTTGTCCATAACCACAATGGTGATTGGTCAACAACAATCCTTGATTGGAAACCAATTCAGCAGTACATCCACCGCCAAATTGAAGGATCGCATCTTTGATACTCGTGTGATTCACACTGTAAATGTCTGCTGCTGTTAATTTCATTCCTTTTGCTTTCATATCGGATTCAAAGGCCGCAATTAAAGATGGAATGAGCATGCCTTCTTCGGCTTGCACCATAAAAAGTTTAGCAAGGAAAACGAAGACAAGGGCTGCGCGCAATAGGATCAATTTCATACAATCAATTTTAGAGTGGCTAAGATACGACGATTTCAGATAGGCACAATAGCTAAAAATGAACCCACAATTATTCCGTATCTTTGCGCCACATTTTAGCAAATGAGAATATTTGAAGGACTTACACAGGGAACACACATTGAGAATGCAGTCGTTACGATTGGCACCTTTGATGGTGTGCATGTAGGTCATCAAGAAATCCTGAAAACGGTCATTGCTGAAGCTGAAAAAATAGGAGGTGAAAGCGTGTTGTTGACCTTTTATCCGCACCCAAGAATGGTCCTTTTCCCTGAAAAATCTGATTTATTGCTTTTACAGACCCAAGAAGAGAAATTGAATAAATTAGCTAGCATTGGACTCGAAAATGTCGTGATTTATCCCTTTTCAAAGGAATTCGCTGAATTGTCTGCCAAAAATTTTGTCGAGGAAATATTGATCAAAGGACTTCACGCTAAAAAAGTCATCATTGGTTACGATCATCAGTTTGGACGCAACCGGGAAGGGAATTTAGCTTTTCTTCAAACATACGCGAATCAAGGAAATTTTGATTTATTTGAAATTCCTGCTGAGCAAATCGATGAAGTCTATATTTCATCATCAAAAATCCGAAAAGCCATTTTGGATGGGGAAATGTCAATTGCAAACACCTGCTTGGGAGCTCCTTTTGAGCTGACAGGTACGGTAGCCAAAGGATTGCAAAATGGACGACGCATCGGTTTTCCAACGGCGAATATTCAGCTCAATGATGCCCACAAGATCTTGCCAGCGAATGGCGTGTATGCCGTGAAAATGGAAGTGGCAGGTCAACTGTATTCTGGGATGATGAACATCGGATGGCGTCCAACAGTACAAGAGGAAAAATTGGAGCGAAAAATCGAAGTTCACCTGTTTGATTTTGACAAAGACATTTACGGAGAACTTTGTAGGGTGGAAGTTCATCAATTTTTCAGACCGGAACATAAATTCCCTAACTTAGAAGAGTTAAAAGCTCAAATTCAACAAGATGAGGCAGCTATTCGTGCTTTTTTTCATTCTGCTTAGTTTCCTTGGAAAGGCACAGCTAAATCATGGACGTGTGTACCTTTGGAGCGAAGTTTCTGGGTTGAATCCGGACTCCATTCGTGCCCTTTCCTTTGAAAAAATGAAACTAGATTCACTTCCGAACGAACTTTGGAAATTCACGAATCTCACCTATTTAAACTTGGAAAAAAACCAGTTGTCGAACCTGCCAGACGAACTCAAGAACCTTACTCAACTCCAAGAGTTAAATATTGAAAAAAACAAATTTACCTTCTTGCCGTTGGTTATTTGTCAACTTCCTAACTTGAAGAAATTAAATGCTTCCCGTAACCGCATTGAATCAATTCCAAACCAAATTGAAAATTGCAGTCATTTGGAAAGCATCGATTTGTATGACAACCTCATTGCTGAGTTTGGAACAGGGATCTTTCAGTTAAAGGAATTGCGGACACTCAATATTGAAGGAGTCATGTATGGAACCAATTTTGCGGAGGGCCTAAAACGTAAACTTCCCAACGTAAAAATCTTGCTCGATCCACCTTGCAAGTGTTTGAACTAATACAAAAAAACGAAACACCTTTATCAATTAGCTTCGGACTTGAAACTATTTCCTACCTTCGTGTAAAACAAGAATTTTGGAACTCATCAACCATATTTTTCGACTCGGAGTACTCTTTGCTATCTACGGATTCCTGTGGTTTTTTATCGAACTCGGTTTGAAAATGCTGATCGGTGCACGCAATCGCACTCTCGGAGAAATCTATTTACTCAAAACAGTAAAATATTTGTTCTTGGTCAATGTTACCTTCCTTTTTTGTTTGGAACAAATGGATGAGCCTGTATTTCAAGTCAACTACGTGAGTCTTGCGCCAAGCTTCATTATTTTGATAGTCTACTTTTTAGGGAAATTGCAGCAAAAGGAGCAACGCATACAACTCATGACGAATTTTACACAAGGAATGAACGAGGTTCCTTTCAATCGAAACTGGGAGATTGGGTTATTGGTTCTTTCTGCCTTAGCATTTGTCGGATTTGTCTACTTTCCGAACTATGCTGAAAATGGGATTTCCCGCTGGTTTCAACGAAGTATTTTAGACATCGAAAATACAGTTCTCATTGGCTTCATTTTTAAAATCATTGGTTTCTTCTTCCTACTAGGCTTGTTTGTGAAAATGCTCAATGCCCTGAACTACATTGTTTCCGGAAAGCCAATGGTGAACATCCGAGCAGGAATGGGCACAAAAAAAGAAACGGCGGATGATTCATATGATGATTTTGAAGAAATTGATGACAATAAACTATCGGAATAATGGCACACTTTGATGAAAAAGAATTGATAGAACTTTCAAATGAAATCATTCATTCACTTACCAAGTTAGTGCTTGGCGAGAAACCGGGATTTTTATCTGGAAGCGTTTACAAAAAAATGGAAGTACACCCACGTTTAAGTACCATGAAATCACTATATGCCAGTTTTTTGATGGATTTTACCGGAGGCTATGAGGATGCCGGAAGTTTGAAAAAACTGACGGACTTCCGCTATGAGATCGTTGAGTTGTTTGATTCAGAATCTCCTAGCGAACACTAATTGAAGAACATGAACAAAGAATTTGCCCTTGGTAAAGCGTATAAACTTTGTAGTATAAAACGCATCGACCGATTGTTTGCCGAAGGACAAAGACTAAAAGCCTATCCACTCACCTTGATGTATCAAGAAACGCATGACGAGATGGAACATACGTTTCAAGTGTTATTTTCTGTGCCTAAGAAACGAATGAAACATGCCCATGACCGAAATTACGTCAAACGCTGCCTGCGTGAAATCCTACGGTTGAACAAAGCTCCTTTAGAAAAACACTTGACAGATTGCCATAAAAAAATCAATTTTGCACTTATTTATCAATTCAATGAACGCATGTCTTATGCTGAATTGGAACAAAAATTGATCAAAGCACTAGATAAATTAATCATAGAACTAACACATGAAGAATAGCATTCACCACTTCCTACTCATTGCTGCATTTTGTTTGGGATTTTCACCCGTTTATAGTCAATCTAACGGATTTGAGACGCTCAAGAACTTAGAGATCATGGATCAAATTTATGAGCACTTAGACTTGTATTTTGTCGATGAACCAAAAGATGGAAAGTTGGCTAAAACAGCCATTGATGCCATGTTGAAGGAATTAGATCCGTATACGGTTTATTACCATGAATCGAACATTGAAGATTACCGACTTTTGACCACTGGTCAATATGGTGGGATTGGAGCCTTGATTCGAAAAATGGGCGATTACACGTTTATCGCAGAACCTTATGAGGATTGTCCGGCGGCAAAAAGTGGCATCAAAGCAGGAGATAAAATTTTAAGTATCGATGGGAAAAACATGGCGAAAAAATCCACCGATGAGGTGTCAGACGCTTTGAAAGGCCCCAAAGGGACCAGCATTGAAGTGGAAATTGAACGCAAAGGCGAAGGGAAAAAGAAAATTACCATCGCACGCGATGAAATTAAAATCCCAGATGTACCGTATTTCGGAATGCTAAAAGGTGAAGTAGGCTATGTAAAATTGAACAGTTTTACACAAACAGCATCAGCAGATGTCAAAAATGCCATTCAGAAACTTCAAGCGGATGGCGCCAAACAATTGGTACTTGACCTGCGCGGAAATGGTGGTGGATTGCTCATCGAAGCGGTGAAAATTGTGAACTTCTTTGTTCCGAAAAACCAAGTAGTGGTGACCACGAAAGGGAGGGTAAAAGAAGAAAATCGTGTGTACACCACGTTGGAGGAACCCTTTGTTCAAGACATGCCTTTGGCAGTGCTCATCGATGGGGGATCAGCGTCCGCAAGTGAGATTGTTTCGGGTGCATTGCAGGATTTAGATCGTGCTGTGATTATTGGTGAAACGAGTTTCGGAAAAGGATTGGTACAACGCACCTATGATTTGAAGTATGGTTCTAAAATCAAAATCACGATTGCGAAATATTACACACCTTCCGGACGTTGTGTACAGCGATTGGAATACTATGATAAAGAAAGCAATGCGAAAGCCAAAGAAATTCCGGATTCCTTATTGAAAACGTTCCAAACGAAAAATGGACGAAATGTGATTGATGGACGAGGAATCGAACCCGATGTGAAAATTGAAATTCCAGATTATAGTCGACTAACAGCGGTTTTAATGACGAGTAATTGCATCTTTAATTACGCCACGGATTATGTGTTAAGTCATCCAACAATCGCGAAAGCAGAAGAATTCAAACTAAGTGAGGGTGAATACCAAGCATTTCAAAAATATGCCTTAGCTCAAGAATTCAACTACACCACCGCTTCGGAAGAGTCCTTGAAAAAAATGAAGGAAACGGCTGAAAAAGAAGGATATTTTGAGGAAATCAAATCAGACTACGAGGACATGATTGCGAAGGTGACCCCCTCCAAAGAGCGCGATTTAGTAAAATTCAAAGCAGAAATTTCCGAGTTGTTGGAAAATGAAATCATTTCAAGGTATTATTTTCAAAAGGGAAGAACGGTTGCGTCTTTGAAAAATGACATCATGGTGCAAAAAGCCATTGAAGTATTGACAAATTCAACGCAATTGAACACTATTTTGAAAAAATAAGCGTTACTCGACTATGTTGAAACGCTATTTCGGCCCGCGCATTCACCAAGGACTTCATTTTTTTGTCCTGTCACTCTTTATTGTAGGAGTTGTTTGCAGTAAGTTTTTAATGTCCATGGGCTTGCTGCTGGGTGTTCTCAATTTATTGCTAGAAGGGGACTTCTACACTTATTGGGAGCGAATCAAAACAAACAAATTCATTCTATTTATTTTGGCCTTCTATGCTCTCCATCTCCTGGGATTCCTCTGGACTTCCAACATGGATTATGGCTTGGATGATGTGCGTAAGAAAACGTCTTTATTGCTCATTCCGATTATTGTTGGCGCGCAACCCATGTTAGGACCGAAACGTTGGCAGCGACTCATCCGGTATTTTTTATTGACCTTGGTGATTACTGCTGTTGCGAACCTTATTGCGTATCATTTTTTTGCTGAAAAGCTGAACTTAATTGACATCCGCGACATGTCTTTATTCGGCTCGCACATTCGTTACGGGATTTTAATCGGTATCGGATTGGCCTTTTGTGTGGAGCGGATTTACCATCAAACAAAACACCGAGCTTGGTATGTCATCACTGCCGGTTTTTTCTTAGTATACACGTTTTATAGTCAAGTCTTATCAGGCATTATTTCTGTGGCAATTGTACTCCTCGCCCTAATGACCTTCCTGTTGTACATGAAACGCTTATTTGGGCTGTTGGCATTGAGTTCCTTTATTGCTCTTGGCGGAATCATAGCTTTATGCTATTACCTTTCTTTCCCAGTGCAATATCCAACACCTTGTGTCGAACAATACGACCAAATGGAAGCAGCATGGAACAAGCGCTCCGATTTGAATTACGATAGTTTGGACAAAAGAAATCAACCGCTGAAAGCCACCTTGGAAAGGTATTTGTCTTCTAAAGGACTTTGTGCAAATAAGCGTGGGGTTCTATCATTAACAAACGAAGACATTCAGTTCATTGAAACTGGATTTGCAGATGTTCATCAAACTTTTGGTGGAATTCAGGCGCGATTATTAGACATTCGTTACCAACTGCACCATGCACAGAATCCTTCCGGACATTCCATTTTGGAACGGTTGGAATATTGGAAAAATGCTTGGGCGATCATCGAGCAACATTGGTTGATGGGAGTGGGAACAGGGGATGTAGATGATGCAATGCAAGCGATGTACGACAAACGTCACTCACCACTCACGAAAGAACGTAGGCTGCGTGCGCACAATTCGTATTTGACGTATTATTTAACGTTCGGCATCTTCGGATTTCTCTTCTTCGTCTATTTCCAGCTCAAATTTATCATTCAACAAATCAAATGGCAACAAGCAGTCGGCATGTTATTCGGAATCATTGCTTTGGTTACCTTTCTTTTTGAAGATACCTTAGAGTCACAAATGGGCATCACCTTATTCGCGTTTTTCTACGCTGTATTCTCAAGGAAAATCTCAACAAAGCAGATACGTCCTTGATTTTTATTAACTTCGCTTTGCGATGTCAATAGAAGTAAAAAACCTCTTTAAATATTACGGAGAACAAGCCGCAGTGCGGGATGTAAGTTTCTCTGTGAACAAAGGTGAAATCGTAGCTTTTTTAGGTCCAAATGGTGCCGGAAAATCTACCACCATGAAAATCATGACAGGTTACATACCTGCCAGTTCTGGCGAGGTTTACATTGGCGGAATAAAAGTCGATGTGGACGAGCTGAAAACACGTCAAATGATTGGGTATTTGCCAGAAAACAACCCCTTGTATGTGGACATGTATGTGCGAGAATACTTGGAGTTTGTTGGTAGAATTTACAAGGTGAAAAATTTGAAATCTCGCGTTGCAGAAATGGTGAATGCCGTTGGACTAGACGTTGAGCAGAATAAAAAAATTGGAGCCCTGTCAAAAGGATACCGTCAACGTGTTGGCTTAGCACAAGCCATCATTCACGACCCAGAAGTGTTAATCCTCGATGAACCAACTACTGGACTTGACCCCAATCAATTGGTTGAAATCCGTGAATTGATTCGTCAAATCGGAAAACAAAAGACAGTCTTACTTTCGACGCACATCATGCAAGAAGTGGAGGCCATTTGCGACCGTGTCATTATCTTGTCCAAAGGTCAAATCGTAGCGGACGATAAAGCCAAAGCATTGCAGCAAGAATTGGAACATCAAACAGTTTATGTGGAATTTGATTCAGCTGTGTCTAAAGCTCAATTGAGTAAAATTCCAAACGTGAGCAAAGTTGAGTCCCTAGACAAAGGATGGTTGATTGAATCTCTCGTAAGCGAAGATTTACGTAAATCAGTTGCTCAATACGCTCAACAACAAAATTGGTTGATCCTTACCTTGAACATTGAGCAAAAATCATTAGAAGAAGTATTTAAAGAATTAACGAAATAAGATGCCAACGAATTTTATTGAAGAACTACAGTGGAGGGGAATGATTCACGACATCATGCCCGGAACGGAAGAAGCACTTTTAAAGAAAAGTTCGTCTGGGTATATTGGATTTGATCCAACTGCGGACTCTCTACACATTGGAAGTTTGGTGCAAATTATGACCTTGGTTCACTTTCAAAAAGCAGGACATAAACCCTTTGCGTTGGTCGGAGGGGCAACTGGAATGGTTGGTGATCCTTCTGGAAAATCGCAAGAACGAAACCTATTGGATAATTCCACACTGCAACATAATGTAGCTTGCGTAAAAGCTCAATTGGAAAAGTTTTTGGACTTTGAAGGTGAAAACGCTGCGGAAATGGTCAATAACATCGACTGGTTTCGCAACATGAGCTTTTTGGAGTTCATTCGCGACGTAGGTAAACACATTTCCGTGAATTACATGTTGGCAAAAGATTCGGTGAAATCACGACTGGAGACGGGAATGTCCTTCACAGAATTTTCATACCAATTAGTGCAAGGATATGATTTCTATTACTTGAATCAACACAAAGGCTGTATTGTTCAATTAGGCGGTTCAGATCAATGGGGAAATATTGTCACAGGAACGGAATTGATTCGCCGCAAAGGTGGTGGAGAAGCATATGCGGTAACGACTCCCTTGATTAAAAAAGCGGACGGAACGAAATTTGGTAAGACAGAAGGTGGAAACGTTTGGCTGGACCCAGCGAAAACATCGCCTTACCAATTTTACCAATATTGGTTAAATGCTGCGGATGAAGATGCCGCAAATTTCATCCGAATTTTCACCTTGAAAACGCGAACCGAAATTGAGGCATTAGAAAAAGAACATGCAGAAGCGCCACATTTGCGCGTTTTACAGAAAGCATTGGCTGAAGACATCACCATCCGTGTTCACGGCGAAGCGTCCTTACGAACGGCCATCAGTGCCAGCAACATCTTGTTTGGAAAATCGACTTCCGAAGACTTAAAGGCACTTTCCGAACAAGATTTCTTTAGCATCTTTGAAGGGGTTCCTCAGGCAACTATTTCACGAACAGACTTCGGTTCAGGAATCAGTATTATTGATGCGATGGCTGCTAAAACTGGATTTTTGTCATCGAATGGGGAAGCCCGCCGCGAGTTAAAAGCGAATGCCATTTCTGTTAATAAAGAAAAAGTGGATGAGCAATTTATCATTGGATCAGCACAATTGATTAATGACAAATATGTTTTGCTAGGCAAAGGAAAAAAGAACAATTACATTTTGATCATCGCAGATTAAATTGAAAATTAGGCGCATAAAAAAAGAGAAGGTAAAGCCTTCTCTTTTTGTTTATGCTATTTCGTACGATTTTACAAGATCAACATGGCGTCGCCATAAGAGTAAAAACGATACTTTTCTTTAATTGCTTCTTGGTACGCTTGCATCATTAATTCGTGTCCTGCAAATGCAGAAATCATCATCAACAAGGTAGAAAGTGGTGTATGAAAGTTGGTAATCAAACTATCCGCAATGCTAAATTCATACGGAGGGAAAATGAATTTATTGGTCCAACCGTCAAAAGGTTTTAAATAACCTTCAGTAGAAACCGATGATTCAATGGCTCTCATGGCTGTTGTTCCAACAGCACAAACGCGTTGTTTTTTGCGTTTTGCATTGTTCACCATTTCCGCAGCTTGCTCTGGAATGATGACTTGTTCAGAATCCATTTTGTGTTTGGTTAAATCTTCCACTTCTACTGAACGAAAAGTACCAAGTCCAACATGTAAGGTTACTTCTGCGAAATCGATGCCCTTCAGTTCCAAACGTTTTAATAGTTGTCGAGAGAAGTGGAGTCCTGCCGTTGGTGCAGCAACCGCGCCTTCAACTTTCGCAAAGATTGTTTGGTAACGTTCTTCATCTTCTGGTTCAACTTCGCGTTTGATGTATTTTGGAAGTGGTGTCTCACCTAATTCCGTAATTTTTGCTTTGAATTCTTCGTAGGGTCCATCAAACAAAAAACGAAGGGTGCGTCCACGTGAAGTAGTGTTGTCAATTACCTCTGCTACTAATGAATCGTCTTCTCCAAAGTATAATTTATTTCCGATACGGATTTTACGAGCTGGGTCGACAAGTACGTCCCAAAGTAAACTTTCACGGTTTAGTTCACGCAACAAGAACACTTCGATTTTCGCTCCTGTTTTTTCCTTGTTTCCATACATTCTTGCTGGGAAAACGCGTGTATTATTCATGATCATAACGTCACCTTCGGAGAAATAATCCAAGACATCCTTGAACAATTTATGTTCAATTTGTCCCGTTTCACGATGAATCACCATCAACCGCGCTTCATCACGATTTTCACTTGGATAATTTGCGATTAATTCTTCTGGAAGATCGAAGTCGAACTCCGATAGTTTCATTTTGCTCATAAACTCAGTATTTACCTACTTCAATAAAGTAGGGCGCAAAGATACGACATCGAGACCCCGTTTGTCAAGTAATTGAGCAACTAAATTCAAGAAGCTTGATTTTATTGACAAAAATCAGCTTTTTTAGCAATTTATCTCATTTAATTCCCCTGTTAATCCGCCGAAATTTGTAGAAAAATAAAAAGTTATGTTTGATAAATTAGTAAATGAAATGGAATTTAATCGCTTTGGATGGATTGCCATTATTTTGTTAGTCGTTGGATGCTTAGGTGGCTTAACCGTAGGAATGGGAGCTATTCAAAGTACCTTTGCTTTAATCGTCATTCTTATCCCAACCATGCTAACCTTGAGCTTCTTGCTTTCTGTAGCACCCATGCGTTGGATTGCCATTGCTAGTATCGTGACGGTTGGTGTGGACTTATTGTTTTTCAGTTACTATCTAGCTGCTTAAAACTGGAAGTATACAAATGGCTTAAATGTATCAGAAATCGCTTGGTACATGAAAAAAACACTGAGTGCAATGCTAAGCGCTTGGAATACAAAGGGAATTTTGGCAAAGGCTACCGTACCTTTATCTTTCCATGATTGTGGCAGCCAATGTAAAATGAATCCAATTAGAATGAGCCAAAATACGGTTTGATAGGTTTGTAATACTTTGACAAACACCTCCCATGAAAAATCAAAATGGCGGTAGATGTGATCAATCATTTTCAAGGGCTCACCTGCTTCATCCAAACGAAACCAGATGCGTGTGAACGTAATGAAATTGAAGGTTAAGAAAATACGCCAAGCTCGGATGCCCCAAGCCGTACTCGTTTCATAGGGACTAATTTTTTTCCAGTATTGGTAAAAAATCAAGGCGAGTCCATTCATGCTTCCCCAAATGACAAAGTTCTCACTCGCACCGTGCCAAAGTCCACCAACGACCATCGTAATCAGCAAATTTAAATCGCGATTCAAGAAATTTTTCACACTTGGAAACAGGTGCCAACAGATGAAATAAAGTCCCATTAACCCCAAGTATACAAATACCAATTCGTACCATTGGGTAATGAAAATGAGGAAGATAAAAATAATCGTCGAAGCGAGGTAGGTCCCAATTCCTCCGGATCGGTTTCCACCTAAAGGGATGTACAAATAATCGCGCAACCAGGATCCAAGCGATTTATGCCACCTTCTCCAGAAATCTGCAACAGAAACTGCTTTGTATGGTGAGTTAAAGTTCTCCAACAAGGTGAATCCCATTAAGCGCGAAATGCCAATAGCGATGTCTGTATAACCGGAAAAATCACCGTAAATCTGCAAGGAATACGCCCACATGGCCAATACACTAATGAAACCAGGATAGGCTTCTGGTGAATCGGCAATTTTATCAATAAAGTGAACGGCGATGTAATCAGCTAAAACGATTTTCTTAAATAATCCTTTTGTTATCTGTACCAAGGACCAACTGAAATCTTGTTTGTTTAGTGAAAACGGTTGCTGGATTTGGGGGATGAAATCGCGCGCTCGAACGATCGGACCTGCCACTAAATGCGGAAAATAGGTGACGTAAAACGCATAGTCGAAAAAGCTAGTAACCTTGATCTCTTTTCGGTAAATATCGACCACGTAACTGATGTTGTGAAACGTGAAAAAGGAAACTCCAACGGGAATTAATATTTTGTCCACAAAGGTCCCTTTGCCAAAGAATCCGTTGCCCCATAAAGCAAATTGATTGACTACCTCATACTTGGTTTGAAAGAGGTGGTTAAAGGAATCAGTAAAAAAATACGCGTACTTAAAGTAACCGAGTAAGAGTAAATTGAAAATCACTGAACCAGCAATCAACCACTTTTTCGACCGATCCTTTTCTGTTTTTCCAACAAGGGAACCAAACAAATAATTGACAATGAGGGTCAAGCCCAAGAGTAGTACAAATAAACCCGATGTCTTGAAATAAAAGAATAAGCTAACCACCGTTAAGAAGATACTTCGCACCAAGAAATGTTTGTGAATCGCAGAGAAAATCACCATTACAAGAATGAAAAACAGCCAAAAATCGAGCTGTGTAAAGATGAGTGGTTCTTTAACGTCGAACGAAAAAAGTTGGTAAATTCTCTCCATAATTAGTGGCTAAGTTCGTCAAATGCACTTAAATACTTTAGAAATGCATCGATTAATAATTTTCCCTTTAAGTGATACCCATCAGCGGTGAAGTGTACATAGTCTCCTTGCATGAGTCCATTTTTTCTCCAGGTAATTGAAGACCCAAGTTCTCCCATAATCCCGTAAAAATCCCAAACGGCCATTTGGTATTCTTGTGCTAATTGTAAGATCACTTCGCGTTGGCGCTCCGTATTTTTGTTCGGTGCCCCATGAAATTGATTGTCGTTGGGAACGGTCAATAAAAGCGCACATTTTGGATTCACTGAAAGGATGATTTTCATTAAAGATTCCAAGTTGTTTTTATATACTTCCGGCTTGAAACTAGAAGCACTCGTATACGCATCGTTTGTTCCAACGGAAAACACAAAGAGGTCTGGTGGATGAATTTTAAGATCCCTTAAAAAATGTTCATTCGCCAAATAGGTGTAGAGCCCTGCTCCGTTTATTCCGATGGCATTGTAAGTGATGCCCGGCAGTTCATTCAGTAATTCAAATCCATAAATCTCAAGTGTGCTAGGACCAGAAATCGTACGGACAAATTGCAAATCCAAGGAATCAATATAGTCGGTAAAGGTGATTTCTGAATAACCCAACTCCACGTGATGAAAAGTCTCGCTCACTAATAACTCTTGTCCGCCAAAATTCAACTCATACGGAAATTGACCGGTATTATGGTAAATGCGCAATTTGTTAAAGGGCGGCTTGACCATCGTTCGCATGTGCTTGAAATTGATGGTAATCACAGAGTCTGAACAACGAATCGTTGCTCCTGTTAAACCGTAGTCTAAACCATCGGGATGGTCATTTACACTGCGGTAAGACTTCCACACGTTGGGTGATGAAAAATGATAATTGGAGGGATTATTGGTTTTGGCTAAACCGAAGGGGAAAACGAGTCCGCGTTCACCATTTAATCCCGGCCAATTGGTTTGTAAGAATGTCCGAAAATCATGAGTGTAAATATCCGCTTGAATATGTGAACCACCAATGTGATAAAAGTTTAGTTTTCGGTCTTTTTTTTCAATCATTTGCGTCATTTGTTCATGCAAATAAGTCCAATTCGGACTTGTTTCACTAAAAAACTGAAACGCATTACATTCGGTATGGATAAAGGGATATTTCACGGAAATAAGGCTGTCCTCAGACAAAATCAAATGCTCGTTTAAGGTACGTAAATCCTTTACTTGAGCTAACAAGGAGAAAGGAAATAGAAGACAGAAAAGAACACGTTTCATCATTCGACAACGTCTTTTTTCGAGCCTGTTTCACCATTCAACCATTTTGCATATTCTGCAATAAACGCATCGTAAAACAATTGAGATGCATAACTGGCTCCCCTTGGAGTGAAGTGAATGTAATCTTTTCCTGCAAGTCCTTGACTTACCCATGATGGCATGGAGTTTTTTCCTCCCATAGCGCCGTATAAATCCCAAAATGCCGCACCGGTTTCGTCACAGGTCTTTTTCATTTGATTGACACAATATGAGAGGTAGGGATATGTTTCAAATATGCCATTGCTCAATTGCGACATGTCACTTGGACCGATTACTAAAATGGTTGCTGACGGACGATTGCGTTGAATGTATTGGATTTGACTTTTAAAACTGCGCATGTAATAGCGTACAGAACTACTGTCTTTAAATGCATGAACAGAATTCCCGCCAAACTGTAGGATAAACAACTCCGTGTTTAACTCGTTGTGCATTTTGCGAAATAAGCCGGCGTCTCCTGCGCTAATGGCATGTCCAGAGGACCCCCGCATCGCGACATTCACGACTTGAACGCCGATATCACCTTCTAGTGCGAAGCCATTGAAAACAGGACTTTTTGTCGTACTAAACACAAACCTCAACTTGCCTGGCGTTTTGGGAAAACTTAAGTCAATCGAATGACTCAATCCATCTTTGATTAGGGAATCTTCATGAATCAACTTGTTGTTTTCATAGACCTTCACGCTACAAGGTTTGTAACAAGAGGTGTAAAAACACTTGACCTGGTTGAAATCCCTCGCCCTCGTAAACGCAGCCTTCGAAGCTTCGATTTCAATCCACCCTTCGGAAAATTCTCCACGGTTCGATTTCGACGTGTCAATCACCATGATAGAGGCAGATCCCATCGCGCCATATTTTCGAGTGCTTAATTTTTTACCCCAAAAAGAGGTCAAACGCTCAAAATTTGGGGAGAACGTTTGCTTAAAACTTTGGGTATTATAGACATTGGTTGCCGGAATCATTCCCGGACCATTTCCTCCGAATTGATTTTGAATACGCTGACGAATATATCCAGTCATGCGATCGCCTTCAATTTGTGAATCCCCGTAATGAAAAATCGAAATTTTTCTATTTTCAGCCGCCGCCGATTTCAGCTGCTCAAATAAGCGATACAAATTCTGTCTCGATAGGTCGTTTAAATGCAAGGTCGTTGCACTCTCTGTACTTAATTCTCCGCCATTCGGTAGCCCGAGTTTTCCGGAAGAAATCCCCTTGTGCTTTACCAAATTTGAATTAATGTCCGAAGTATCAACTTTTTGAATGATTTTAGCAATGTCTTTTTTTACTTGTTTTTTCGGCTGAAGAACCTCCTCAAAAGGAAGGAATTGCCATTTTACTCCTAGGAAATGTGCACCACCTTTTGGCAATAAAAAGGAGGGAATGAATAAAAATGATAGTACTAAAACAATGAAAAAAAGTACTTGAAGTGGACGAAATTGTTGCACGGATAGAATCTATTCAACAAATATAAGTTTTCTTTGTTTTCTATTAATCATCATGACACATACCAATTCATTAATTCACGAATCTTCACCTTATTTATTACAACATGCACACCATCCAGTGGATTGGGTTCCATGGTCTGATGAGGCATTTAAAGAAGCGAAACGCTTGAATAAACTGGTGCTGATTAGTGTGGGTTATTCTGCATGCCATTGGTGTCATGTCATGGCACATGAATGCTTCGAAGATCAGGAAGTGGCGGACCTCATGAATGCACACTTTATCAATGTGAAGGTGGATCGCGAAGAACGTCCCGATGTAGACAATGTGTATATGTCCGCCGTTCAACTCATGACACAACGAGGTGGTTGGCCCTTGAATTGCATTACCTTACCGGATGGACGACCGATTTATGGCGGAACTTATTTCCCGAAAGATCAATGGATACATGTGCTGAAATCCTTAGTCTATACATTTCAGAACGACTTGGAAAAAGTGGAAGAGTATGCGAGTAAATTACACGAAGGACTCTCGGTAAATGAATTAATCGCCATCCCACAAGATGAATCTGATTTAGCAAACGAAAAACTGTTAGAGCTTGTTGCGAGGTGGAAAAAACAATTTGATTTCATGGAAGGGGGAATGAATAGGGCGCCGAAATTCCCCATGCCAACGAATTATTTGTACTTGCTTCGACATAGTCAGGTGTTCAGTGATGAGCGACTCCGAAACTTTGTAAGGTTAACGCTAGATAAAATGTCCTATGGTGGAATTTACGACCATATTGGTGGTGGATTCACGCGTTACTCCGTGGACATGATTTGGAAAGTTCCGCATTTTGAGAAAATGCTCTACGACAATGCCCAATTAATCGAATTATTCGCTTTGGCCTATGCGGAATTCAAAGAGGAAGCATACCGACTACTAGTCCAAGAAATAGTTCATTGGCTGTTTAGAGAAATGCGTTCAAAATCCGGCGCCTATTTTAGTGCCTTGGATGCGGACAGCGAAGGCGAAGAAGGAAAGTTTTATTGTTGGGAAGAACAGGAACTTAAAAAATTAGTAGGTCGTGATTACCTCCTTTTTGCAGACTATTACCAAGTTACCGATCGTGGATATTGGGAAGACGGAAAGTATATTCTACTCAAAACAATGAGTGATACCGAGTTTTCCAAAAAATGGAACATGGAACGCTCGGCTTTACAATCGAAAGTGTTGGAATGGAAGTACCTGTTATTGTCGGAACGAGAAAAACGAATCCGTCCCGGACGAGATCACAAATGCTTAACTTCATGGAATGCGCTGCTGATACGTGGACTCTGTCAGGCGTATCTCGTCTTTCAAGATGAAGCGTACCTTTTGGAAGCACGAAAAATCGGAAAGTGGATCTTGGAAGAGCAACTTCAGCCATCGGGCGAACTTTTTCATGTCCAAACAAATGGGAAAGCTAGTGTGAATGGATTCCTAGAAGATTATGCACACGTGATCGATGCCTTCACACATTTGTACCAACGCACTGGAGAATTATCCTGGCTAGAGCACGCACAGCACTTAACTCTTTTTGTCGAACAGGAATTTATGCACCCGGAAAGTAAAATGTGTTACTTCACGAAAACAGACAGTACTTTAGTCGTTCGAAAAATGGAGTTGCACGATAACGTCATTCCTTCCAGTAATTCTGTGATGGCCCGGAATTTTCTTCGTATGGGACATTATTTTCGCACAGATCGATGGATTGCTTATGCACGACAAATGGTCGCGAACATGTATGATGGCATGGAAACATATGGATCAGGCTATTCCAATTGGGCTAGCTTGTTATTGGAAATCAATCAAGGCTTCACGGAGATACACTTGCTAGAACAAGGAAAAATATCACCACGTCAGTGGCCAGAAAACACCTTGCTATCCTACCATCAATCCTTGCCGATTTCGGAAGGCTATGCTGACGGCATTTTTGTTTGCACAAAAGGAATTTGTCATCCGAAACTTCCGTCAATCGATGCTGCCTTAGCACTTGTAAAAGTAGATTAACTCAATCCTTGTTTTTCGTCGTATTCCATCCGAAAATGCGATACAATGGACAAAAAGACACAAGCGACGTCAAGGTGAAAATCGATGTGATAATCAGTATAAGCAAATTCAGTTTAGCTGGAAATAAATCCATCCACAATGCTAATAAAAGTACGACCGCGACTGCAATGCGAATCAAGCGATCAGGTTTTCCCATGTTTTTTTTCATGAGTCAAATGTACAGATACACCTGAATCTGAAAGCAACCTAAGTTACCGCGTGGGTTAAGCCTTTCGCGCGATTGCTTTAATGGCAGCGTTCACTACATCTTGTGTATCTATTCCGTATTTAGTCATCAACTCCATAGGAGTTCCACTTTCACCAAATGAGTCGTTTACCGCTACATATTCTTGCGGACAAGGAAATGATCTACTGAGCACTTGCGAAACGGCTTCACCTAATCCTCCATTCATCATGTGTTCTTCGGCAGTCACGACACAACCTGTTTTTGACACAGATTTTAGGATGGCGTCTACGTCCAATGGTTTAATGGTGTGCATGTTGATTAGTTCGGCGGAAATCCCTTTTTCACGTAAAATGTTCAGTGCTTCAATCGATTTCCATACAAGGTGTCCACAAGCGATGATTGTAACGTCAGTACCTTCAGCCAAAACATCGGCTTTACCAATGACAAATTTTGCATCAGGCTTCACGAAAATGGGCATCACCGGACGACCAAAGCGCAAGTAAACAGGACCTTGGTGCTCCGCAATAGCAATTGTCGCTTGCTTTGTTTGATTGAAATCAGCAGGGACGATAACTGTCATGTTTGGCAACATACGCATCATTCCGATGTCTTCTAATATTTGGTGCGTCGCTCCATCCTCACCAAGTGTAAGGCCAGCGTGTGAAGCGCATATTTTTACATTTTTTTGCGAGTACGCGACGGACTGACGAATTTGGTCATAAACACGTCCAGTTGAGAAATTAGCAAAGGTTCCCGTGTATGGAATTTTTCCACCGATGGTCATTCCCGCTGCTAATCCGATCATATTTGCTTCGGCAATCCCCGCTTGGAAAAAACGCTCAGGCTGTTCCTTTTGAAACGCATCCATTTTTAAGGACCCTGTTAAGTCTGCACACAAAGCGACAACATTTGGGTTTGTACGGCCTAATTCCGCTAATCCTTCACCGAATCCTGATCGCGTGTCTTTGTTTCCAAGTATTTCAAATTCCATAACTATAAATTTAATAAGAGTGTTTTGTTTGAATCGATTCTAAACTTTTTTTCTTTTGTATATGCACTGGACTTTTGGTCCTTCTCGCGGTAAACAATTTTATAATTCCCGGGTTGTAAGTACCATTTTCCTTCTAATAGACCTTCTTCCAAATTACAAACCCATTCCCAATTGTCTGTGGATCGTTCGTAAAATACTTGTCCAACCGTTGCTTTAACCGTCGTATATTGGAAAGTTCCTGCTGGTACCACATCCACCAAGGTTGTTTTACTTTGTTGAACCTCCACGCGTTGATAGGTTCTTGGCAAGGTGAAAATCTCCAAATCATAGGTTCCAACCAAGTATTTCTGAGTCGAATTTAAATTTTGAGCGTGAATTGTTTTCACATCATCCTTTTGTGAAACACGCATTTGAAAATTCGGATTTTGGGTATTTTTACTTGATGTAAATTTGATGAAGCCTTGCGGTGCATCCACTATGATGGTGTTGTGTGTATACTTCTGAAGCACAATTCCTTTTTTCTCTATCCGCGGCAAGGTATTCACGACGAGATCGTATTTCAAGGCTGGATCCAAGATTAACGTATCTGGTAAATTCTTGCGATTTAGTGTATGTGTGAAGGTATACTTTAATTGATTTGTCCCTGCTTCATAAAGAAATAAGGTCACATTTGTCTCGCTTGCTTTTTTGTTGATGTCGTTCAAGTTGATTTGAACGGTTGTATTCAAAAGCGTTTTCGAAACAACATTAGACAACACATTTCTGAAGGACTCCTTGTTCTCTGCATCCGAATAAGCTCCAATGCAATCGAATTTTTCCAAATAGGATAAATCCATTCCTAATCCTATGACAAAAGGTGTAACTTTCACGCCTTTCTCCTTCAGTTTCCGTGCAATAATGCAAGGATCATTGTCGCAAGATTCAAGTCCATCCGTGATCAGAATAATGAAATTTCGCGCGAGCGTATCCGGGAAATCCCCAGCAGCAGCCTCTAGTGATCTTGCAATCGGAGTGGAACCCTTTGCTTGAATGGATTTTACTTTAGATTTAATCGCGTCTACTGTATTTGGCCCAAACGGCACTTCCAATTTCGTATCGTTGCAATCTTGGTAAGTATTGGTAACAGGCGTTTGGTGTCCATACACCCGCAAGGCAATTTCCAAATTTGGAATTCCTCTTAATTTTTCAACTTCTTGAATCAATACCTCTTTAGCTGCCACCATGCGTGTTTGGTTATTATTCCAATCCACATTCATACTGTTGGAAGCATCGAGAATGAAGAGTATTCGCGTATTTTTTTGCGTCCAACCGAAACTAGACAAACAAATCAATATGGCCAATACCCACGTTTTCACTAATAGTCTCCTAGTGTTTCTTCTAATTGAGCTAATGCAGCAGTTAATTGTTCCGGATTTGGAGCAACACCATGCCATTTATGAGACCCCATCATGTAATCAACACCTTGACCCATTTCTGTTTTCATAATGATGACTACCGGTTTTCCTTTTCCGCACATTTCTTTTGCTTTCGTCATGTTCTCGCGAATATTCGCGAAGTTATGCCCATCCATTTCTAGAACATTCCATCCGAACGCTTGCCATTTTTGTGCCAAATTTCCTAAGGACAACACATCTTCAACATCGCCGTCAATTTGACGACCATTATAATCGATGGTTGCAATCAAGTTGTCCACTTGATTTGCCGCTGCATACATCGCCGCTTCCCAAATTTGACCTTCTTGCAATTCCCCATCACCATGTAGTGTGTACACAATTCCTTTGTCACCATTTAATTTTTTTACTTGAGCGGCACCTGCAGCAACTGATAAACCTTGCCCTAATGAACCGGAAGCCATGCGAATTCCAGGTAATTTTTTATCCGTGGAAGGGTGTCCTTGTAAGCGACTTGATAATTTTCTAAAGGTTCCCAATTCTGCCACCGGAAAATAACCTGCTCTCGCCAAAACACTATACCAAACTGGAGAAATATGTCCATTTGATAAGAAAAACAAATCTTCACCAATCCCATCCATGCTGAATGATTCTGCATTGAAATGCATTTGCTCGAAATACAAAAAACTTAAAAAATCGGTACAACCTAATGATCCTCCAGGATGCCCTGAATTAACCGCTGAAACCATACGAACGATATCTCTTCTAACTTGTGAAGCAACTTTTTCTAATGCTGAATTCTCCATGAATTTTAACTAAGGAATTATGTGTGAGCAAAACTAAGTTTTATTATCTTAGCTTGAAATTGAAAAATTTGAACATTTGATACAACTTTTCAACGATTACTCACGTCTTGTCGACACAACAAACGCACTATGAAAAAAGGCTTATTCATCATTTTATTGGCATTTGCTCAGCAATTTTATGCACAGAAAGCAAGTCCTGCACTATCTAAAAGTTATTCCAAAATAGAATTACAGCAAATTGAAGAAGCTGGAAATGGCGCCATTGAGGTGTTGAATTATGCGGTTGATCACGCGTGCTATGTCATTCCAGCTCCAGAGGGAAAGGATGTCAGTCAGTTCCCAACCATTGCTGTTAAATCTAAAAAAGACCTGCGATTTACAGATTTACACTTGCAAATCAAAGACCGTACACAATATTTCAAAATAGAAGGAGGAAATGAGTTACTTATAGTAAAGTCTTCAAACATCCTTAAGTTGGAAATGCAAAACCAGAAATAATGACAAAAAACATACTTGCTTTCTTATTCGTTCTTGTTGCTCACTTGGGAATTTCTCAGGTGACTTTAACGATTACTGACCCAGATTACAGTCAAACTAATCCCCTTAATTGTGCTGGAATTGTTCCGACTGGTGGAACCAATTTCATCGATGGTGCTGGAAATTACTTGCCGAATACAAACGAGACCTTGGTCCTTTGTCCAGATTTGACACAAGGGTCGAAAGTTTCGATTGCTTTTGCAACGAATATTGGATTTGAGTTTGACATTCATCCGACAGATACATTGTATGTATACGACGGACCTTCTACCAGTGCACCGTTGCTGGGGGCATTTAACTCGGGCACCAATCCCGTTGGATTCTATGTTCAAGCCTCTTTTGCAAATAATCCATCCGGATGTTTAACCTTGCGTTTCCACTCTGATGGTGCAAGTGAAGGAACAGGTTGGGTAGCGAACGTTGCTTGTGGAAATCCACCCCAACCTATTGAACCGCACATCGAAGCTTTTAAAAATGGCGTTGGTGTCAATGTCTTAAATCCTTTGGACACCGGATACGTAGATTTATGTTTTGGCGATTCCGTTTTATTGACGGCTACACCACTTTTCCCTTATTCCTTAGAAAACACAAATACTGGATATTCTCAAACGGTTGCAAATTGTAATTACACTTGGACCATTGGTGGTGTTGGACAATTTACAGGAAGTTCTGTTTGGTTTACCCCACCTGCACAATCTGGTTATTATGTAGATTTAAAGGTTCAGGATATTTTCCCACATCAGGCCAATATTCATTGTAAAGTTCGAGTTTCTCAAACGCCATTGTTTACTGGAACAGGTCCATTAGCGGACACCGTCTGTTTGGGAGTGAGTACGAATTTAATTGGGGGAGTAACCGCAACGGACACGGTTGGAATTGACATCCCCGGAGGACAATTTCAGATCGGAGGAGTTTTTGCTGGGTTAACTTTCCTTCCAGATGGAGCAGGACAGACCTATTCTTCAATTGTACCGATGTCAGGATTTGACTCAACAGCGGTCATTACCTCCGCAAATGATTTTGATCAATTATGCATTGACATTGAGCATTCGTACATTGGGGACATTGAAATTGCGTTAACTTGTCCGAATGGAACAACGGTTTCTATCATGAATGCCTATAATCAAACTCCTTTCGGTTGGAATGAATTGGTTCCCGGCGGATGTGGAAATGGAATTTCAACCTTCTTAGGTAATGATACAAATATCGATGGAGGTGCTCCAGGTACGCCAGTTTGGACATATTGTTTCTCTCCAACAAATGCTACGCTAGGAACCATTTGTGCGGAAGAAGCACTGGGAAATACCATCATCAATTCTTACGGCTTTGCTTCCATGAATCCGAATGGAGTGTACCTGCCAGATGGTGATTTTAATCAATTTGCTGGTTGTCCAATAAATGGACCATGGACCATTCAAGTGCAAGATAATCAAGGAATTGATGATGGATACATATTCCAATGGGCCATTTACTTTAATTCTTCTTTATATCCTGAATCGGAAGGATATCAGAACATTGTCATGAGTGATTTTTGGACCAACGATCCAAGTATCATTTCTGGGCAGAATGACACGTTGATTGTCATTCAACCATCTGTTACAGGAAACACCAACTATACTTACAATGTAACGGATAATTTTGGGTGTCATTATGATACAACCGTGACTTTATACGTGTTACCGACTCCTGTAATTTTTAACGATACCTTAGCGTGTAATTACGCATATCAAGTGCAAAATACCATCGCGTACAGTGGAGGAGTTTGGGCGTGTGCAGATACAAGTGTTCATTTCTTGCCAAGTAACCTCGTGAATAATCCAGAGATTAGTACGATGCATGTCGGTGGAATTTATGATGTGATGTTCATCGATAATTCTTGTAACGACACCATTATTTCTCAGATAGAATTCCAACCTTACATCTATACGGAATTACTGGATACAGCAATTTGTAAAAATGCCAATTTCGAGTTGAGTCCGTTAATGGTGAATTCACAACCTTTGCAGGCTGGATATAATCCGTTGCAAACCTTTGTTTGGGGAGACGGCTACACTTCGGTTCCTCGCATTGTGAATCAGCCAGGGGAGTATACCTTCTTCCTTTCCAATGAATGTTATACGGTTTCTGATGTATCTACGATCACCATTAAACCATGTGATATTACTGCTCCAAACATTATTTCTTTGTCTTCTCAAGTTGGAAATGAAAATTTCTTTGTGGAATATGATGGAATTGCTGAATTCCAATGTTACATCCTAAATCGCTGGGGTAATGTGATTTACGAATATAGTGATCCAGCAGGACATTGGGACGGAAAAACATCGGGTGGAGACCTTGTAGAAGAAGGTACTTATTTCTACCGCATTGATGCTGTTTTTGAAGGTGGAGAAAAAATACAAAAACACGGATTTGTCGTTGTGAAATATTAGGATTGACTACTTTTGTTCAAAATTGAACAATATGTCTGAACTATCTTTTGCACAAGAAATTCAAGAAGGTATTCCAACTCAAATTCCTGCTGCTAAATCGTGGGAACCGCAAGTAAATCATGCACCTAAACGTAAGGATATCCTTTCGCTTGAGGAGAAAAAACTCGCGATTGCGAATGCTTTACGTTATTTTCCAAAGGAGCAACATGCTGAATTAGCAAAAGATTTTGCCGAAGAATTAAAAACATATGGGCGCATTTATATGCACCGTTATCGCCCAACGCATCCGATTTTTGCTCGTCCAATAACGGAGTATCCAGGAAAATCGACACAAGCAAAAGCCATCATGCTCATGATTCAAAACAACTTGGATCATGCTGTGGCACAACATCCACACGAACTCATTACCTATGGTGGAAATGGCGCAGTATTCCAAAATTGGGTGCAGTACCGTTTAACGATGAAATATTTGTCTGAAATGACTGATGAGCAAACATTGGTGATGTATTCCGGACATCCAATGGGCTTGTTTCCTTCACATAAATTAGCTCCGAGAGTAGTAGTGACGAACGGAATGATGATTCCAAACTATTCCAAACCGGATGATTGGGAAAAGTTCAATGCAATAGGTGTCACCCAATACGGACAAATGACGGCTGGTTCCTATATGTACATTGGTCCGCAAGGAATTGTCCATGGTACGACGATTACGGTGTTAAATGCTGTCCGTCGCTTGGCTAAAAACCGCGATGACATTAAAGGGAAATTGTTCCTTACCGCCGGATTAGGTGGAATGTCTGGTGCGCAGCCAAAAGCAGGAAACATTGCTGGAGTGATTTCGGTGACCGCCGAGGTGAATCCAAAAGCGGCAAATACCCGCCATGAACAGGGCTGGGTCGATGAAATCATCAGCGATTTAGATGTTTTGGTTCTTCGCGTGAAGAAAGCTCAAGCAGCAAAAGAAGTTGTTTCCATTGCCTACTTGGGAAATGTGGTCGATGTTTGGGAGAAATTTGACGAAGCCGATGTCCATGTGGATTTAGGATCCGATCAAACGTCCCTTCACAATCCTTGGGCTGGTGGGTATTATCCTGCAGGACTTACTTTTGACGAAGCAAACGAGTTAATGGCAAAGGATCCTGAAAAATTTAAAACATATGTACAAGAAAGCTTAAGACGTCATGCTGCCTCGGTAAATAAACACACCGCTAAAGGAACTTATTTCTTCGATTATGGCAACGCCTTTCTATTGGAATCGTCGCGTGCAGGTGGTGATGTAATGGCTGAAAACCACATTGATTTTAAATACCCTTCTTACGTACAGGACATTCTCGGCCCCATGTGTTTTGACTTTGGATTTGGACCTTTCCGTTGGGTATGCGCTTCAGGAAATCCGGAAGATTTAGCCAAAACCGATGCCATTGCGTGTCGTGTATTGGAAGAAATGATGGCTAAAAGTCCAGTGGAAATACAACAGCAAATGGCGGATAACATCCAATGGATCAAAGGCGCACAGGAAAATCGTTTGGTTGTTGGTTCACAGGCTAGAATCCTATACGCTGATGCGGAAGGTCGCATGCGCATTGCAGAGGCATTTAACCAAGCCATTGCCAATGGAGAAATTGGACCAGTTGTGTTGGGACGCGATCACCATGATGTATCTGGTACGGATTCGCCTTATCGAGAGACCTCAAATATTTATGATGGTTCGCGTTTTACGGCAGACATGGCCATCCAAAACGTCATCGGAGATAGTTTTCGCGGTGCAACATGGGTTTCCATTCACAATGGCGGAGGAGTTGGTTGGGGAGAAGTCATCAATGGAGGATTTGGAATGTTATTAGATGGTAGTGCGGATGCTGATCGTAACTTAAAGATGATGTTGCATTGGGATGTCAACAACGGCATTGCACGTCGAAATTGGGCACGAAATGAAAATGCAACTTTTGCCATCAAAAGAGCTATGGAAATGGAACCTAACTTAAAAGTTACTTTGCCTAATTCGGTCGATGATCAATTGTTAAACGGATTATTCTAAGGCTTGAAAGCTTCCTGTAAAATCCTTCCTTTGCTTGTAGGCATTTCAAAGTGAAGCATCGTGGAAATCGTTTTTGAAAGATCAATTAACTCACCTTCTTGTTCTATCGATATGCCTTTTGGTGTATCTGGACCTAAGATGAGTAAAGAGATGTGTTCACATCCTTCACAATGGTCGCCATGATTGACAAATCCTGATTTAACACCATTTAAATGTCGTCCGTGATCGTTTGTGATAAACAAGGTCGTTTGATTTTTCGTCACTGGATTGCTTTGAATCATTTGCCACAGTTCAGAGGCGTAAGCATCACATGCAGTAATGGATTCCTGGTATTTTTCCCAATTGTTGGCGTGACCATTCACATCCACAGCGAGTAAGTTAATTAGCATGAGATGTGGAACATTTGGACTAGTGATTAATTCTGTGACCTTGGCAAATGTTTTTTCGTCTTTACCGTATCCAATTCCATTGCCATTTGGACCACAATAGGTACTTGCCAAGAATTGATCATGCCATTTTTTATTTTCCGTGTTTGCCAGGACGTCTAATTTTCCTTTACTCGAGACAATATAGGCATCATTTTTAGATGCTCCAGTAGCCTTTAGATAATATTGAAAAAGCGATGGATTACGTGGTAAGGCAGTCCCTGTGTTGGATATGCGTTGGTAAGACCCGGTTACAATGGCGGTGTGACCAGGAACGGTATACGTTGGCCCATTGTTCCGAAAATTCTCATAAAAAGCTCCTTGATAGCGCAGTGAGTCACATAAGATTGGACTTAGTCTACAAGAGGTATCTCCATACGTTTCACTATACCTTGGCCCATCAATAACTAAAATGACTACATATTTCGTTTGAAAATGATGACCCCCCTGTTGTGCAAAGACGGTAGTTACTTGCAGGAATAAAAGGCACGAAAATAGGAAATGTTTCATGTGTCAAAAATACACATTATCCAGTGTGCTTTTTAGTCTTTCAGTATTTTAACGGTGTGCATTTCTTTTCCAGTGCTCCATATACGTAGCAAGTATACACCTTTATTCAATGAAGAAATGTCCAAAGATTTGGAAGTTTTGTTTCCACAAAGCACCAATTTTCCTTGAAGGTCCAACAATTGAAGTTCATCGATTGACTGAAGTCCTTCTACCTGTAACATGGTAGAAGCAGGATTTGGGTAAACAGAAAATGTACTTTCTGTAAATTGCTCAACCCCACTTAAATTAGCGTCGTAGATGACACGAATTGGAATGGATTTATGGACAGTTTGCACTGGAATTCCGTTATCTGCTATTTCCATTTCAATCATGTATATACCTGGTGGAACATTGGTTGCATCAAAGTTAATGTCATATTTTGTAAACTCCCCATTTGGTGTTGCGACAAAACTCAAGGCGCTAGGCAACGAACATTGAATGGTAGTGTTCAATGTTTGACCAATTTCTGGGGTACTCACACCAATTGAAAAGTCGATGGCATTTAAACTTTTGTGTAGGGTATCGCCGGTGTACACGTCAATGGTGTCACAAATAAGACTGCTCATAACCAGTGGCGGAATATTGGTGGTTGAACCGGCCAAATTAAAGTATATTTCTTGATTATCGAGAAAATCAACTTGGTCAATGGTATTATAAGGCCCGTCAAAAGCAGTTCCGAGCGTATCAAATTGCCCTACTTGAAAATAGTCCAGTCCATTCCCAATGTTTACCCCCACTGTCGCCGGAGAACCACTAAATCCATTAACACCTCCAGAAGCAGAACCCGTAGTCCATTGCATATCCCCATAGCAAAAAGAAACGTTGTTTCCACTTGGTATAAGTGTGTCCAGTCCATCAGAAATGATTAATTGGAAAGTATTTAATTTGTCTTCCATCATGTTGAAATAACCCACGTGATCCCAAACGATTACAAGTGAATGCGGGTTCAATTTATACCAAACATTTCCGCCATTTGTGGATCTTGTATCCACATCCGCCCAGAATGGAGCAATCATATTGAAGGAAGGATCCGGAAATGGATTTGCAGTGAATGTATTGTAGGGCGCAATAAAGGAAATATTTCCATTATTATTAATGTATAAACTATCATATGTATTACCGTAAAAACCGAAACTAAAAGGTAGATAGATGCTATTTGAGTACAAATCATCATTTGGTGCCATGGCTAATAAAAAGGTAGAATCCAACTGTACCAGGCAATCGCAAACACCTGTTTTTTCGGAATTCCCTTTGTAGTGCACAATTTGCGCAGGAACAATTGGTGTGTTCAAATAGGTTTGACTAGAAATCAAGCCGGCTTGTTTTAAGTTTTGATATTCTTTAGACAAGACATCGATTTGACTAAAAACAGTGAATGAACAGCTAGAAAGGAAAAAGAATAGTAGATTTTTCATGCTTTTGTGTTGGTTTTTGTAGTGTGAAAATACAACTTTTTAGGAAAAAACGGAAACTTAATCTCCCATGAGGTGTTTCTGAAGTAAATAATCAAATTCTTGTTTGTTCAAATACCATAAAAGTGGTAATTTTGTGGACGATTAACAGTTTATTTATAATTAATCTAAATAAAGACTGAAATGATTACAGTAACAGACAATGCCAAGAAGCAAGCGCTTAGACTGATGGAAGATGAGGGAAAAGAAGGACTCTTTATCCGTGTTGGGGTTCAGGGAGGTGGTTGTTCCGGATTGATGTACCAGCTTACTTTTGACAACCAAGACCAAGAAGGCGATAAGTCTTTTGAGGATAATGGCATAAAAGTGGTGGTCGATAAAAAAAGTTATTTGTATTTGATTGGCACAACATTGGATTTTTCCGGCGGATTAAATGGAAAAGGGTTTGTATTTCAGAACCCAAATGCTGATCGTACATGTGGATGTGGAGAATCTTTCTCTGTTTAAGAAAAAGACATGGCTGGATATACAGAAAATGAGTTAGCGAAGGACCTCGAAAACCAAGAGTATAAGTTTGGATTTGTGACCGATATTGAAACAGATACGGTTCCAATTGGATTAAATGAGGACATCATTCGCCTCATTTCAACAAAAAAAAACGAACCCGAATGGTTGTTGAATTATCGATTAAAAGCCTTCGGAATTTGGAAGGAAATGACAGAGCCTGAATGGGCACATGTGCATTACCAAAAACCAGATTTTCAAGGAATTGCTTACTATTCCGCCCCAAAACAAACGAAAAAATACGAGTCGTGGGATGATGTTGATCCAGAATTGAAAGAAACCATGAAAAAATTGGGGATTTCGATGGAAGAACAGCAACGTTTAACCGGCGTGGCGGTGGATTTTGTCATGGACTCTGTGTCTGTAGCGACATCGTTCAAAGAAAAATTAGGTGAACTGGGGGTGATCTTCTGTTCGTTTTCCGATGCGGTACAAAATCACCCGGAACTGGTTCAAAAATACATGGGTTCTGTCGTTCCAATGACCGACAACTTTTATGCGGCCTTAAATGCTGCGGTGTTTACAGATGGGTCGTTTTGTTACATTCCGAAAGGCGTTCGTTGTCCGATGGAATTATCTACTTACTTCCGTATAAATGCGGGAGGCACCGGTCAATTCGAGCGCACACTTGTGGTGGCTGATGAAGGTGCTTACGTTTCTTATTTGGAAGGATGTACCGCTCCACAACGCGACGAAAATCAATTGCATGCTGCTGTGGTAGAACTCATCGCTATGGATCACGCAGAGATAAAATACTCAACAGTGCAGAATTGGTATCCAGGCGATAAAGAAGGAAAAGGCGGGGTATTCAATTTTGTCACCAAACGAGGAATGTGTGAAAATCATGCGAAAATATCTTGGACACAAGTGGAGACTGGTTCCGCAGTAACATGGAAATATCCTTCTTGTATCTTGAAAGGGGATTCATCGATTGGAGAGTTTTATTCGGTAGCGGTAACTAACAACT
>JAHEMQ010000076.1:3952-7677 GCA_024643555.1 Crocinitomicaceae bacterium | reverse complement strand
AATTGCCACCGGTGAAGCAAAACCGAACAATCAAATTCATGTCGACTACGGAACGGAGCGCGATTTTTTGGCGCCCTTGTCCGTGAAGAAAATTCCGATGGTGGGAACCAAAACCTATCAAACCTTGTGCAATCTTGGCGTACGGAAAATCAAAACAGTGCAGGACATGCCGATGGAAATGATGGAGGGTGCGCTGGGGATGAATGGGGTAGGGATCTGGAAAAAAGCCCAGGGAATCGATCATTCACCCGTCGAACAATACAACGAGCGGAAGTCCATCTCCACCGAACGCACCTTCGATCAAGATACAATTGATGTCGTGAAGTTGAATGGAATCCTCGCTGCTATGGCGGAGAACTTAGCTTTTCAGTTGCGCAGGGGAATGAAGTTGACGGGCTGTGTGACGGTTAAAATTCGCTATTCGGACTTTCAAACACAGACACTCCAAAAGCAAATTGCTTACACCGCGGCAGATCATGAGTTACTGCCGGTCGTTGCGGAATTGTTTCAGCGCATTTACAACCGACGCCTGCTGGTTCGACTCATTGGCATTCGCTTTAGTTCCTTGGTTTCTGGACATCACCAGTTGAACTTGTTTGATAACGACGCGCATTTTGCTTCGCTGTACAAAGCGCTGGATCAGATTCGGATTCGCTACGGTGATCGCGCGGTGATTCGGGCCATTGGTATGGAGGCGCGTACGATCGGACACCACAATCCATTTAATGGGGAACCGCCGATTTTGCTCGCAAATCGACGTGTGTAAGCATAATCTTTTATGAAAACGAAGTCTCATTTTAGTTTGAAGTATGGCATTCATTCGCCGGAATCCATTGTCCAGTGGGCAACGGATAGCGGCTATCCCTATGTTTTCTTGGCGGACATCAATTCGACAGGTGCCGTGCTTGCTTTTGTGCGGGAAGCGCAACGAAAAGGAATCCTTCCAGTCGTAGGTGTGGAGCTGCGCAATGAACGCGAGCAGATTGCCACGGTGATTGCGCGAAACAATCATGGACTGAATGAATTGAATGTGTTTTTAAGTCGATTTATTCATGAAGGGAAACCTTTTCCAAGGGTCTTGCCGCACTTTTCAAGTTGCTACGTGTGTTATCCAATTGAGCAGTATCCTTCGAGGTTAAAAGAACACGAATTCATTGAAATACAGCTATCTGAATTAGTCTACTTAAATTTAAAATACAAGAAAGTCCCAAGGGGAAAGTTACTCGCGCTGCAATCGATGGTCTTTCAGTCGAAGGCCGATTTCAACGCGCATCGTTTGCTTCGAGCTATCGATCACAATTGCTTGCTTTCAAAGTTACAGAAGGAAGATCAGGCGGATGAGAACGAACGTTTTATGTCCTACCAAGCATGGAAAGAAGGACTTATTGAATACCCGGAAATCATAGAACGCACGGAAGCCTTGTTTCATCGTTGTCGCGTGAACTTTGAGTTCGGTGATGCTGCGAAACCTCAGAATCCCGCAACGTACACCGGAAGTGTGGAAGGAGATCGCGACTTGCTCAAAGAACTTTGCGCAGAAGGACTCGATTACCGCTATCAAGTCGTGACGGATGAAATCATTGAGCGCATCGAGATGGAGATTGAAGTCATCGCCGAAAAGCATTACTTGTCCTATTTTCTCATCACTTGGGACTTTACTTCGTATGCGCGTTCAAAGGGTTATTTCTATGTGGGACGTGGGAGCGGGGCGAATAGTATTGTGGCGTATTTGCTGCGCATCACGGATGTGGATCCGCTCGAATTGGACCTCTATTTTGAGCGTTTCATTAACCTGTATCGCAAGAATCCGCCGGATTTTGACATTGACTTCTCGTGGAAAGACCGTGACGATATTGTGCGTTATTTGTTTGAACGTTATCCACATACGGCGTGGCTGTGCACCTACAATACCTTTCAGTATCGGGCGACCATTCGAGAGTTGGGAAAGGTATTTGGTCTGCCGAAATCAGAAATCGATGTCTTGAGTAGTGGGAAGTTTCAATTTGACAAGCTGGATCAATTCTCGCGCTTGGTTTTACGTTACAGCAAGTACATCCAAGGATTGCCCTCGCATTTGAGTGTGCACTCGGGAGGAATTGTGATCAGCGAACGTCCCATGACTTGGTATTCTGCGACGTTTTTACCGCCAAAAGGGTATCCCACGACACAGTTTTCGATGATGGAAGCGGAGGATGTTGGCTTGTACAAATTCGATATTTTGAGTCAGCGCGGACTCGGGAAAATTCACGATTGTCTGGAGGTGATTGCGTATAATCGTCCTGAAGAACCCCCACACGACATTCACGATGTGGCGCATTTCAAACAGGATGAAAAAGTTCGACAGTTGTTGTTGGCAGGAAAAGCGCTGGGGTGTTTTTACGTGGAATCGCCGGCGATGCGGATGTTGATGGCGAAATTAAAAGTGGAAACCTACCTTGAATTGGTCGCGGCGAGTTCGATTATACGTCCAGGAGTGGCGCAGTCGGGAATGATGCGGGAATACATTTTGCGCCACCGAAATCCAGAGCGACGGAAGGATGCACATCCGGTTTTGCTGGAGATTATGCCTGAAACATATGGCGTGATGGTGTATCAGGAAGACGTCATCAAGGTCGCGCATCACTTTGCTGGACTCAGTTTAGCGGAGGCGGATGTCCTGCGGAGGGGGATGTCCGGTAAATTTCGCTCGCGAGAGGAATTTCTGCGTGTACAGGAACAGTTTGCGGGCAATTGTACAAAAAAAGGATACGATCAGAAATTGACGATGGACGTCTGGCGTCAGATTGAGAGTTTTGCGGGATATGCTTTTTCGAAGGGACATTCGGCATCGTACGCGGTGGAAAGTTACCAGAGTTTGTACTTGAAGGCACATTATCCGTTGGAGTACATGACTGCTACGATTAATAATTTTGGAGGGTATTACCGAACGGAAATCTATGTCCACGAAGCGCGGCGTTTTGGAGCGCGGATTGAAGCGCCATCGGTGAATGAAGGAGCGTATGAATGTGTTTTGAGAGGAACAAGCTTGATCTTGGGTTTTAATTTAGTGACAGGTATCGAGGCGGCGTTGGTTTTGCGGATTTTTGAAGAACGACAGCGCTCGGGGAAATTTCGCGATTTTGAGGATTTCATTCGTCGGGTTCATCTTCCATTGGAGCAAACATCCCTGTTGATTCGCATTGGAGCGTTGCGAGATTTCCCTGAAAAACGAAAGGAGCTATTGTGGAAAGCCCATTTTCATCACCACAAGAATCCACAGCGGGAACGACACATTGAATTGTTTGAGGTGCGTTCGCGGCATTTTGAGCTACCAGACTTGGAAGAGCAGGAGCAGGAAGCGTATTTTGAGCAGATGGAATTGCTCGGTTTTCCCTTGTGTAATCCGTTTGCGTTATTGCGCGATCCCTTGTTACTTGAACACCTTCGTGCACGAGAAATGCCACAGTCTTTGGGACGTGTTGTAGAAATGTATGGGTACCTAGTAGCGATTAAGCAATCGAAAACAGCGAAAGGAGAGCTCATGAACTTTGGAACATTTATCGATTACGATGGAGATACGATTGATACGGTACATTTTCCGGAGAGCGTACGACGTTTTCCCTTTCACGGAAAAGGGATTTATCACTTGAGAGGAATTGTCACGGAGGAATTTTCTTACTTCTGTTTACAGGTAGGATGGATGCAAAAATTGCCTTTTCAGCAAGATGTGCGTTATATGGAATTAT
>JAHEMQ010000076.1:1318-3852 GCA_024643555.1 Crocinitomicaceae bacterium | reverse complement strand
GCGGAAATTGACCATTACTGGAATGGATTAACAGCAAACGGTGGGGAAGAAGGTCGTTGCGGTTGGTGCAAGGATCCCTACGGATTTTCTTGGCAAGTCATTCCAGCCGATTTAGGAAAATGGATGTCACATCCCACGAATGGACCAAAAATCATGGAAGCATTCTTGAAGATGTCAAAGTTTGACTGTCAAGTACTCGAAGCTATTTACAACTCCTAATGTTACGTATTTTTCTACCGATTGTCATCGGCTTCATCGTTTGGATCTTCGTTCTTTGGCAAGTACTGTTGAAGAAAAAGAAAATCGACATGAAAGCGCTACTCACAGTTAGCGTACTTTTTGCGGTTATTTGGGTCGTGATTTATTGGGTTTTATTTCGTTGATGTTTTCCGAGGTCCGTTTTTCGTTATTCGATATTCGTTTTCCGTTATTCGAAGACCGATGTCCGATGTTCGTTTTCCCATTCGCTCATAATGGAGTGACTTCCGTTTGACAATGAAATTCATTTTCTCACGTTAACTTATCGTGTAAGGTGTGTTTTTTTACACATCACTGAAAAAAAATGTTCCCAATATGGGATCAAATGAAAAAAACGGTAAATTTGTTCTAATGAAAAATATTGTTTCTGTAAAAACATTGAAGGAACATTGGGAGAAAACAGGTCGAGGCGATTCCGAAGCGCAATTAAAAGTATGGTATCAGGAGGTCAAGAAGTCCAATTGGAAAAGTCCGAATGAAGTCAAGCAAATTTACAGAAGCGCAAGCATCATTGGGGAGAATCGTATCGTGTTTAACATTTGTGGTAATAAATATCGATTGATCGTGAAAATCAACTACGAATCGCAATGGGTATTCATTCGATTTGTTGGAACCCATGAGGAATACGATAAAATAGATGCGGAAACGATTTGATCGCACGAAAAAAAGACAGGGATGAAAATAAAATTGATAAAAACAGAAGCCGATTACAGCGCTGCGTTGGCAAGAATAAATGAGCTCTTTGATGCAACACCTGGAAGCAAAAATTTTGATGAAGCCGAACTTTTAATGAAACTCGTTGAGTTCTATGAGGAACAACATTACAAAATCGAAGCGCCAGACCCCATTGAAGCCATCAAGTTTAGAATGGAGCAAATGGGGATGAAACGAGTCGATTTAGAACAGTATTTGGGAACACGAGCAAGAGTCTATGAAATACTGAATAGGAAACGAAATCTGAGTTTAGCCATGATCAAAAAGCTTCACAAGGAGTTCGGGATTCCAGCGGAATCTCTTTTAGCTTAAGGCTTTTCAGAATTTGCTATATTTATCCCTGTGAAGCGATTTCTAACCTACTTGTTTACCTTGATCAATCTTCTCGGGATTATCGGATTCTTATGGAATGTCTCTTTGACATTTGGTGTGAACATAAAAGGTGAAATGCCCTTGTTTGACATTCAGCGTATCGTAGAAAAAAACAATAAAATTTACGTTGGACTTGGAGACTATAAGCGCGTTCAAGTATATGATTTAAAGGGGAATTACTTGAAGTTCATCCCTGTACATAGTGATTACCAGTCTTATTTCTTTTTCGTTGGTGATCAAGATTTAATAGATGTACCAAAGGTATATCCTGACGTAGCAGACCGCTTAAATGAACTCTTCATGAAAGAATCGGATTATCAAATCACCTCCCATTTTCCACTTGTCATTTCGAAAAAGTATAATGGAAAGTCCACGGAAGTCATTCGTCAAACATGGCTCTATTTGTTGTCTCCATTCATTTCTTGGCTAATTGCTTTATTGGGTGCTGTACTGATTTGTTCATTGAATATATTTACCATCATCGACGTTATGAATCTCCCTGTAGACAAAAGTGCAAAACGAAAGGAATTTTTCAAGCGAGTGTATGGAAAAAAGGAAGGGGATAACAATCATGCATAAATGAATCAATACATTCACGAAACGCTCAAAGAATGGTAAGATAGCGGTTGATGCATTTTTGATGGATTATGATTAACTGTAGTAAATAATTAATTTCGAATAGTTTTAATCAAACGAACATGGACGCCCTCATTTACATTCTTTATAGTGGAATGCTTTTATTCTACCTAGTCTATATCTTGTTCCGAAAGAAAATAAAGATAGGTGAGGGTGTTTTAAGGTATGTAAAACCCATTCACTTATTGACAGTTGGACTCATTTTCGTGAATATCATTTTGTATTTCTTCGACCTACGTCTGCGCGGCGATTGGACACAACCGATCATCATGTGGGTGTTTTTACTTTCTAGTTTTATTCTTCAATTTCATGTCACCTCTATTCAGTCGAGTGTGGTTAGATTTTACTTTCAATGCTTGTTTTACACTCCGTTGATTTCCGTTTTAACCTTCATCATTCCAATGCTCGGTGCATTTTTGTTTTATTCGTTTATGCTCTTGTTTAATTCATATGGAGATAAAAAGATTTACGAAGACAAGGAATTAAATGTGCGTTATAAATCTGGATTTTTAAAGCAGGAAGATGAATTTGATGTGTATCGAAAAAAAGGAATT
>JAHEMQ010000076.1:0-1218 GCA_024643555.1 Crocinitomicaceae bacterium | reverse complement strand
TGACCCGTCATACGATTTGTCCATAGTGTCGAATGGAAAAGTCATTGAATTAAGTGCTGAAAAAATCAAGGTCCAATTTCCGAGCAAACGGCAACCGAAACTCATCAAACAGGGATCCAATAAATTCCTGGAAATAAACGGACAAATCATTCAAATGAATATCTTAAAGGTGGATGGTATCACTAAGAAAATGAGGCGAAAGGATACGGGGTTTGAGCGCACCATTCTAACAAAACACTCCGAATACGAAATAAATTATATTCGAAAAGAGTTGGGAATTAAAATCATGAATCCAGAAAATCAATGGGTTTCTGTCGGTGGTAGATCTTGGTTGATATGGTATTTTAAAATTGGAAATGCCCCAAAAAATGTTCAAAATCAATTCGAGTTGCAACTTTATGCCACCACTTTGATTGGTGATAAAATCATTTGTATCAATGCACCCATGCAAAAGAATACAGATTTTGGGGAAAGCGCAAATTTGGTAAATGAATTGATGGAATCGATGCTTGTTAAATAATCGCCTGATGATATGAAATTTCATTCCTTCTTACTGTTGAAAATACTGGGTTTTTCTCTATTATTGGGAACTCCCGCTAGGGCACAAGTCAAATCAACGCATAAGTTGACGCATGTGAAATCCTTTCCTGAACAATGTGTCGGAAAATGGGAAGGAACGATGTACATCTACGCTTATGGAAAGCTTCGCGATAGCGTCCAAGTGGAATTCATGGTTCAAGTCCTGGACTCCAATTCTTGGACCTGGAAAACAGATTATCGTTCAGAAAAGTTACCCGTAACAAAGGATTATATTTTACGAACGGACTCGAAAGATGTGAATACCTTTCTTTTAGATGAAGGGGATGGCGTGATGTTGACTAACTATATCGTGGGAAACAAGCTTTATTCCAATTTTGAAACAGAAGGCATTTTACTAACCTCAAGCTACGAATTCGTTGGGAAACAATTGATTTTCGAAGTTACATCGGGCAAAAAACAAAACGAAGCCGAAGAGTCAGGCGTTACAAATTATTCCGTGGATTTTGTGCAACGGGTGGTTTTCCAGAAAGTCAAATAATCCTTATTTCAAGTTTAAGTCCAGTAAATAGATAAAACTTGAAATCGCTGCGGCTCCTAATTCTAGTTCGCGTTTATTGACACTTTCGAAAACGTCACTCGGCGCATGATGGTAGTCAAAATAACGTTGGGAATCTGGGA
>JAHEMQ010000075.1 GCA_024643555.1 Crocinitomicaceae bacterium | reverse complement strand
GCATCTTGAAGTTTTAAAATCGCAACGATTTGTGACTCCGTAAATTTTGAATTTTTCATACAATTTTTGCTTTACGGACTCTATTTCAAAACGTTTCAGTTTTGGGGGAAGCTTACCGTATCTCCTAAAAAATCACTATAAATTATCGGATTATTGCCCATACTTACATATGGACTTTCCCATGCGTTCAATTTCGGATCCACGCTCAACCACCTTCCCAACCTCGGATCTAATTGTCTAAATTCAGTAGCGTAGCTATTTCCATTCCCTTTAAATTCATCATCTTTCTCAGAACCCTGGTAACCGAATCGATACCCATTCACTCTCACCGTTCTTCCATCCAATTCCACACCAAAAGGGCTGTAATCGGAGCATATTCGTATACCGATGCGATTTGAACTAATCATGTAATATTTTTCAAATTTGTTATTTTGCTATTGATTTCGTAAGTGGTGATATTTTTTCATATAGTATTTATCAATTACTCTTGATTTAGAAGGGTCCTCCAATGAATATTTAATTAAAATGGTATCTCCTTTTTTGAGGTGATTGAATTTGCCATCATTACTAAAGTAATATTTAGTATTTTGCACGTAATAATAATATTTCGCAGAAGGAAGACAATGAATCGCCGTGCCATCACTGATGTGCATGATAATCGCTTTGTTCTTTTTTGTTCTCCCGTTCATTAGGTAGTCAATTCTATTGTTTCTGTATATTCCGTAAATTACAAAAACAATTTGGAAACCAACCACCAATTTAAACCAATGGTTTTTAATTTTTTTTAGCATATTTTATTTTTTATCCGGAGCTTCTAATGCTCCCTGAATGAAACCGGGAATACTTTCATTGAGAATTTCACCAAAAGGACCTTTAACTAAAGGGACTTGATTCATTAAAGGTGAAAAGGTTCCTATTAACATCGTAGAAACAGCAAAGCTATTAGACGAATTCAAAATTGGTGATTTAAACCATCCATTTAAAGAAAATTGACCTAAACCACTTGATATACCTTGTGATAATTGATACCCAATTGGAGATTTGCCTCTAATTAATCCTCCTCCAGCTAATGATGCAGCCCCATACAAGCATCCCTTTTGCATTTTATCATCAAAATTGTACATGTAAGTATCCACATTTGTAACGCGTGAAAATCAAGGTATCTCCATTTTTTTTCCAATTGTTCGTGAAATCTGAATGGACTTTCTTTTTTTTGATTGGTTCGTTGCTTGAACAAGCATGCAACAGGACAAGCAAAAGCAATAACATTATTTTAGTATGCATAGGACGCAAGTATGAAAAGGCGTAAAAAGAAGGTCATTTCTAACTTAAAGTTATTCATTATTTTCTTCCTAGGGTTTTAGAAGCGATTGTTTTTGGTTGAAATCTCGACAGGATTGAAAATTCAGCGGGGTGGGTTTTAGGGATCAACGGGAGAAATGACGCAAGATTGGAAATCTAAAAGTGCGCCGCTGTACTTCGGGATAGTACAATTCATTAAAACTCAAAAAGTACTTTTTATATTTGTCGAAATACCATTTTTGAATAAAAACACTTGATAGCAACTGACGATATTTATGCTCTAAACTATCCGCGTTGCTTGTGTTTCTCAGCAAAGAATCTGTTTTTAATACAAAATCTAAGTGTGTTGAATCAAGTTTTTTGAGCAGTCCTTTATTGGTATGAATCGTCAACAAGGAATCATCACATTCTTTTAAGGGAGCAAACAACATGAGTAAGGAACTATTTATTTCATTCGTTTTCGCTAATCCGGCATATAAAGCGATGGTTTGGATGTGTCGGTCCTGGTAAACAAGCAAACTTGCAATCAAATCGATTTTTGTGTTTGCATCAACATGATACGCTTTTGAAAAGATGAGATCACACATTTGCTGGCAATATTGACCACCATGAATGACAACTTGATGTTCGTTTATGGTCCAGTGAAACGCTTCATCTAATTTTCTTTTACAAGTAAATGAATTCGGACAAGTAGTGGTCCACTCATGATCCATTTTTGTGGAGGAATCTTCTTTTATTCCCACAAAAGAACAGAACAGGAATGTGAAATAAACGAGGAGAAATTGGTATATTTTCAAGTGCTTATTTTTTAAGTAAACGATTAAAGTTGATAAGTGTGTCAAGATAAGCATTCATGTTCGAAATGTACATCTAAACATTCACCACATTCGTCATGGGTTGAACGATAAAATCAGTCAGCTCATATCCTTGAAAGGCCTGATGTTTTCATCCATTTTTATTCAATTACCATTTTTCTTTTGTCAAAATTGGTTTGTCCATGAAGCTGGGTGCATATTAGGACAAAAAGCACCATCAGACTGTTTTTCACTTGTCTCATTTTATTGATTTTTTTTTCGATTATACACTTATCGATGCGGAAATCATTGATTTTCAAACTAAAATTTACAGAAAGTTAAGATAAAAAGTCATTTGCTTCCAACTTAACCTTTGGTTTATCTAGTTTTGATACGGCCCGTTTTACTTTTTCTTGATCGGAATTCGAAAGAAACACAGGTATCAATACGGACATCTCAATTTTCAAGAGTCGGTGAATGATAATCAAGTCTTTTAGCGTAAAAGGTTTGATTCCATTCATCAATTCAGACATATGTGTTTTGCTTTTATGACCGAGGATGGAACCCAAATTCTCTTGGGTCAATTCCAATTGCTTGAGTCGTCGGCGTATCACTTGTTTACGTTCCTCCATGAAGGCTCGCTCCTTGTCCGCAATAAACTCCGCTTTTTCACTTTGAATGAGTTTACGATCATCGACAGCGTTGACATCCGACCATTCATCGCGTTCATAGCGCTCAATAATGAAGCGTAAATCGAGACGCATTTTTTTGAACTGCGCATCACCTTTGGCGAGGACACGAAGTTTACGCTCTGCCACTAACGCACGTTCATAATCTAATTCGTTGGAAAGCCTTCCTTTCTTTAAGATTGCTTCAATATCAAATTCTGTTTTCATGATGTGATATATCCTTTGTTTTTCAGCCATTGCTCAATGACTTTTTTATTATTTTTAAATAGAAGCTCATATTCTTGGTGAGAACCTGCCCAAACAATCGTTGCTTCACCTTCTTCTTCCAATTCGATTAGAATCATGGTGCGATGAACCGAAATATTGAAAAAATAAAAACCATCTGAATGCACTTGATCTGCATCTTTTCGCATGGCTTTAAGACTTGAATCTTTTGGATGAAAACCTTCTAGCGTAAAGAGCAATTTGTCTATTTCTTTGCTCAGTTTTTGATTACCAAGATTCTTCTTTTTGACTTTCATCAAAATTTTTCTTCCAATTACCCTCATCGAACAACAACATAAAATTACTAATAAGTTCTGTAATAAACCGAACTTTAAAAATTATTTTTCATAACACCACAACTTATATCGCCATTTATCGAATAAAAAGACGGAAATCATCAAGAAAATGGGAGAATGAATGTTCAGCAATAACTCTTTAAAAAGCAGAATATTGTTGCCATGGAGCGCAAGGATGAGGAAGAAAACGATAGATGCGGTCTGAAATCCTCCCTTAAGACTTAAAAATTCTTAATTCTTTATGAAAAAAGAAAGAAATCAACCAACACTTCGAGCGTTACCAAAGTTAACAAGTCCAAAAAATAACTTTTTTTTCATTTCGCCTTGAAAATGATAAGAATAGCAACAATCCAGACATAGATACTTAAAGAAATCGCACAAAAGACACGAAAAGAAAGGTCGCCACCAGATGTTCCCTTAAAGAAAAAGTACAGCAGGACACACAGCAGGACATGCGGCAGTGCGAGAAACAGAAAGCGACGTTGGAATTCAATCATGGTTTTGTAAAAATAAGCATATGGAATGATAAATGGGTTCCCTCCTATTGATCATCTGATTCATTCGTCTTTGGAATTTCATTGATCCCTAAATATTCCAAAATTCCCGTGTTTGGGATTTTAGTAAAATGGCAACCAGTTTCGGAATCGCACTCGCCCCAATAAAGCGCACACTTCCAGCGAACGATCGGAGACAGTCCGTCATATCTTTCGCCAGTTTCGATTTTAACGAAGTACGCAAAGGTGAAAAAAAACGTTAAAAAGATTGAAGTAACAATAGTTATTCTTTTGATTTTATGATACATATCAATTTTTTTTTATTTACAAAAATCAAATCCACTTCCATGCGTGCATCGTTTAATCTTAATAGATTTTCCATGGTTTATAGTTTTTAAAGCGCTGAAAACCAAAATCATCAATGTTAATGCTTGCATCCTCAAAGATCTTGTTGGATTCTCCGTTTTTGTCTGTTTCATAAACAACTAATTTGTCCATTAAACTGACCATTGCGAATTCTTTCAAACTATCCCCATTTATTCTAACGAAAACTGTGGAAACACCGCCATGAAACATCCAGGAGTCAATGCAATTCAACTCACTGTTGTATTCCATATTGGGATAATCTTCAGAGTTTTTCATGTTTATTAATCGATTCCTTTTTTCATCGTAAATTAATAAGCGTCGAACCTCGTTCGCACCTCTTGCTGCCACAGCCGTGACGATGGTCAGATCCATTCTTCCATCATGATTAAAATCATCAAATTTTGGGTCACAGCCTAAAACCCCATCTTTTGAACATTGCAGTTCTTGAATGAGTTTCCAGTCGTTACGCAGCTTTTTGTAGAATTTGATTTTCACATAATTGCTGTCCTCGGTTCTGTATTTAAAAATGCTCACCTTATTCAATCCACTCCTTCCAATCCGAACACTGTCAACAAATGCCTCTTCTAATTTTGTCCATCTTTCTATACTTTCGATGGTCTTACTCTTTACATGATGATCATGACGCTCTCGGGATGAGCAAGAAAGAACGATAAACGCGAAAAACGCTAGGAAAAATTTGATTTTAATCTGTATAGTTTTCATTTCAGTTTGAATGGAAGTGTATTTAAAACAATTTGTTCATGCCATTTATTTTCCCTGCAAAAATAAGCGTGTATAACGCTCACCACTTTCCATTAATGCCGTCTTTTGTTCTAGACTTAAACGTTTTATTTTTGGACCTATTCCAACGGAAGATACGGAAATCGTTCGGTCCCAATCTTCTTTCATCAAGGTATTTCGATTCAAATTTTCGAGGACAATCAAATAAAAAGCTTGGATAAACTCGCTGAAATTCGAGATAGCGATGGGTGCCAACGTTTGGTTCTCGGAATCCTTTTCAATTTGATCATCTGTGTCGATGCGCACGCCTAATGTTTTTGGATTTGGAATGCGCTTCCCTTCAACAATCGAATCGAAGACAAAAATGGGATAATTCCCAATGATTCCACCGTCAACAACCACGTCGAGGTCCTTATTTTTATTTTGTTTTTCGTATACTTTTCCATCTGCATCGATAATAACAGCCTCAAAATACAGTGGAATGGACATGGAAATACGAACCGCATCTTTCACTTTCATTTTGGGATAGGTATCATGAGAAAAGACCAATAATCGTTGTTGATTTAAACAAGTTGATGTCACAAACAAGTCCTTAAATCCAAGCTTCTTCAGTTCTTGAAAACTGATGTCCTTATTCCCTGTTTTCTTCTCGATCACTTTCTCGAGCCAATGAGTAAACGCCGTTCCTTTGTACCATCCATAGCGCTTGGACATCCGTGTAAATCCGCCAAAAAAGATAAATTGTCCGTCGTTGAACTTCTGGAATTTTGTATCGGATATCAGCTGGTAAATCTCTGAGGATGAATAGCCGAGCGAAACCATCAAGGCTGTGATCGCTCCAGCGGATGTCCCACATACACGCTGTACTTGTTGCAACACTCCTACCCGCTCCAGTTCTTTTAATACTCCGGAATAGGCAATTCCTTTTATCCCGGCTCCTTCAAAGACCAGGTTTTCATAGGAGACAGATCTTGTTTGCACTAGTGAATCTTTTGAAATCGTTGCCTGCGCATGGACCGTATGGTTTCCAAGTAGAAAAAGCAGTGCGAAAAGTAGAAGGTTTGTTAGATTCGTTTTCATTTGGGGATTCAGTCATTTTTTTTTTAATTTCCAAAAAGGAATTTTATCCATCTTTTCATCTAGAAATCATTCAATCAACCAATCATCAATGTTCATTCTTTGATGTAAAATTCGAATGATTTCCAAGGCATTGTCATTTCCTATTTTAAAGAAAATAATATGTGATTTCACGAATGACACACGATAACCTTCTCTAATGTACGCTGCGGAACGACCTATTTTATCCCAACATCTTAAATACTCAATTTCCTCCATTAAAAGTTGATAATACCTGTCGGCCTGATCTTTTGACCATTTCTCACAAGTGAAAACCCAAATTTTCTCTAAATCCAAAAAAGCTTCCGAACTGATTCTTAAAGAACGTTTTTTCATTGGTTCTTACTTCGTTGTATGACGACTTTTAATAGATTTCAGGTGATCTTCGGGATTGAAGTTTTTTACCCAGCCACTTTCTTCACCAAGAATCAGTGCCTGTCGCAATTCATTTATTTTTTTCTCTTCATTTTCAAGGAGTCTCAACGCCGAGCGAATCACCTCACTTGCCGAGCCATAACGCCCCGAACTCACCTCTTCATGAATGAATTCTTCAAAGTGTGTTCCTAATGAAATGGATGTGTTTTTTCCCATGTGTAACGTTTTATAGTTAAAGTTACCAAAAATTGGTAACTCAAGAATCATAAAAAGTGCATTTGTTAAAATTTGCAAGTATTCAACGGTTTACGACATTAATTATTATATGAAATTACACAACACTTGAACTTCACTTCAAAAATCCTTGTTTTTCAATATTCCGTTTCAAAGCATGCAGTAATTTCGTTTCAAAGTCACGAATGATTTGTTTGGACCAAAATGTTCCATACATAGGTATGTTAGAGCTGAGTTTATAGGTACACGACAAGCTTAGTTCCGTTCTGTTTGCAGACATGCGTTTCAAACGATACGTTATAGACTGAAAAACTAAGTTTTTATTTCTTAAAACATGCTGAAAGGTCTGACTATTATCCAACAGCGATTTCTCGACATCAATCGCAAAGGATAATTTTTTACGGTCTTTTTGTTCCACGACTTTTTCATGCAGGACAATCCCATTGCTAAAATAACCTAAGCGTGTATTGGTTTTTTCGTCGAAATTCGACCGAACTGGATTAGGGAATCCAAGGTAGTTGTAAATGCTATTTTCGACATCCTTAGATAAATCCGGAACAGAAAACAAGTTGTTCCAAACACGTAGATCAGAAGATTCAATGATGATTTTCTCACTCAATTCATGCGTATATATACGTTTATCCAATCCTTGTTCGATTTTTCCAAGCAATAAGGGAAGTGCTATGAAAATAAAACTGTTTTTTGTTATTCCATTACCTGAATCTCTGGTATGTTTTATCAATGCGGAACGTAACCCCCAACTGACCAACACAGAAAATATCATATACGGCGGCAGAAGAATCACAAAACAACTTAATTCCTCTAACTGAGTGATAAATGCTATAACCAAAAACAAAACCACACTGACCATTGGAAACAAGATCGACTTTGCTTTACTTTCGATAAAGGTTTTTTTGTCCAATACGAAAGGCAAGTATCCCATTAAGATTGGCACGAAAATAAGATAGGACCATGAATTCATTTCCATTAATTGGAACTCAACGAGTATTCTGAAAAGAAGTGCGTAAACAACTGACGCAAGAATTCCTACGTATTTTT
>JAHEMQ010000011.1 GCA_024643555.1 Crocinitomicaceae bacterium | reverse complement strand
AAAAACGCACAAGAATTGCATGAATTGTTTTTTGAATTGCGCGAAGAATTCAAGCAAACCTTCGTGATCGTCACACACAACGAATCCTTCGCAAAAATGGCGGACCGTTCTTTGGTGATGCGCGATGGAAACTTCATCTAGGCGTTGTGAGTCCAAATGAATTAAAAGAATTCCTCGATTTCAAAGCTGCACATTACGAGCATCCGCGTTTTTTGGAAGAAGACCCCATTCAACTCCCCCATCGATTTAAACGAAAAGAAGACATAGAAATTGTGGCTTTTCTTGTGTCCATGATTGCCTGGGGAAATCGAAAAAGCATTGTCAAAAGTGGCGAACGCATCATTGACATCATGGGCCATTCACCCTATGATTACATCATGTCCTACAAAGGAGAAATTCCAACATCGTTTGTCCACCGCACCTTCAACAACGAAGACCTTGGTGGATTCTTTGCGTGTTTGCACAGACTTTACCAAAACCAAGGACTCGAAGCAGCGTTTTCCAAACAACAAGCTACAGACGACTTGAAAATGCGCATCACGTACTTTCGTGAAGAATTTTTCAAAGGTGAACATTTGTCCAGAACACACAAGCACATTTCAAATCCTGCTGCCGGTTCTGCAGCGAAACGCTTGGTGATGTTCCTCCGCTGGATGGTTCGTCCAGCCGACAAAGGCGTCGACTTCGGAATATGGAAAAGCATTTCCACCTCCGAATTAATGATTCCCCTCGATGTGCACACGGGAAATGTAGCCCGCAAACTCGGACTCCTCACCCGCACACAAAACGATTGGAAAACGAACGAAGAACTCATCGACACCTTCCGTTCCTATGACGCAAACGATCCATCGAAATACGATTTTGCTTTGTTTGGATTGGGAGCGTATGAGGGGTTTTGAGCATTCAGTTTTCTTGACATACAATTGATGGTATTCATTAAAGCAGCCCGCTTAGGTTGTTTTGAATTTCAGAAAACCCCAATTAAAATTAATAACTTTACGAACTTAAATGAATGGAGACAATCATCCTTTCCAATAGTTTGAAAGAATTTTGAAAAATATTAAACACATTTATATGAAATATTGCCTAATCATTTTATCCATTGCATTGTCACAATTGCTTTCCGCTCAAAGTGGGAATACGTTCACTGCTGGCATCAGTTCTGGAATAGGAATGTCCAAAAACACCACCATTGGTCAAAACAAACCGTTAGACAATCTTTCCAATATTCATACCGCATTAATTTTCAGCTACGGCGTAAAACTCCCCAAAAATCTTAGTTGCGACCTTAATTTCAGCCTAGACAACATAAGTTATTTCCCATATCCGATCGACATAGGAAGGTGGACAACTGGGCAATATTTAAGTAGTAATCTAGGAGCTGGAATACACTATAAAATCCCCATTAAAGCGAACTTTTTTTCTCTTGGGCTGAGCGGAGGATTTAAATTGATGAGGAATGCTCAATCGAGCTATCAAGCATACACAGGGTCTTACCTTTCAAAAACTAACTATCAATTTGAACGAGGAGCAAATCCATTTATGAAGCTGCAATTCGGTTACGAATTTCCATTAAAAAACAAAAATATAATTGGAATTGATTTAAGTTTCAATGGGTCTTTTCGCCCCATCTACTCCATGGAGTTCAACTATACCGACTCAGGACCTTCTTCCCATGGTACATATACGTATTCGGGAAACAGTATTCATTTAGGCGTACATTATACATGGACGAAAAATAAAAAAAATGCAGACATAGAATCCTTTCTAAAGGACACAGTCAATCGTAAAGAAGCAAAAAAAATAGTTGCGATAAACAATCGTTTTCAATCTTCGAAAGCTGTATTAATTCAACTTCATCAGGGTGCATTCATGAATCAAAGTAAGATGATGAATCATGCGGATAATGTATTCAAAAACGCCTCTGGTCGAGCATACAGTATTCGATTAAACGCTTCCATTGGCTGGAAAAATAATTGGTCATTTCAACCCGGTGTTTCAATTGATTCGTATTGGTTGTGGATTAGAGATCAAAAATTCGGCACAGGTTTAAGTGGATCCAGTCTATTCAATTTATTCACGGTTGATTTAGGCATGAAAAGAAGGATGCTTTCCTTTCCAAAAAGCAATAAATATTTGTGCAATTTAGTTGGGGGAATTTCATTTTCATACCTAAATGGTAGCGGAGGTGGAGGCGGATCTTCTACGGCCAACTATCCTAATAATCCGAATCAAGTGTTTTTATCCTACAACTATACCTACCAATACAACAACAAACTATTTCCTCTGGCATTTATCGGAGTTAGTAAAGACTTGCGATTAAGTAATCACTTTCTATTTACGATTGCTTACCGTCATCAGTTTGGTTTGAGCAAAGGAATGCTCATTCCTTTTAACTATACAGCAGAAAATCAAGCAACCGTTTTCACTCAAATTAGGGTGAATGGAAATGCCGATTGTCTTAGTGTTGGATTGACTTATCGTTTCAATAATAAAAGATAATGTGCTTTGGGTTGAACATAATTATTTTGTTATCTGAATTACTAGGTATGTAAGTCGAATTTATTAAATTCAGAACTCTTCACTCCATATTCAAACCAATTATTGAAAAAGATTTAATCCGAATTGATTAATGCTCCGTTAACTCTGGAAACGGAATCAATTCCATGGCATTGGTGTACTGAGATCCTTCGAGTGGATAGAGCATCAAGTTGTTATCATCTGCAAATTCGAAGGCGAATTCACGCGTTTCACCTAGGAAATAAAGCGTCACTTGTTGTTTTTCATGGTCAAGAGCAAATCTTCCTTTCCTACCTTGACCCTTGCTCAATTTTTGAAGATTGGTTAAGAAACAGCCTCCTGATTGATAAAAAACCAATACCTCTTTTTTCAATTTTTCTGGCATGGTATAAGCACCATCCGGAGAAAGCACTTTGTTCACCATCCAAACTTTACTATTCCCATCCGTGAATCCTTGCGTAAAGTCCACCGCATCTGTTCGGATGCTTCCTGTACAAGCCGTCAGTAAAAACCCGATGAAGAAATTAATACAGTAACTTTTCGTCATGTAGGATTTTATTAACCTCAATCGAAACGGAATCAATGAGTTCCGGTTTTACTTTTCCTTTGCAGTTGGGGGAAAATAATTCTTCGCATTTGTCAAATTCGTACTTCCCTTCCTTCCACTTGAACACACAATGGTAGGCCTCGTTGTAGTCATCTAAACGAAAACGAATCACCAAATCGTCGTAAGTCGATGGTCCATTTTTTCTGCGCTCAATGATGTTCCCTTTGATGGTGTTCGTTAACACAAGCTGACCTTTTTCGCGTTCAAAAATCAAAATTCTTCTCGACTTAAAATTCGCAGGATCGTTAGGAAAGGCCGCACCGTTGATTAACAATAAAAAAGCATTCTTTAGTGAAACAGCATCATTCAACTTGAAAAAGCGGAAAAACTTTGGTGAACAAGATCCGAGTTGTCCGTCGAGAATTGTCGTGTCACACAACTTTAATTCCTTTAATAATTTCAATTCATTTCCATCCGTGAAGGTATTTTGATGGAAGTCTGTGGAAATATATTCTACTTTGGACGTTTCCTTGACTGGTTTTTCAACAATCGCTGGATCCTCTTTTTGATTTTTATTGACCACCAACAGAACAATGACTGAAATGATGACGAGAATAATGAGTAGGCCTTTTTTCGTTTTTAATCGATTCATGCTTCTAAATTACGAATTAAAAATAGTGCTGGAGGAAAGAAAGGCTCTTTGAAAAGCATCCATGTCCAATCCGGTTTCCACTTGTCGTTCATTCGTCCAGCTTATCAACTGTTCGGTAGCCAGGTTTCCCGTGAGCTCGTCTTTCGCCATCGGACAACCGCCGAAACCTTTGATGGCCGTATCAAAACGACGACAACCAGCTTCATAGGCTGCGGATATAACCGATTCGGCTTTTTCGCGAACCGTGTGAAAATGCGCACCAAACTCCACTTGCGGCAATTCTGCTTGAAGGACGGGAAATAAGTTTTGAATGTCCTTCGGATCCGCACATCCAATCGTATCCGACAAGGCTAAAATGGAAACGCCAAAGTCCTTGTGTAGTCGTTCCGACCAACTCAAAACCAAGGCTGGATTCCATTCCTCCCCGTAAGGATTCCCGAAGCCCATAGACAAATACACCACCAGTTCTTTCTTTGCTTGTTGCGCAATAGATTGTAATTTTTCCACTTGATGCAGGGAATCTTCGATGGACGTATTCGTATTTCGTTGTTGAAATTGCTCAGAAATGGAAAAGGGATAACCCAGGTAATGAATTTCATCAAAGGACGCCGCATCGTTTGCTCCGCGTTCATTCGCAACAATAGCCAATAATTTAGATGCCGTCGTGAGATTTAATCCTTTCAACACTTCGGCTGTGTCTCGCATCTGCGGAATAGCCTTCGGAGAAACAAAACTCCCAAAGTCGATGGTATCAAATCCACAAGTCAATAAGTGATTGATGTAATCAATTTTCATCGCTGTTGGAACGAAATCATGCATGCCTTGCATGGCATCGCGTGGACATTCCACAATTTTCAATTCAGACATGTTGTGCTTTTTTGATCAGTGCTTGGTTGATTTCCTTAATCAATCCAGGTCCTTCGAAAATGAAGCCGGAGTACAATTGAACCAAAGTCGCTCCTGCATCCAATTTCTCCAAGGCATCCTTTGCCGAGTGAATTCCACCTACCGCAATCATCGGAATGCTTCCATTTGATTTTGTATGAATGTAGCGAATGACTTCTGTGGAACGTTGCGTTAGAGGTTTACCAGAAACACCACCAGCGCCTAAAGCCTCGACTTCAGAACTTGGCGTGATCAATCCATCTCGACTAATGGTCGTATTTGTTGCAATGAGTCCAGCAATTTTTGTTTCTTGAACAATCTCAATGATTTCATCCAATTGCTCGTTCGTCAAATCTGGTGCAATTTTCAATAAAATCGGTTTGGGAGTCGCTTTCGTTTCGTTTTTTTGCTGCAAGGTGGACAGCAATTCCATCAAGGGTTCTTTTTCCTGCAAAGCGCGCAGGTTCGGGGTATTTGGAGAAGAAACGTTGACAACGAAATAATCGACCTCTTCGAACAAGGCATCAAAACAAATGAGGTAATCGTTCAACGCTTCTTCGTTGGGTGTCCATTTGTTCTTTCCAATGTTTCCACCGATAATGAGCTGGTGAATTTTTCTAGCTTTTAAATGCTTCAAAGCTTCTTCAACGCCATCGTTATTGAATCCCATGCGGTTCAAAATTGCCTCGTCTTTTTTCAAACGAAACAAGCGCGGGAGCTCATTTCCGGGTTGAGCCAAGGGAGTAACGGTTCCGATTTCAATGAATCCAAAACCACAACTTTCCAATTCATTGAAATACTTGGCATTTTTATCAAATCCAGCGGCCAATCCAACTGGATTAGGGAATTTCAAGCCAATAAATTCGCGTTCAAGTGAAGGGTGCTTTATGTGATACATGGATCGAAACAACCACTTAGACGGAGGGAATTTTACAATTAATTTAAGCAGTCCAACTACAAAATAGTGAACTTTTTCCGCATCAAAACGGAATAAAATAGAACGAAACAACTGGTACATATACAAAGGTAAAAACTAATTTCTACTTCGTATGGAAAGTACCAAAGTTTAGATGCAAATCAGCAGTGTGAAAACACCTCCGAGGACATAAACCCAAGGATTCATGATCCATTTTTGATACTTCACTCCTCCGTAAATGGATTCAAAATCCATTCGTTGGCGAATTTGTTCGGAGCTAGGCTCTTCCCGATCCAGTAGCATTTTTATCATAGCTATTCTTTTTGGTAAAATAATTCTTTCAATTTCAATAAAGCGCGGAAGGTTTTCACCTTGGCATTGTTCTCAGAAAGTCCTACAATATCGCCAATCTCACGGAAAGAACGTTTTTCAAAAAAACGCATTTCGATTAATTGAAGTTGAGCTTCTTTCAATTTTCCCAAGGCTAATAATAATTTTGCACGGTTTTCCTCACTGTTGTCATCCGTGAAATCGTCCATCACTTGTTTCAAAGTCACAGAATCGATGCTCACAGTTCGTTGCGCTTTTTTATCGCGGAAAGATTGATATAACTCGCTCTTCGCAATGCGAAATAACCAAGAAGAAAACGGGACTCCCCTATTCTCATACTTTTGGATACTTCCCATTGCTTTCATGAACACACAAGAAGTGATGTCATAAGCGATTTCAATTTCATCCACGCGTTTGAACACATAGCGAAAAATTGCTTCGTGATAGCGTTCGTACAAAGGAGCAAAATAACGCGGGTGTTCTTTCGCACGTTCAACGAGTTTCATTTCCTCATCCAGACGAAATGCACTCTGATGGTAAGCCAAGTTGACAGCCATAAGAATTGGTTTTAGTTCTAGTTTGATTTTTGGAGATCGCGAGGCTTGCAGTCCCCGCTTAGTGGGATAACGTCGAATTATTCAAAATGTATCACTTTTTTTGAAAAAAAATTTCAATTAAAGTGAAATCCTAAGCTGGATAAGCAAATCAGACTTTCGACTTCCCATGATTTGTTCTGAACCAGAGCTGATTGAGTTCCGATTTTCGTATAAAAAGACGCCATATTTGACCCATAAATCACAAGAATGCCAAAAACTGTAGCGCAACAACACATAGGCCCGACTTCCTTGGTAATAATAGGCAGGAACGGCGAAAACATATAACGCATTACTTTCGAAGGTATAAATTCTTGAATCATAGCTATCTGTATCGAACAAGGCAAAACGGAGCGACAAATCAAATGGGCTACTTTTTGGTTTGAAGATGAGATCCTGCGAGAACAACATTCCTTTCTCCGGCGTATTGCTAGCGCGATGAATGGTCACGTATTCTAGGCGAGTCTTCAAGGAAACAAATTCATTCAGCACGCAAGACATGTTCAGGCGGTAATTTCGCTGAACCACATCTTCAATTTCCGTCACTGTCCCATCGGAATCACGACTATTTTTCTGACGCAATTGTTGACGAAATCGACCATAGATTTCAAAGGTCTTGGAGGGTTTATACACAGGTTGAATCAATAATTCATGTCCAAAGGAAGGTGCATCGACCCCATATTTCAACCACGGGAATTTGAATAAATCCACATAGGCATTGATCGACCAAGCCGAAGCTAACTTCCATTTGATTGCGGCGTAGGTTCCTTGTTCATTTTGCGTATTACTTCCTTCTGAGAATCCAGCATTATACAAGGTTTGATAGTCCTTTTGATAATTTCGATAGAGGATTCCAGCACTAAAACGTGGATCCAAAGACATCATCGCTGCATGCACCATCGCCCAACCATGTTGAGGGTCTAGGTCAGGTCGAAACACCTTGGAAACTTCACCAAAGACATTGATGTTTCGGAAAACGTAGCTATAATCCGAACTAAGCGATCTGAATGATGTTCCGCGGAAATCAAATTGATTGTAATACTGAATTGCTTTTTGAAAGGGTTTGTCATAACCTTGATACACGTATGCCGCACCCCATCGAAATGCACCAAATGCGTAGCGAATATTTGCACCAACGATTCCTTCTGTGATTCCATTTTTCTTCGCAATTTCACTCGTTGTTCGATGTAATCCCGTTAAATCGATGGTGGAAACATATTCCAAATCATCGTAGCTTGAATCGGCTATAGTAGCGGCGTCCATTTTCTTTTGAGAAGCAAACAAGAGCATAGACCAATTTCGATAACCAAAGTCTGCCGCTGCACCGCGTAGAAAACGAGACTCATCGACAGAAGTGTAAGCTCGGATTGGAATCGCTGTTCGTTTCATCGTGGTTAAGTCTGCCGTTTTACCGAACGCATAACTGGACCAAACGTTTAATCCTTGTCCAACTTGAATCTGGTAATCACCAATGACGGCTGACTTCAAGTACTTTCCACCTTTAAAAAAAGCATGAGCGGAATAAAAATCAAATCCTTGTTTCTGTGTCCCACGAAAGAACTGTTCTCCAGCATCCTTTTCAGCTGTCATTCCAATGGAAATATTTGTTTTGTAGGTATACCTAAAACGCGCATAATAGCGATCGCCATTTCCATAATAGAACTTGTTTGACGCTTTCCGAATTGAATCGCTCACTTCCGCGTATCCAGCCTTTTTTTCAATCATGGGTTGATAGCGCAGGTAGGTTTCAAACTTACCTTGTTTCATGGCTTCTTTCCATGTAATATGCAACTGATCCAAGCGGTCATCCACCCGAATAAATGGCAATACTAATTGAATGGTTTGCAAATCCCAATACGTTAAACTTTGTAATTCGTAAATGGAAATAAATTTCCCGAAAGCTTTGCGATGAAGCAGTACATCATTGATTTGAACGCCTGTCAATAAATACAACTCTTCTAGTTCTTCACCATTAGTCAGATTTAAATTGATGGGATGATCGAAGTAATAATTTAATTGCTCAATGACATTAGTCAAGTCCATGTTCTCAGACTGCACCTGTTCCGAAATAAACTCAATGCGCTGCTGAATGATTTCTCCTCGATCCTGAGCGAAAATGCGAAAGGAAAGCACCAAAATCAGTAAAAGAAAAGGACATTTCATGTTAGTTCAAATCAACTTGAAAACTAAGGTGTGGACTCCATCCCAAAACTTGATGATACGCTGTGCCGAGATTCAATTGAAAGCGATTTTTGAAGGTAGTTCCCACTCCAAAGGAAAAAGAAATAGGCGCCGTAGAAAATCCACCGCGAAAAACAATGTAACGAGCTGGCTTATATTCAGCCCCGCATTTAAATGAAAGTGGATTCAGTACATTTTTCTCCAATTCAGAAACCACAAAAAGTTGATCGGAAATAACGTATTGCAGCCCCATTCGCAACAAGGTACTTAATCGTTCATTCGAATTCGATGAGATTTTGGATCGTCCGACATTGAACACACTACAGCCAAAGCGTATGCGCTCTGAAAACTGAACGAGCAGACCTACTTCTCCTGTCAAAGCGGATGAAGCACCATAATTTTCATTGAAGCGAATCGAATGGTGATTTAATTGCACACCGAGAGAAACTTTATCAGAAAGTGCCATGGCCATTCCTAGTCCATTTTTCAACGAACGAAATTGTTGATAGCCATACCATTGACTACCAACGGAAAAAACCATGCGCTTAAAAGGAAGTGCATAAACCAATCCTTGGGACTGCATTTCTTTAACGCCGAAACGATTTTGGTAGGAGATTCCAATGCTCTGCTTTTTCAAACCGACCAAAGCCGCAGGATTATTCACATGTGCCCAGACATCGTTGAGCGCAACGCTTGCGTTCGACATGGACAAGCTACGTGCGCTATTGGACACATATACTTGACTCCAGCATTGGAGGGAACAACAAAGAAGAAAGAAGCTTAAAATGTGTTTCACCGAAAAAAAATCTAGGAACTAATGTACATTTTTCAAACGAAATAGCCTATAACTTATCGATTCTAATCGTTTAAGATCATTCCCATTCAAACTTCTGTGTATATTTGAAAAAAATGAAATCACTGTCCTACATGGCCAATATAACTTACCCTTTTGAAGCCGTTTCCCAAGAAGATTGGGTGCTAAAAATTCAAAAAGAACTGCGCGAACATGCTGACCGAATGAGGTTCGAGGATCCCATCGAGGATTTGAATCTTTTGATTACTGATATTCCAACTCAACCGATTGAATTTCAACAAATAGCCCGCGAACTTACCTTAGATACGATTCACTTCGAATATGTTCACGATGAAGCAGAAAGCAATCGACGCATTTTACTTGCTTTGATGTCCGGAGCGAATGCCTTGTTCATCCAAAGTAAAAAGGAAAATACGAACTGGAAACGCATTTTGGAACAAGTAGAACTTTCCTATATCCAAGTCGAAATACAGGTTAGAAATGAAGCAGAATGGATTCAGCTACGCACACAACTAAGTGAATCTGAAATCAACCAAATACACGTACTAGTAGATCAGCAACTTGGACTTCAACTGGAAGGAACGCGTCCTTTTTTCGATGGTTTTTCCATCCAACAGATTGGTGGGAATAGCATCACAGAATTGACAGCCATCTTGCTTCAATATCACCGTCATTTAAGTACTGGCGGATCTTCTGAAGTTACATTCAGTATTGGTATTGGCGCCAATTATTTTGTTCAAATTGCAAAAGTTCGAGCCTTACATTATTTGATTCAAAAACTGGATAACATTCACCAAAAAGCATCTGCGTATCGCTTGATCGCTGAGCTTGGCTGGACCAATAAATCCTTGAAGGATCCCTACACCAATTTATTACGACTAACAACCGAAGCGATGTCTGCTTATGCCGGTGGTGTTCACGGAATAGCGATTCATCCTTGGGATGAATTTTCAGTGGAAGGAAAAGAGGACTTTTCTTTGCGAATGTCCTTAAACATTTCCAATTTACTGTTGGAAGAAGCCCATTTCGATTGGGTACATGACCCCATGAAAGGAAGTCACATGGTGGAAGCTTTGAGCATTCAATTCATCGAAAAAACGTGGTCTCGCGTTCAATCATGCAGTCAACTAACAAAGGAGGAAGCGGACGAACAGATCATGGCAAGCGTTCTACAAAGTAGAAACAAGCAGTTGGAAGCATTCAAAAATGGAACGAGATCATTCATCGGAATAAATGCCTATCTGAATTCAGATAAAAGCAAGGTTAAAAATTGGTCTACCTTACCAACTTATATGGGAATGAACTTTATGAATTTTGAACTAAATGGATCAGATGAAAGAAATTGATTTATCCCAAATAGAGGCCTTTAGTGGTTCTCATTCTACGGAAACACTTGCACCGAAAGAACAACTGACCAACGAAGGATTCTCTGTGAAATCAAGTTACACGAAACAGGATCTTTCCGAAATACAGCATACAAAATATCGTTCGGGATTTGCGCCTTTTCTTGGCGGACCTTATGCATCGATGTATGTTTCGAAACCATGGACCGTTCGTCAGTACGCTGGATTTTCTACTGCAGAGGAGTCCAATGCGTTTTACCGAAGAAATCTTGCCGCTGGACAAAAAGGTTTGTCTGTGGCATTTGACTTAGCGACACATCGCGGATACGACTCCGATCATGAACGCGTGAAAGGAGATGTTGGAAAAGCAGGTGTGGCGATTGACTCCATTGAGGACATGAAACGTTTATTCGATCAAATTCCTTTGGGAGAAATGTCCGTGTCAATGACCATGAATGGCGCTGTTTTGCCCATAATGGCGTTTTACATTGCCAGCGCTTTGGAACAAGGAGTTGGGTTGGACCAATTAAGCGGAACCATTCAAAACGACATTTTAAAGGAGTTTATGGTACGCAACACGTACATTTATCCACCTACTCCATCGATGCGAATCATTGCGGATATCTTTTCGTACACTTCGCAAAACATGCCAAAATTCAATTCGATCAGTATTTCCGGATACCACATGCACGAAGCCGGAGCGACCGCAGCGATTGAATTGGCTTATACGTTAGCAGATGGCATCGAATACGTTCGAACAGGCTTGAATGCTGGCTTAAAAATCGATGAGTTCGCTCCCCGACTCAGTTTCTTCTGGGCTATTGGAATGAATCACCATGTGGAAATTGCAAAATTACGTGCGGGACGTTTGCTTTGGGCGAAATTGATACAAGCTTTTCAGCCCGAATCAGAAAAGTCACTTGCCTTGCGCACACATTGTCAAACCTCTGGTTGGTCCTTGACGGAACAAGATCCGTTTAATAACGTCGCTCGTACGTGCATTGAAGCGCTTTCCGCCGCGCTTGGCGGAACACAGTCCTTGCATACCAATGCCTTGGATGAAGCCATTGCATTGCCAACGGATTTTTCGGCGCGCATTGCTCGAAACACACAGATTTACCTGCAGCAAGAAACAGGAATTACTTCGTTTATTGATCCAACTGCAGGAAGTTATTACATTGAATCCCTGACAAATGAGTTAGTGAATCAAGCCTGGACCTTGATTCAAGAAGTTGAAGAATTGGGCGGCATGGCAAAAGCCATTGAAACAGGAATTCCAAAAATGCGCATTGAGGAAGCCGCAGCGAAGAAACAAGCGCGCATTGACTCTTCACAAGAAATCATTGTAGGAGTCAACCGTTATCAAACAGAAGAAAAACAAGCCTTTGATATTCTTGAGATTGACAATACCAAAGTACGCGATGCTCAAATTGCAGGATTAAACGCATTAAAAGAAAATCGAAAGGAAGATCTTGTCGCTGAATTGTTGAAGGAATTAGAAGTTGCTGCCAAAGAAAAAAACGGAAACCTGTTAGAAATTGCCATTCGTGCTGCACAGGCCCGATGTACACTTGGAGAAATTTCAGCTGCACTCGAACGCGTTTACGGACGTTATCAAGCGGTGATTCGCTCCATTAGTGGTGTTTACTCGAAAGAAATTATGAAAGATCAAGATTTTATTCAAGCAAAGGAACTCGTAGAGCGCTTTGCGAAATTGGAAGGAAGACGACCAAGAATCATGATTGCTAAAATGGGTCAAGATGGTCATGACCGAGGCGCAAAAGTCATTGCGACTTCCTTTGCAGACATCGGTTTTGACGTAGATATTGGACCTTTGTTCCAAACACCATCCGAAGCAGCAAAGCAAGCAGTGGAAAACGATGTTCACGTACTTGGTGTTTCTTCGCTCGCAGCCGGACATAAAACGCTGGTTCCAGAGGTCATTGCAGCACTAAAAGCATTGAATCGATCTGACATCATGGTAGTCGCAGGAGGAGTCATTCCGCAGCAAGATTATGACTATTTGTTTAACGCAGGTGTCTTCGGTATTTATGGTCCTGGAACAAAGATTGCGAAGGCGGCTCAAGAGATATTAGCACTCCTGATTCAAAGTCATGAATAATTTTTTGTAAATTCGGCACAATAATTGAAAACGCCCCTTAAAAAAAACAACGCTTATGTTTTCTAGAAAAATGATTTTAACTGGATTGTTTAGCCTATTATGGATGACAAGTTCCTTAGTTGCGCAACAACCAAGCTTGCAATTAAAAGAGTCTAAACGTGTGATCACGTTGGATGACGAAGGAAGCAAAACCAATCGCATCGAGATGAAATCCATTTTTACTCCGGCAGGAACAAAAAAAGTAAGTACACTTTGGACCATTTCTGGAACAAAAGACAAAGATTGGGCATTCACAAAAGGTGATGAAAAATCAGACATCATTGAAGTAGAATTCAAACGTGTTGGAAATTACAGTGTTTCTCTATCTGTAACCTATTCAAAATCAAAGAAATTGAAAAATGGAGAAGTGGAAGAAGAGGAATTCGATATTTCGGAAGATCGGGACAACTTCATTACCGTCACAAACAACTTAGATGAATTGACACAAATTCATGCGGATAGTAATTTTGTGAAGTTGGTGAAACGCGCATCCGATTATGTGGTAAAACCAAAATATGCGAATGACCCAACGCCTTATATTTTCCTAGCAAAAGGATTCTATGGTATGTACCGCAAGGACATCAAAGACCCAGCGATTCAAGATCCATTTGACGAAGCTGTTACGGCGACTGCAACTGCTATTGAAAAAGATGAAAATGGAATCTTTCGCATGCCGATTCACGAAATGTGGTTAAATAATTTCCAAAGTGAAGTCCTAAACAACGGTGTCATTTATCGCCTGGAGGATGAGGACGGATATCCAGTGCTTTACACCAATACGAATAAGGAAAAATTGTCTGAAGTGACTTCTGAAATGTTGGATGCAGTCGAGCAATATTCGTCCATTACGAAAAATCCAATTGGTATTAAATTCATTGAAGCAGCCATTCGTTTTCAAAATAAGGACGCTAAAACTGCGAACTTAATCTGGAAAACGGAACTACCAAATTTAATGAAAATGACCTCTTTAGATAACTTCACCGATGCCGACAAAGCAGCGTTGCGCACTGGAGTTATTTTATCCGCTCAACAAATGATTTTACGTGATAAGTCAACTGTCAATGCGCGTGCGATGTTGAGACAAGTCGCAAAATGGTTTGAATACGACAAAGACTTCATTGCCTTTTACGAGAAAAAATACAATAGCTTCGAAACGGAATAAATGAACATTTCGATCTTAAAAACTAAAAAGGAAGTTTCACACTTCCTTTTTTTTATGCGCGTATATTTGATGTATGAAATTAAACATACCATCATATCTGAAGAATAAATACATCCTTACAGGAATTGTATTCATGATTTACTTTCTATTTTTAGATGATTGGGATATTTTCACCTTGATTTCCCAAAAAAGAAAATTAGCTCAGATTACCGAGCAAAACGTGAACATGTCCAAACAATTAAAGGACACGAAAAAAACCTTACGCAGGTTGAAAAATCCAGATTATTTAGAGGCGTATGCGCGTTCTGAGAAATTCTTTAAACGCGATGATGAAGAAATCTTCGTGATCACTTATAAATAAGGTTATTCCGATCAACCAACATCATTTGGGGATAATAGTACCCCAAGATCTGATCAAAGGTATATCCCCTTTTCGCCATATTCATCGCTCCTTCTTGACAAAGTCCAACGCCGTGACCAAATCCACGTCCGTGCAACAAAACATCCTCTCCGATGATTTCTGCATCAAAAAACGTGGACTTCAATTTAAACTGTTCGCGAATGTCCCTAAGGGGAATCCCGTAAATGGGATGAATATAAAAGGCATCTCGTTGATCCTGCACGTAATGTGTTAGTCGGTCATAACTCGTAGAATCCCAGACAGGATAATCGTATTTATCTACTAAAAATTTGATCCATTGATCCTTCGGGATTTTCTTTTCCCATTTCGCTTGTTGCGTATGAATGCAAAAGGTATCCTTAAATGAACATAAATTTGGTATTTCCTCATTCCAAACATAATGCGGCTCGGATGTTTGTCCACCGCAATTCGCATGAAAATAAGTCGGATACAATTCTCCGTTTTCGTTTACCATGATCAATCCTCGGGTTTGATGTACGGCCGAGTCTATGGTTACCGAAGCACTTCGGTGATGTAAATAAGCCTGACAATGTACCCGGTCGCACAGGTTGTAACCATTCTCTTTGTGCTTATTCCAATATTTCATGGCATAGGTTCGACTGATGACCGCTTGTGCTTTGTAAAAATTAATTTTTTGACCTGGTCCACCTTCCGACTCCACCACGCCCTCTAGATACGTTTCCAAATCGAGGTTGTTGATTAAATTAATCGCTTCTTTGCGAATTTCTAAATCAAAATCTCCTTCGTATGAACGCTGTTTGGCAACGGGTTGAAGCAGGCGCAATTGGAGGTAGTCTTCTTGTTTGTCTTGAATGACGCGAATGGACTTTGCCCTCCCCTTTTCGGTTCCATTCACCACTACTCGAATGAGTCCCCCGACATAATTCGCTTTGAACACATCTGCCGGACCAATTTTAGCCAATAAGGTAGAATCTTTGAAAATGAAATAGCTTCCTTTGCCAACAATTCCTTCCAACTCTTTGATGGATTTATCAGAAAATAGTCCAATGCGAATGTTCTGTGCTTTCAATGAAAACACAAACAAGAAGCATACTATGGAAATCAGTCCTTTCACCTATGCCCCTAAATTTTGAGTTAAATCTTTTGCCATCCGCTCACTTGCACCATGGTCACCAAGTTGCTGAATCAATTCTTCATAATCCATCAATAGTTGATTTCTTCGATCCGATCCGGGAAGTAATTTTTCCAATTCCGCTCGCATCAACTTGGCTGTACACTCGTGCTGAATCAACTCCCGAACAACTTCTTTATCCATGATTAAATTGACCAAGGAAATAAATTTAATATTCACGAGAGCTTTGGCAATTCGGTAGGAAAGCGCTGAACTTTTATAACAAACCACTTGAGGAACGCGAAACAACGCTGTTTCAAGTGTCGCCGTTCCAGATGTCACCAATGCCATACTTGCTTGGTTTAAGACTTGGTAGGTTTGATTCTCCACCAGTTGCACCGGATGATCTTGAATCAACGCTTTGTAAAAAGCCAAACTTACATTTGGCGCACAAGCCAACACAATTTGAAATTCATTCTCAAATGCTCTTGCCGCTTCCAACATAATTGGAAGTTTCTTACGAAGTTCTTGTTTTCTACTCCCTGGCAACAAGGCTAAAATCGGCTTATCATTCTTAAACTTGAGTTGCCCTCTATTTTCCAATCTAAAACGGTGCACTTCATCGAGCAAGGGATGGCCGAAATACTGGACCTCCATTCCATGTTTCGCGTAAAATGCTTTTTCAAAGGGAAGAATCGTATACATGCGATCCACATCGCGTTTGATTTGATGAATGCGGTTTTCTTTCCAAGCCCAAATGGTTGGAGAAATGTAATACACTACTTTTATTCCTTGCTGCTTTGCCCATTTTGCCATGCGCAAATTAAATCCTGGATAGTCGACCAATAATAGTACATCCGTTTGAAAGGCAGTAATTTGAGCTTTACACGTTTTAAAGTTTTTGAGGATGGTCGGTAAATTCTGAAGCACTTCTACGAATCCCATAAAAGCCAATTCGCGCACATGTTTGCGAATGGTCACTCCTTCCGCTTGTAGGCGATCGCCACCCCAAGCCTCAAATTCAAACTGCTGACTTTCTATTTTCCATGCGCGCACTAAATTGGCCGCATGCAAATCGCCCGAAGCTTCGCCACTGATAATAAAGACACGTTTCTTCGACATTATCTAATTAAGTTCACGTACACCATAAATGGAGCGTAAAGAAGCATTCCGAAAATAATTCCCCTCGTGTAAGCATATTTCTCACGATTTAAGAATAGGTAAAACCAACCTAAATTCGGGATTAAACCCAAAGACAAGTACCGACTTTGATATTCAACAGAGTCTAAGACCTGATGCCACAGATAGGAGAATTCAGAGCGATTCGATTGCGACAAGACAAAGACAATCACCGGCAAAAAAACAATGGGTGTCAATAAGCCAATTAAAAATCCGAATACATGTTCTTTGGTTACTTTCTTCATATTTTCCAATGTTTTATTTGTTGTAAAGTTTCGTGAGATGTTAAATCAAAATGTGTTGGAACAACGCTCACAAATCCATTCTTTAAAGCTTTTAAATCCGTATCTGGACGTTGGTCTACAGCTGCAAATTCACCAGTTAGCCAAAAATAATCTCGTCCAAACTGATCTTTTCTTCGCTCAAACCGATCTGCCCAATAAGCATGCGCTTGCTTGCAAACTTGAATGCCCTGAATAGCGTCTAAATTCAATTTAGGTACGTTTACATTTAAACAAACACTGGGTGAAATGGGACGATCTAAAAGTTGCTGAATGATTTTTGCACCATAATACTGTGTTGCTGCAAAATCAGCATTTGCATCAAAATCTGCCAATGAAAATCCGATCGATGGAATTCCTTCCATGGCGCCTTCAATCGCTGCGGACATTGTTCCCGAATACAGGACATTCGTCGAGGAGTTTTCACCATGATTGATTCCGGACAAAATCAAATCGGGTTTTCGGTGCAGGACTTCATATATGCCCAGTTTCACACAATCTACCGGCGTTCCCGAACAGGAAAAGGCTTCAACGGCGCCAAAAATAGTGGTTTCCGCGAGACGTAGTGGGTGATTTATTGTAATGGCGTGCCCCATGCCCGATTGTGGCTTATCTGGCGCAACAACGATGACTCGTCCAAATTGCGTAGCCATTTCTACAAGCGCATGGATGCCTTTTGCATTCACGCTATCATCGTTGGTTACCAGTATGAGTCGCTCGTTTTCCATGGATACAGTGGTAAAATTAGGCAATAATCAGTTTTAATTTTCTACTTTTGATTTACGATATGAACAATTTAAAATTAATAAGTCCAAGTCAAACCAAGGCTTTTTGTTTTGTTTCCGTCTCACCAATTCGAAGAGAAGCAAGTGACCGGTCAGAAATGGTTTCTCAACTCATCTTTGGAGAAACGTTTGAAGTTATCGAATACGGAAATCCTTGGGTTAAAATCCGAACCGTTTTAGATGGTTATGAAGGATTTATCGACATCAAACATGCGCTTCCTTTGACTGAAAAAGAATTTCGTCGTTGGATGGACTCTTCAAGTATCCAAACACTTCACATTCAAAGCTTGCAGGCGGAATTCGGAACGATTTACACCTCAAAAGGTAGTTTTGTTGGAGAAGAATCAAGTTTCGAAATTGGGGACTTTTCTTTTGAGCAGCCTGATGCAATCAAAGCCAAAAAATCACTTTGGGAAGATGCTCTTGACTATATGAATGCACCTTACCTATGGGGTGGGAAATCCATTTTCGGAATCGATTGCTCTGGATTTGTTCAAGCAGTCTTTCGCTTACACGGATACAACTTACCGCGTGATGCTTACGAGCAAGCGGAAATTGGAACGGACATCGATTTCGCGGACATCCAAGCAAATGACCTCGCTTATTTCTCGAATGCCGACGGGAAAATCATCCACGTTGGAATCATGGGCGAATCAAAGCAAATCATCCATGCTTCTGGACGAGTTCGCATCGACGAATTAAAAGCACAAGGCATTTGGAATGAAGAATATGAAAAATTCAGTCACACCTTAGCACACATAAAAAGACTTTAATTACGATATTTGTAAAACAAACAGAAAGACATGAAAGATCAAGCAATTTTCGATTTAATCACAGCAGAAAAAAACCGTCAACTTCATGGCATTGAACTCATCGCTTCAGAAAATTTTGTCAGCGACGAAGTTATGTTATCGATGGGAAGCGTTCTAACGAATAAATATGCGGAAGGACTTCCTGGAAAACGCTATTATGGCGGATGTGAAGTGGTGGATAAAGTCGAGCAATTAGCCATCGATCGCTTGTGTCAATTATTCGGTGCCACTTGGGCAAATGTCCAACCACACTCTGGAGCTCAAGCAAATGCAGCTGTGTTTTTGGCTTGTTTGAATCCAGGTGATAAAATTCTGGGATTTGACTTGTCGCATGGTGGACATTTAACACACGGATCACCTGTTAATTTTTCAGGAAAACTTTACCAACCTTTTTTCTACGGGGTTTCGAAAGAGACAGGCATGGTGGACTATGATTTAATGGAAGAAACAGCGCGACGCGAGAAACCAAAAATGATCATTTGTGGTGCCTCCGCCTATTCGAGAGATTGGGATTATGCACGCATTCGAAAAGTCGCTGATGAAGTTGGTGCGTTGGTTCTGGCAGATATTTCACATCCAGCCGGAATGATTGCAGCGAAGCTATTAAATGATCCCTTAGACCATTGTCACATTGTGACTTCCACCACGCACAAAACACTTCGCGGACCACGTGGCGGGATTATCATGATGCGTCACAATTTCGAGAATCCTTTCGGGATCAAATGGAACAATGGAAACCTTCGCAGCATGGGAGCTTTACTGGACGCAGCTGTGTTTCCAGGAATTCAAGGTGGACCACTGGAGCATGTCATTGCAGCCAAAGCAGTTGCCTTCGGTGAAGCATTGGATCCATCCTATACCACATACATGAAACAGGTGCAAAAAAATGCTGCTGTTTTCGCACAGGAATTAGTGAATTTAGGTTATTCTATCATCTCTGGAGGAACGGATAATCATAGCATGCTAGTAGACTTACGCTCGAAAGGCATTACTGGAAAAGATGCAGAAAATGCATTGGTTGTGGCGGACATTACCGTGAATAAAAACATGGTTCCGTATGATACCGAATCTCCGTTTGTCACTTCTGGAATTCGCATTGGAACGCCTGCCATTACAACCCGAGGCGTAAAAGAGGATGAAATAAAACGCATCGTTTCCCTCATTGACCGTGCCTTGATGAACCGTGATGATGCAAATGCGATTGCTCAAGTGAGAAAAGAAGTGAATGAATTGATGTCACATCGTCCACTTTTTGCTTGGTAAACATGCGCTTCAACGGTAAGCGAGATCCGTATATTTTCTATGTTTGGCTTGCCATTCTTATTCCCTATGGAAGCATTTGCGGATTGATTTACTGGCAGGAAAAGGATCTTACACCCATTTTTATCCTGGGAGGAACTTGGTTATTGTTGGGCATCCTCTTTTATTTAATCGTGAAAAGCACATATTACACCTTCATCGATGATGAAACATTGGTCTGTCAAACCATGTACGTTTTCAAGAAAACCATTCCTGTTACATCCATTCGTAGGTTCGAAAAGGCAACTGGTTTGTACGCAGGTATAAAAATGAGTACCTCGTGGAAATGTCTAATTATGCATTATAATAAATACGATGAGCTCCTCATTTCACCTGAAAACGAGGAGCTCTTTATCGCTGAAGTTGAACGCAGAAAAGCGTTAGTCAACCCATAATTTGTCTGTCGACACACCGTGGCACGAGTTACATGCCGCGGAAGAAAGGGAAGAACCCATCATCTTTTTATTTCCAGTTGGACCAGTCACTACTGGATACAATCCTTCTGGACTAAACTTTGCGGTGGTATAGAAGTTTCCTTTTCCATCAATCAAAACCGTTTGTTTTAAGGTCCCAGTTTCATTTGGACCGGTGTAAAAGTCAACTTTTCCACTGGAAATCGTGTTCATCATGTTCATGTCATAGACGGTGCCGGCAGCAATAAAACAGCCTTCTCCCTCTCCGCTTGATCGGTGACAAACCATGCAGTTTTGTCCTTTGTTGTGACTTTTATTTGATCCAGCTGCACTAATGTTGTCTTCATGGCAATTAAACGCTCCTTCACAAGAGTTCAAACTGAGGCCAACGATAGCACAAAGCAGGATCGCACCTAAAAACGCATTGATTTTTTTTGTGTTCATATTATTCTTCTTCTTTATTCATGGTTGATAAAAGTTCATAAGCACCTTTGCTTACATATTTTCGATTGATAAAATCCATTTCGTTAATGGCTTGAATGGCCGATTTTTCACCTTGTGTGGATAGAATTTCGATTTCTACCGGAATAAAATGACGATTATCCGTTGTCACGTAGATCATATCCTTTCCGCCAAAATTGACGATGGCTTCGGTAGGAACAACGATGTGTTCCATTTCATCCGTATTGATTTCCGCTTTCAAGTAGGAACCTGGTACAATTTCTTTTGGTAATTTATCAAAATGACAATGCACTTTGAACGTTCGGTCCTGACCAATTTCACGTCCAATTAAGAAAATTTTCGCGGTCGTTTTTTCCTCTGAATCCACAAAAGTCAAGTCTACTAACTGATTTAATTTTAGCATCTTTAAGTACTTCTCGTACACCGTCAATTCCGCATGCGCATGCTGCAAATCAATAACTTCCAATAAATTATCTTTAGGATCAGCGAAGGTCCCTACATTCGTATTGACTTTGGTCACCACACCTGCGAAGGGAGAGCGGATTTTTTGTTCGCGTTGGATGTTGCCATTTTTCAAGGCTGAAACATTCACATTCGCCATTTCTAGCTTGATGGAAAGTCCAGAAAGTTTCGCCTGCGCGACTTGCCAATTGCTCTTTGCTTGTTGGAAATTCTTAGCACTACCCGCTTCTTTGTCCAACAATTGTTTTTGACGATCCATTTCAGCTTTCAAGAATTCCATGTTTCCTTGGACTTCTAAATAATCCTGCTGTAGCTGAATGATTTCAGGATGTTCGACCACTAACAATACATCTCCTTTTGAAACGCGCATTCCGTCCAAGACTTTGATATCGCGAATGTAGCCACCAAAAGGAACCGAGATATACGATTTATTTTGCGGTGGAACATCAATCATTCCATTTGCAAAAATGCTCATCCCCATGAAGGACTTGGTCAATTCGCTGCTTTTAATTCCCAGTGAAATGACTTGCTTTCCTGTCAAGGATAAAACAGTTCCAGAAGCACCTGGCTTGGCAGTTGCATTCGTTTCAGGAGATTTTGTAGAGCAAGAAATCATCGTTAACAGAACGACAATAACGTTCAGAGGTTGGAAAAAATGTATTTTTTTCATGATTTTATTTGTTAGCGGTACCAATTCAATTGGATACTCGTTTGATTATACTGATTGATTAATTGCAAATAAGTTAATTCCAATTCGCTTCGTTGTTGTTGTATTTGTAAGTATTCAATGAAGGAAATTTCACCAACTTCAAATTTCACTTTGGCATCTTCGCTTAGAAAACGAAGTTCCTTCGTTAATTGTCCGCCTAGTTTATCCAAACTAACCGACAACAGCGCTAATCGTTCATTTAACTGAATCAATGTTCGTTGCATGGCTTGTTTGCTTTGTTCAGACTCCATTTCATTTTGCTGCATCGACAAAGCCGTCACTTGATTACGGTTTTTGTAGGAACCCCAAAACAATGGGACATTTGTTCCAAACATGTATCCTTGAAAACGGTTCGCTTGCGTAAATTTTGTATCCACACCGTTTACATTTTGCACACCAACAAGCGTTTGATTAAAATAGCCCAAGTTGAATTCTGGCAATTGGCGTGATAGATTCAACTGTTTTTCGTGCAAATAGATGTCATTTTGCTGCTGATACCATTGCATCAGAGGATGATTATTCACATCTGTCACTTGACTGGAATTTAAGTTCACTTGGTAATTTGATTCTTCCAGGGAAAACGACGACTCTTCCACATTCAACAATGTTGCGATTTTTCGTTTCTCACCTCGTAACTGTGACTCCAATAAAGTGATGTCATTCGCTAAACGCATTCGTTTTGTTTGCACCAAGGAATAATCCAAGCGACTGATGTCCTGCAATTCCAAACGTACCTTTGATTTTTCTTCCAATTGCTGAAAGGAACTATCCAATCCTTTGAGGTAATTAATTTGCGACAGAAAATAAGCGTATTGATCAAAAGACAAGGCCAATTGTTGTTCCAAATCACGCAACAAAAGTAAGGACTCAATCTGGGCCAATTTCCCTTTTTCAACCCCTAATTCTTTTTCCTCTCGAAAGGTCGTCGGAAAAGGAATGGTTTGATTGATCGTGATGTTATTGTCCTTTTTATAGTAGGAATTGTATTGACCTACCATACCGTTTATTGTAGTGGAAGGAATCACCGCATTCGATTTACCGATGAGTTCCTGTTTTCCTTGCTCCATCAAAGCAGCTTTGTATTGACCATTTCGTTCTGTCATGACTTGAACAGCCTTTTCGTAATTCAAGTTTTGCTGTCCAAAAAGATTCGGAATGCTGCACATCAGCAAAATCAACAAGGTGGCATTTTTTCGTTTCCTTCTTCTCAAAGGTTTTTCAAAAATCACGTATAAGATTGGTAAAATAAACAAAGTCAATAAGGTCGCACTGATTAATCCGCCAATCACCACAGTCGCCAAGGGCTTCTGTACTTCCGCCCCACTTCCATGAGAAAGTGCCATTGGAAGGAATCCGAGTGAAGCAACAGCGGCGGTTAGTAGAACAGGTCTCAATCGAGAAGCTGTACCACGAATCACGACCATCATCAAGGGAAGTCCACTTTTCTTCAGTGAATTGAATTCTGCAATCAGTACAATTCCATTGAGCACGGCCACTCCAAATAAGGCGATGAATCCAACTCCGGCAGAAATGGAGAACGGCATATCTCTAAAAAACAACGCATAAATCCCTCCAATCGACGCCAAGGGAATGGCAGAGAAAATCAGTGCCGCTTGTTTCACAGATTGAAACGTTAAGTACAATAAAAAGAATATCAGCAACAAGGAAACAGGTACGGCAATCATCAACCGATCACGGGCATGAATCAAATTCTCAAAGGTTCCACCGATTTTCGGGAAATACCCTGTATCGAACTGGACTTTCTTCTTCATTTCACCTTCCAATTCTTTTACAATGCTTTCAACATCGCGACCACGCACATTGAATCCAACCAAAATACGACGTTTGGCATCATCGCGTTGAATTTGATTTGGTCCATTCTTAAGGGAAATTTGTGCCAACTCAGAAATCGGAATTTCTTGTCCGGCATCATTTCCAATAAAAAGCTGACTTAAATCGGTAATGTTATCGCGGAATTCCGGTTTCAATTTGACCACAAGTTCAAAGCGTTTTTCGCCTTCGAATACAAATCCCGAGGCTTGTCCTGCAAATCCCAAATTCACCACTCGATTCACCTCATCTAGTGAAACGCCGTATTTTGCCAATGCTTCACGGTCATAGGACACAATCATTTGAGGCAAACCACTCATTTCCTCTACATATACATCTTGCACTCCTTGAATCTTGGAAGCAATGGATCCTATTTGCTTGGAATATTTCGCTAATTTTTCGAAATCCTCTCCGTAAATTTTCACCACCACATCTTGTTTCGCTCCGGTCATCAACTCATTAAATCGCATTTGAATCGGTTGTTGGAATCCAAACGAAACATTCGGTAAACTTTCCTCCAATTTCGCCTGCATTTTATTCGCTAATTCTTCTTTCGTATGCGCAGAAGTCCAATCTGACTTGTCTTTTAAAATAATCATCAAATCACAGGCCTCCATTGGCATCGGATCTGTAGGGATTTCTGCCGTTCCGATTTTACCTACCACTGTTTTGATTTCCGGGAAATTAGACAACAAAATCTGCGATGCCTTTCCTGTCGCCTCAATGGTTTTTGTTAAGCTTGTCCCTGTCATCAACCTCGTTTCCACTGCGAAATCACCTTCATCCAAGGATGGAATAAACTCAGCACCAAGTTGTTTAAAAGCAAAAATACTTAAGATAAATAGGACACCGATGAGTGACAAAACCAATTTTTGTTTTCGCAACAAGGTTTGTAGTGTTGGAGTGTATCTGGCACGGATGGCATTGACCATTCGGTCGCTGAATGTGACTTTCGTATTGATTTTCTTGGACAAGAAAATGGATGAAATCATCGGGACATACGTCAATGAAAGCACCAAGGCTCCGAGTATCGCAAAGATGACCGTTTGCGCCATTGGTTTAAACATTTTCCCCTCTACTCCTACCAAAGCTAATATGGGTAAATACACCACGAGGATAATGATTTGTCCAAACACTGCGCTTTTGCTAAATTTTGAAGCTGATTCATATACTTGAAAATCCATGTCCTTTTGCGTCAACTGCCCGTTTCCACGGTGATACAACACGTGCAATGTAGATTCAACTATGATTACTGCCCCGTCGATGATGAGTCCAAAATCCAAGGCTCCCAAACTCATTAAATTTCCCGAAACACCAAAGACATTCATTAAGGAAATGGCGATGAGCATCGCCAAAGGAATCACGGAAGCAACGATAAGTCCAGCCCGTAAATTCCCTAACAACAATACCAGTACGAAAATCACAATTAAAGCTCCTTCCATCAGGTTATTCGTCACTGTTGTAATTGCGCGATCAACCAAATTTGTTCGATCCAAGTAGACATTTAATTCTACTCCATCCGGTAAGTTTGATTCGATTTGAGCCATTTTTTCTTTCACAAGGTGAATGACTTCAGAAGAATTTGCTCCTTTTAACATGAGCACAATTCCACCCACGGCTTCACCCTCTGTGTTATATGTTAGGGCGCCATATCGAACTGCCGCTCCATAGTGTACTTTGGCCACATCCCGAATAAAGACTGGCATGGAGGATTCAGTGTGTTTTACCTGAATATTTTCAATGTCCGTTAAATTCCCTATCAGTCCCTCTGTGCGAATGTAAGTCGTCATGGAATTTCGTTCAATATAGGCACCCCCGGTATTTTGATTGTTTCGTTCAATGGCTTGAAAAATATCAGTGACCGTTATCCCATTCGACTTCAATAAAAATGGATCAATGGCAATTTCATAGGTTTTCAAGTTTCCGCCAAAACCACTCACATCTGCCACACCTTTGACGCCAAGCAGTTGTCGACGAATTACCCAATCTTGAATGGTGCGTAATTCCGTCGGAGTAAATTTCTTTTCAAATCCTGACTTGGCCTTTAAGGTATATTGATAGATTTCTCCAAGTCCCGTACTTAACGGAGCTAAAAAAGGATCCCCATATCCAGGAGGAATGGAAGCTTTTGCATCGGATAGTCTCTCCAAAACTTGTTGACGCGCCCAATAAATATCGGTGTCTTCGTTGAACACAATCGTTACAACGCTCAAGCCGAAACGGCTAAAGGAACGAATTTCTTCAATTCCAGGTGTCGTTGCCATCGATTGTTCAACGGGAAAAGTGACGAAACGTTCAATGTCCTCCGCTCCCGAAGAAGGTGAAACCGTGACAATTTGAACTTGATTGTTTGTAATATCTGGAACGGCATCAATGGGTAAATTCGAGAGTGAAAAAACTCCCCACGTGATGATTCCTAGCGTCAATACAGCAACAATTAATTTGTTGTGAATCGACCAATGAATGATTCGATTTAACATAAAAAATAAATGAAAAGGTCAATGAAAATGAGAAGCAGACTGAGCTGCAGATGTCATTAACCCAATTGAGGCGGTTGCCAGATGGAATGAAAATCATTCGAAATGAATGCATCCAATTTGCCATTGTTTCGATTTCCTCCAATCATTAGTTCTTCGTTCATTTGTACGACTGGTGTTGGAACCTCAAATTTTTCAGTGAAATAAACGGCAGCTACTTGAACGGTAGATTTGAATGGTAATTTTTCGTGTTCTTTATCGAAATCTTGAACTTTGTTGAAATAATGTTCTTGAATGAATGTGAAAATCGTTCCTTCATTGGATTTAGCCTGATAATCTTGATAATGTTCCAAAAATGCAGAAGCATTCAACAACTGTACTCCTTGCCAATTAGGGGCCATGGATAACAGTGCAAAATATAGCATTAACATGAAGCTAATCCATCTCATGACGCAAATGTATGGTAATTCGATGGTAAAGCAAATGAAAAAAGGAGGTTTAACACCAAATTAACAAGTATCATCCAGATGATTTTCATAAAAAATACGATGGGGTTCACCTTTCAAGATTGAATTCAATTACTTTTATTGTTCCAAATAATACCTTTCTATGAAAGCACTTTTCATTTTTATTCTTTCCTGTTCCGTATGGAACCTATACGCACAAGAAACGGCAATTCATTGTTCCAAACGCGATCATCGCATTTCACAAACAAAAAGTGCCACGTTAACAGTCGCACAAATAGCAGAAACCGAAAAATACGATGTACATTTTTACCAGTTGGACTTAACCATGAATAATATTTCCACACACGTAAGTGGAACTGGAAGCATACATGCCAAAGCCAAACAGTTCATCGATAGTGCAATGTTTGAATTATTTTCGAGCCTAGACATTAGCGAAATTAGAGTGAACAACATTCCTGTTGGATTTTCACGTGTATTGAGTGCTGTTAAAGTACCAGTGAATGCGCAAGCAAATCAATCCTTCATCATCGACGTCGACTACAATGGAACGCCACCAACAGCACAATCCAATCCTTTGGGTGGAAGTGGTATGACAGCTGCTGCTTCTCCATCTTGGGGAAACAAAGTAGTCTGGTCATTGTCAGAACCTTTTTCTGCCTTTGAGTGGTTTCCCTGTAAACAAAGTTTAACAGACAAAGCCGATTCCTGTGCCGTATCAATCACTGTTCCGGATTCTTGTAAAGCAGGCTCAAACGGATTATTAGAACATGTGACACCCTTAGGAAACGGCTTCACGCGCTACGATTGGAAACACCGTCATCCCATTGATTATTATTTAATCTCCGTTTCTGTTGCAAAATATGTTGAGTACAACGTCTACGCCAATCCAGTGGGAGCGCCAAATCCCATTTTGATTCAAAACTACATTTATGATAACCCAGGAACATTACCCAATTTTCAAGCGGACATAGATGAAACGGCAGCATTTATCGAATTGTATTACGACCTATATGGACCTTATCCCTTTGAAGATGAAAAATATGGACATTGCATGGCACCGATTTCAGGTGGAATGGAACATCAAACCATGACAACGCAAGGATTCTTCGAAAAGTCCCTTACCTCACATGAACTCGCACATCAATGGTGGGGTGATAATGTGACTTGTGCTTCTTGGTGCGACATTTGGTTAAACGAAGGATTTGCGTCCTACAGTGAATACTTGATGCTAGAACATTTGTACCCTGGTCAAGAAGGTCCAAAAATGCAACAAGTTCACAACAGCATCATGAATCAACCAGGAGGAAGTGTTTGGGTGTTGGACAGCCTGAATGAAAGTCGCATTTTCGATGGACGATTAACCTACGACAAAGGGTCTGGAATCATCCATTCCATGCGCTATTTAGTTCAAGATGACTCCCTCTTTTTCAATGCCTTGCGTGCATTTCAAGTAGCCTATAAAGATAGTACCGCTACAGGAATTACATTCAAACAATTCATGGAGAATTACACTTCTGTGAATTTCACTCCATTTTTCAATCAATGGTATTTTGGTGAAGGATATCCCACCTATTCCGTAAAATGGAATCAAATTGGAAATGATGTCGCTTTGGAAATTTCACACACGTCATCGATGCCCAATGTGACACCCACATTTACAAATCCAATTGACATTCGATTCCTTCGTCAAGGTCAAGCGGATACCATTGTACGCTTTGACATACAATCCAACCAAGATCAATTCAGCTTATATAATTTAGGGACAATCATCGGAACCCTTACCATAGACCCGAATAATTGGATTATAAATAAAGTGGGAACCATCAGTCAAGATCCTTCCTTGTTATTGGGAATAGAAACAAGTAAGCCATTGAAAAACCTCAGTATTTATCCGAATCCGAGTAATGGCGACATCACACTTTCGAATGGACCTGCTGGATCTTTTAACATGAGTGTAATGGACATGAGTGGAAAAACAATAATGACACAAGTTGTAACCAATTTTGAAAGCATTCGTCTAAATAACCTGAGCAATGGAACGTATATCATTAGTTTCTTGTTTCCAACGGGTGAAAGAAAAACCATGTTACATGAAATAAAAAAGTAAGGGATACGTTTTAGCATACAATTTAAATCATAAAATGAAATGAAAAAAATGACACTCATTGCCGCCTTTATTATCAGCGGCGCTGCCTTTTCACAAAACTTAAAAATTAGCGAATTTCACATTTCTAGTGGATCAGGAAATGGTGGACTGCAGCAAGGAAGCATAGCAGATTTTAAAGTTCTTGCTCCAAGTTCGACCATTTTGACAAAAGATTTTAGTCAGTTCCAAACATATGGCTATCCTAGTTTCAACTCACCTGGCATGTACCAATCCTCTTCCTACAGCTTGCAATTGGGATTGCAATGTGCAAAAATGCCAAAGGTAACTTTCCGAGTAGGAATTTCACACATTGGTAATTTCGGAGCATTGTCCGCACATGGGTCATTTTCCGAAACGGCCGCATACGATACCCTTACTTCCTCTCAAACTGGTCAACAAACATTTATTGATACGACTCATACCAAATCGTATGACATGACCTATTCCAACCAGCAAATTCGCTTAGACGGAGCCATGATTTTCCGCATGTTCCCAGAGAAACGTTGGTCTTTACATGCAGGACTTGGCGCTTCCCTTGGAATGAGTTACCGAGCGAATACGGACATTCGTTATTGGGAGTATTCTAGTGGTGTTGGATATTACCAAGGACCAGGAAACAACTACAACAACTACGGATCAGGAACGAGTGAATCGTTTAAAAACAAAAATTCATTGGGAGCATCTTTGTACATCCCAATGGGTGTTGACTTCGGTATTGGCAAAAAACGTTCATTTTGGATGCCTTTCCATCTGTACCTCGAAGCGCGACCAAGTTTAAATATCAATTCGATCAGTGGAATTGGAACGAACTTTAGTCCAGGAATGAACTCCGCACTTGGACTTCGCATCAAAATCTAAGGAATCCTTTTCCATAATCATTCTAAATTAGAGCCTTCTCATATTGAGAGGGCTTTTTTTTTGCCTTTTTATGCACATTTTCATTGAGGAATTGAAAGGAAAAAGTAAATTTGTGTCGCTTTAACAAACCAATATGAACTTGGTTTGTTGGTATTTAAAGAACCGAACAAAAATTGTTCTTATGCAAGAAATTTCTACCAGTGTGAATTACATCCCCTTACTCTTACAGGTAATTGTTGCGGGAGCCTTTGTCATCTTCACGCTATTTGTCACGCACAAACTAACACCAAGAATCAATTCCGACCGCAAGGACGAGAACTTTGAATGTGGTATTGAAGCAGAAGGAAATGCGCGTTTCCCTGTTTCCATTCGTTATTTCATGACTGCCATTTTATTCGTCTTGTTCGATGTTGAGGTGATTTTCTTTTATCCATACGCAGTAAATTTCTACGAATTAAAAATGGAAGGGCTACTTGCCTTATTGATGTTCGTTGGATTCTTTCTTGTTGGATTCTTATACATTAGACTTAAAGGAGCATTAGAATGGGAAAAATAGAAGACTTAGAGGTCATCAATGGTGAAGGTTACCAATTGACGACATTAGACAAAGCCATTGGACTAGCTCGTGCCAATTCCGTTTGGCCCCTACCCTTTGCAACGTCTTGTTGTGGAATCGAATTCATGGCTACCATGGGAAGTGCCTACGATTTATCCCGTTTCGGTATGGAACGTATGTCCTTTTCTCCACGTCAAGCAGATTTGTTGATTGTGGCAGGAACCATTTCAAAAAAACTTGGACCCGTATTGAAAAAAGTATACGAGCAAATGTCTGAACCAAAATGGGTTCTTTCTGTCGGCGCTTGTGCTTGTTCCGGGGGTATTTTCGATACATACAGTGTTCTTCAAGGCATTGACCGCATTATTCCGGTAGATGTCTATGTACCAGGATGTCCTCCAAGACCTGAGCAAATCATCGATGGAGTCATGAACATTCACGAATTGGTGAAAAATGAATCCAATCGTCGTCGTTACAGTGACGAATACAAACATTTGATGCAAAACTATAACATAGAAATCGAAGATGGAAAAGCTGAATAACGAAGCCATCTTGAATTTGATTCAAGAAGCTTTCCCGAACGATGTGTTGTTTCATGAAGAACCGTATGGACTTTTAACCATTGAAGTTACTGCAACGAAAGGACATGAAATCATCGAATGGTTGAAAAATCATGAGGTTCTAAGCGTCAACTATTTGACAAATATTGCAGGAGTACATTATCCAGAAGATGCAGGTCGTGAATACGCTGTTGTTTACCAACTGCATAGTTGGAAAAATCAAACGAGACTTCGGCTGAAATGTTATTTATCCAAAGATGCGTTATCCATTGCCTCCTTGGTAGATGTTTTTGCAGGAGCAAATTGGATGGAACGTGAAACCTATGATTTCTTTGGAATCGATTTCCTTGGACATCCCGATTTGAGAAGAATCTTGAACGAGGACAGCATGGATTATTTCCCAATGCGTAAAGAATATCACTTGGAGGATGCGACTCGCGAGGACAAAGATGACCGTTATTTTGGACGAAACAACTTATAAAGATGAGTGAATTAAAAACAAAAGAAGCGTTTGCTCAATCGTCGGAGACGATTGATGGAAACATTGCAACGATAAACTTTGGACCGACTCACCCATCGACTCACGGGATCTTTCAAAACGTTTTGAAAGTAGACGGAGAGAAAATTATTTCTTCCGAACAAACCGTTGGATACATCCACCGTGCGTTTGAGAAACTTTCCGAACGACGTCCGTACAACCAAATTACACCGATTACAGACCGACTCAACTATTGTTCTTCACCGATCAATAACATGGGATGGGAAATGACCGTTGAGAAATTAATTGGTGCAGAAATCCCGAAACGCGTTCAGTACATGAGGGTCATCATCATGGAATTGGCACGTATTGCGGATCACTTGATTTGTAACTCGGTTATTGGAGTGGATGCTGGAGCATTAACTAGCTTCTTTTATCCATTTACAGAACGCGAAAAAATCTATGAGTTGTACGAAGAAATTTGTGGAGCGCGTTTGACAACAAACATTGGTCGTATTGGAGGATTCGAGCGTGATTTTACGCCTGCTTTTCATACGAAATTGCAGTCTTTCTTAAAAACGTTCCCAAAAGCATTTGAAGAATTTGACTCCATGTTGGCGCGCAACCGAATCTTTATGGATCGAACAAAAGGTGCGGGTCCAATTTCAGCAGAACGCGCATTGGCCTACTCCTTCTCTGGTCCAAACTTGAGAGCAACGGGAGTAGATTACGATGTTCGTGCCATGCATCCATATTCTTCCTATGAGGATTTCGATTTCATTATTCCTGTTGGAGTAAATGGAGATACGTATGACCGTTTCATGGTTCGTCAAGAAGAAATTCGTCAAAGTATCCGCATCATCGAGCAAGCTTACAACAATTTACCTGAAGGATCCTATAAGGCTGACCTTCCAGATTTTTACTTACCTGCAAAAGCAGATGTGTACAATAACATGGAAGCCTTGATTTACCATTTCAAAATTGTCATGGGTGAAACGGAAATTCCTCCGGGAGAAGTGTATCACTCTGTTGAAGGAGGAAATGGGGAGTTAGGTTTTTACCTGATTTCCGACGGTGGACGAACTCCTTACCGTTTACAATTTAGAAGACCTTGTTTTATTTATTACCAAGCATATCCCGAAATGATTTCAGGAATGTCGATAAGTGACGCCGTTTTAACTTTAAGTAGTATGAACGTCATCGCTGGTGAATTAGATGCATAATATGAAAGCTACAAGTCCAAGTCAACAAGACTTAACTCCAGTGGAATTCAACGCAGAAATGATGGCGGAAATCAACCGTGTCATTGCGATGTTCCCAGAAGGAAAACAAAAAAGTGCCTTAATCCGCATTCTACATATTGTTCAAACCAATTTCGGTTGGACAAGTGTTCCAGCCATGAATAAAGTGGCGGAAATATTGAATATTCAACCAATTGAAGTATACGAGGTCGCAACGTTTTATACGATGTTCCACTTGAATCCAGTTGGAAATTATGTATTTGAAGTGTGTCGCACCGGACCGTGTATGTTGGTTGGAAGTGATGACATCATTGCGTACATTGAAAACAAATTAAACATCAAAGTCGGTGAAACAACGACGGATGGCATGTTTACCTTGAAAACAGCGGAGTGTCTAGGTGCTTGCGGCTATGGACCAGTGTTGCAATGTCAATATAAGTTCCATGAGCATTTGACGAAAGAAAAAGTTGACGAAATCATTGAAGCTTATCGCCAAGCTTCCCTCTTAAATTAAGCATTATGGCAGGTAGACAGTTACTTTTAGAGAACGTTCACATTCCAGGCATTGAAACATTTGATGTTTACCGTAAAAACGGTGGCTATGCGTCGGTGGAAAAAGCCTTGAAAAAAATGACGCCAGATGAAGTGGTGGAGGAAGTGAAGAAATCCGGACTTCGTGGACGCGGTGGCGCAGGATTCCCAACGGGAATGAAATGGTCTTTTTTAGCGAAACCGGATGGCGTTCCAAGACACTTGGTGTGTAATGCGGATGAGTCCGAACCGGGAACGTTCAAAGACCGATACCTAATGGAAAAAATTCCACATTTATTGATCGAAGGAATGATTACATCGAGCTACGCACTTGGTGCCAATCTTTCCTTTATATATATCCGTGGAGAGTTTATGTACATATTGCATATCCTCGAGAAAGCAATCGCAGAAGCGTACGCCAATGGCATGCTTGGAAAAAACATCATGGGTTCCGGTTTTGACTTGGACTTGGTAGTCGCTCCAGGTGGAGGTGCGTACATTTGTGGAGAAGAAACAGCATTACTGGAATCCTTGGAAGGTAAACGCGGGAATCCACGTATGAAACCACCATTCCCTGCCGTGAAAGGACTTTGGGGATGTCCAACGGTAGTAAATAACGTTGAATCGATTGCCGCAGTTGTCCCGATTGTCAATGACGGCGGTGAAGAATATGCAAAAATCGGTATCGAACGCAGTACCGGAACAAAATTAATATCGGCAAGTGGAAACTTGGTTCGTCCAGGGGTTTACGAAATTGAAATGGGCGTTTCCGTAGAAGAATTTATTTATGGAGATGATTACTGCCGAGGAATTGCCAACGGTAAACGAATGAAAGCATGTATTCCAGGCGGTTCTTCCGTTCCGATTTTACCTGCACATTTGGTCACGAAAACAGCGGCAGGAGAAAATCGCCTAATGACCTATGAAAGTTTAGCAGATGGTGGATTTGCTTCTGGATCTATGTTGGGTTCAGGTGGATTCATTGTGTTCGACGAAGATCAGTGCATTGTGCGCAACACATATACCTTCGCTCGTTTCTATGCGCATGAATCATGTGGACAATGTTCGCCATGTCGTGAAGGAACGGGATGGATGGAAAAAGTATTGCATCGTTTAGAATATGGACACGGAACGATGGAGGATATTAGCTTATTGGAAGAAATCAATAAGAAAATTGAAGGGAATACAATTTGTCCGCTCGGTGATGCTGCTGCTTGGCCAGTTGCTGCTGCAATTCGTCACTTCCGTGAAGAATTTGAATGGCACGTGACGCATCCTGCTGAAGCACAAACAAGAAATTATGGTTTAATCCAACCTCGTGTTGAAGAGATAAAAGCGCTATGATTAAAGTAACTATTGACGATATCGAAGTTGAAGTAGAACCGGGAACAACGATTCTAAATGCAGCGCGTCAAATTGGTGGCGAAGTCGTTCCACCAGCGATGTGTTATTACAGCAAACTTCCAGGAACAGGTGGGAAATGTAGAACGTGTTTGGTAGAAGTCGCTGCGGGATCTACTGCTGACCCTCGTCCAATGCCAAAATTAATGGCTTCGTGTTCGACAGCTGTGATGGACGGAATGGTCGTGAAAAATAAAACAAGTCAACGCGTTCATGACAACCGTGGTGGAGTTGTTGAGTTTTTACTCATCAACCATCCATTGGATTGTCCGATTTGTGACCAAGCTGGTGAATGTCATTTACAAGACTTAGGTTACGAGCATGGATCCGCAAAAACACGCTACAAAGAGGAGCGTCGTACTTTTGATCCAATCGACATCGGAAACAAAATCAAATTGCACATGAATCGTTGCATTTTGTGTTACCGTTGCGTTCACGTAGCTAATCAATTGACTGATTCACGTGTTCATGGGGTGATGCACCGTGGGGAGCATGCAGAAATCAGTACCTACATCGAAAATGCAGTAGAAAATGATTTCTCAGGAAACATGATTGATGTGTGTCCAGTTGGGGCCCTAACTGATAAAACATTCCGTTTCAAAAGCCGCGTTTGGTTCCTTAAACCAATGGAGGCAGAATGCTCTTGTACAAAATGTTCAGGTAAAGCCGTAGTTTGGATGTTCGGAAACGAAATTTACCGCGTCACTGCACGCAAGGACAAATACGGTGAAGTGGAGAACATAGAGGACAAAACAGCATGGATTTGTAACGATTGTCGATTCGATAAAAAAGATGTGAGTGCTTGGAACATTGCGGGTCCAAGAAAAATCGACCGTCATTCTGTAATTTCTCAAGGAAAGTACGCTACGAAAATAGATAAAGGACTTAATAAAATAGGATAATGGATACAGCAATGCTCATAGAAAAATCCGCTTTGGTATTATTGTTATTCCTTATCTCCTTGGGAGTAGCCGCCTATCAAACGTATTTTGAACGAAAACTAGCCGCATGGATTCAAGACCGTGTTGGACCGGATCGTGCGGGACCATTCGGAATCTTGCAACCAATTGCCGACGGAACAAAAATGTTTTTGAAAGAAGACTTCATTCCTGCGAAGGCTGACAAATGGTTGTTCATTATTGGACCTGGTATTTCCATGTTCACCGCATTAATTACAAGTGCAGTTGTTCCTTGGGGAACCAATTTAAACTTATTTGGTCGTGACATCAGTTTGCAAGTTGCCGATTTCAACATTGGAATCTTATTTGTGTTTGGTGTGGTTTCCATTGGGGTTTACGGAATTATGATTGGTGGTTGGGCCTCGAATAATAAATACTCACTTTATGGAGCGATCCGTGCCTCTTCTCAAATGATCTCCTACGAATTAGCCATGGGGATTTCAGCCATTACAATTGTTATGTTAAGTGGAAGTTTGAGTTTGAACGACATCGTGAAAAGTCAACACGGAATGAACTGGAACATTTTTTATCAACCAGTTGCATTTTTCATTTTCTTCATCACCTCTTTAGCGGAGTTAAATCGCGCACCTTTCGATTTGCCAGAATGTGAGTCCGAATTGATTGGAGGATACCACACTGAATATAGCTCCATGAAATTGGGATTGTATTTATTCTCTGAGTACACATCGATGTTCGTGTCTTCGGCAATTATGGCAATTCTGTTCTTTGGAGGATATAACTTCCCCGGAATGGATGCCTTCTCCGGAAACACCTTAGCAATTTTAAGTATTGCTGCCTTTGCTCTCAAAATCTTCTTATTCATCTTTGTCATCATGTGGATTCGATGGACAATCCCTCGCTTCCGTTTTGATCAATTGATGCATTTAGGATGGAAAGTATTAATCCCAGTTGCCATAGTGAACATGTTAATTACAGGACTTGTAGTAGCATGGAACCAAGGATGGATGTAATAGAATCGAAGAAATGGAAAGTTTAACGAATAGAAAAAAAGTAGTTTCGGACAAGCCCATGACTTTATGGGAGAAGATCTACATTCCCGCGATTGTAGGTGGAATGATGACCACGTTTAAGCACATGCTACGACGTCGCAAAACCATCAAATATCCAGAAGAAACCAGAGTATTTGCTCCTGTTTACCGAGGTCAACACGTGTTGAAACGCGACGAACAAGGACGCGAAAACTGCACCGCTTGTGGACTTTGCGCCGTTGCATGTCCAGCTGAAGCGATTACCATGACATCTGCCGAACGTAAAAAAGGTGAAGAGCATTTGTACCGTGAAGAAAAATATGCATCCAGCTATGAAATCAACATGTTGCGTTGTATTTTCTGTGGCTTATGTGAAGAAGCATGTCCAAAAGAAGCCGTATTCTTAACAGATCGAATCGTGACTACAGAATTCGAACGCGATGAGTTTATCTACGGAAAAGACAAGCTCGTCGAGGCTATTGATGACCGCATCGATATTACGAAAAGACAATTTACCGGAAAAAGAACTGAAAAATGAGTTTACAAATGATATCCGTAATATTGGGAAGCTTAACGATTGCCTCTGCATTGATGGTGGTCTTGAGTAAACATCCCATTCGAAGTGTAATTTACTTGGTAATTACCTTCTTTTTTATCTCTGCCATGTACATCCTCATGAATGCGCAATTCTTAGCAATTGTTAATATGATTGTCTACGCAGGAGCCATCATGGTACTTTTCCTTTTTGTATTAATGTTACTTAACTTAAACAAGGAAATGGAACCAGAAACGTCTCGCTTGGGATTGATTTCTGCCCTAATTGCAGGAGGAACTTTGTTTTTGGTGATGATCACTGCTTTGCGCGACACATTCCAATACGGAAAAGGCTACACTGCATTGAAAACTCCTGAATCTGGACTTGTTGAGAATCTAGGGAATTTACTTTTCTCAAAATACCTAGTGCCATTTGAAATTTCTTCCATTCTGTTCATCGCTGCGATGGTTGGAGCCGTTTTATTGGCGAAACGCGAAAAACAAGTCATTGACTAATCAACTATTATGGAACAATTAAACAACATTGGCGCTTCCTTGGATTTTTACATTTTTGTATCCATTGCGCTATTTAGTATTGGAGCAATCGGCGTGTTGACACGTAAAAACATGATTGTCCTGTTGATGTGCATCGAATTAATGTTGAATGCCGTGAACTTACTTTTGGTGACCTTCTCCACGTTTTTCGGCAATGGCGAGGCTCAAATCTTTGTCTTCTTTATCATTGTTGTCGCTGCAGCAGAAGCCACTATTGGATTATCCATCTTAATCATGGCCTACCGAAACAGTAAGTCCATTGATATTGAAATGTTCAACAAATTAAACGGTTAATCATGGAAAAAGATATGCTATTATTAACCCTCATTCTACTTCCCTTAGTTGGTGCAGCCATCAATGGAACACTTGGGAAAAAATTGCCTAAGTTGCTTGTCGGATCTTTGGCAACGCTTCTTGTGTTCATTTCCTTTTTATTAGGACTCACCTTATTTTCTGGACTAGAAGGAACTACGATTGTTCATTTATTTCAAGTAGCCAAGTTCGATGATTTTTCGTTGAATGCGAATTTCCAATTGGATTCCTTGTCCATTTGGATGACATTAATCATCACTGGAATTGGATCCTTGATTCACTTGTTCTCGATGGGGTACATGAGTCATGATGAAGGATACCATAAATTCTTTACCTATTTGAACTTGTTTATTTTTTCCATGCTTCTTTTGGTATTGGGAAGCAATTACTTCGTTTTATTCTTCGGTTGGGAAGGCGTTGGTATTTGTTCGTATTTGTTGATTGGATTCCATTACAACGATACTGAAAAAGGAATTGCTAACAGTTTAGCTGCTCGTAAAGCGTTCATCATGAACCGCATTGGAGACGCAGGATTATTGTTCGCTCTTTTTATGTTATTAAACAAATTCCATACTTTGGAATTCGTTGAAATTGGAAAAATGATTACCGCAAGTCCAGAATTGTATACTGGAGTGGCAGGAGCCATTACCTTGTGTTTGTTTTTAGCAGCAACTGGAAAAAGCGCACAAATACCATTGTTTACCTGGTTACCAGATGCGATGGCAGGACCAACCCCGGTGTCTGCCTTGATTCACGCCGCAACGATGGTAACAGCTGGTATCTACTTAACTGTTCGTTCCAACTTCTTATTTGAATTGGCACCAACCACCAAAGACATCATCCTTGTAATCGGAATTGCCACAACTGTAGTTGCAGCGTTTATTGCCATGCGTCAAAACGACATTAAAAAAGTATTGGCCTACTCTACTGTTTCACAATTAGGGTTGATGTTTGTTGCTTTAGGAATGGGTGCTTATACCGTTGCTTTATTCCACGTAACGACACACGCCTTTTTTAAAGCCTTATTGTTCTTGGGATCTGGTAGCGTGATTCACGCCATGTCGGATGAACAAGATATCCGTAAAATGGGTGGATTATCAAAATTAACCCCCATCACACACATCACATTCTTGATTGGAACCTTAGCCATTGCCGGATTCCCGTTCTTATCGGGATTCTATTCCAAAGATGAAATCTTAGCTCACGCTTGGATGTCAAGTCCACTTGTTTACGGTATTTTAATGATTGCCGTTACGATGACCGCTATTTACATGTTCCGTTTGTATTTCTTGGTTTTCCATGGTTCATTTAGAGGTGGTGAAAAATTGAAGTCACACGTACATGAAAGCGGATTGACTATGACCATTCCATTGATGGTGTTAGCAGTGCTTTCTGTTTTCGGTGGACTCTTGAATTTACCAGGAATATTCTTCCACAATGCTGCACATTGGATGTCTACGTTCTTAGAAAGCACCACCTATGGTTTAAATCAAATCAAACCAGAGCACATGGATGGAAAACAGTCCATTATTCTCATGTGTATCGCAAGTGCCGTTGCCTTATCCGTATTAGCATGGGCTTACCTAACCTATGCGAAAAAAGGAGCAATTGCTAAAGACGATGCGGATATGAATGCTTGGGAAAAATTATCAAGCAACAAATTATACATCGATGAAATCTATCAAACGGTATTTGTTCAACCCATTTTGTGGTTGTCTACTACCCTAGCAAAACAATTTGAAGAACGCGTTTTAAACAACGGCATCTTCCGCCTAACGGGAGCTATTGAAGCCAGTGGGAATTACACGCGCAAATGGCAATCGGGCTTCTTAGCAAGTTATTTATTCTGGATGGTAATGGGTATCATCGGATTCATTAGTTATTACATCATAAAATCAACATTTTGGA
>JAHEMQ010000007.1:34746-40357 GCA_024643555.1 Crocinitomicaceae bacterium | reverse complement strand
TCAGCCATTTGCAACAAGAACGGTGTTTCAGCAAGAAAGACTACATTGTCATCTTTATCTGTCGCCAAGTAATTGGACTTTGCACGCATGAAGCTTTGCAATTGCTCATTATTATCTGTTGTAATCCAACACGCTTTGAAGTAATTTCTCGGCACGAAACGACAATTCGCGCCGTATTCGTGAATTAAACGGTAATTGATAACCTCAAACTGAAGTTGTCCTACCGTTCCAACAATTTTACGATTTCCAGGTTGTTGCACAAATAGCTGCGCGACTCCTTCATCAATTAACTGTCGAATTCCTTTTTCCAATTGTTTTGATTTCAATGGATCCAAATTTTCCAATTCCTGGAAAATCTCTGGAGAGAAACTTGGTATTCCTTTGTACATCATGACCTCACCATCGGTCAATGTATCGCCAATTTTAAAGTTTCCTGTATCATATAATCCGACTACATCTCCTGGAAATGCTTCATCGATGACACTCTTGTCTTGTGCCATGAAGGAAGTTGGATTTGGGAATTTTAGTTTTTTATCCAAACGCACATGCTGATAAAAGGTATTGCGTTCAAACTTTCCGGATACCACACGTAGAAAGGCAATGCGATCACGGTGCTTTGGGTCTAAGTTGGCGTGGATTTTGAAAACAAAGCCGGAAAAACGATCATCTCCTGGTTCCACCATGCGCTTATCCGTTTCACGTCCACGTGGGGAAGGAGACACTTCGCAGAAGGTGTCTAACAATTCTTTGACACCGAAATTATTGACTGCGGAACCAAAAAACACAGGCGCCACATCCCCAGCTAAATAGGCTTCTCGACTGAATTCATCGTAGACTCCTTCGATCATTTCCAATTCTTCGCGCAATTCAGCGGCAGGTTTCTCTCCTACAATTTCATCCAAAGCGACATCGTGAATATCTGAAATGGAAACAACGTCATCCGAGATTTTGGTTTTGTTGGCAGAGAATAAATTCAAGCCTTTTTGGTAGATGTTATAAACACCTTGGAATCGATCCCCCATTCCAATGGGCCATGTCAATGGACGCACCTTGATGTCGAGGCTTTGCTCTAATTCGTCCAACAATTCAAAGGACTCTTTTCCATCTCGGTCCATTTTATTAATGAAAATAATCACCGGCGTTTTACGCATGCGACATACTTCCATCAGTTTGCTTGTTTGTTCCTCTACCCCATTCGCACAGTCAATGACCAGAATGACACTATCTACCGCGGTTAGAGTACGAAAAGTGTCCTCCGCAAAGTCTTTGTGACCAGGCGTATCGAGGATATTGATTTGTTTTCCATTGTATTCGAAGGCCATCACGGAAGTAGCGACGGAGATTCCACGTTGCTTTTCAATTTCCATGAAATCCGAAGTTGCACTCTTCTTGATTTTATTATTCTTCACCGCACCAGCCGTTTGGATGGCACCACCAAAAAGCAATAACTTTTCAGTCAGCGTCGTCTTCCCAGCATCGGGATGTGAAATAATCCCAAAGGTTCTTCTTTTTTCGATGGCTTCTTGATTCTTCATGGTATGCGATGGAAAATGAAAAAAGACCGCAATGCGGTCTTTTCAAAAATATGGATGTTCAGAAATTAGAAAATCTCTGCTGCTGTAAAATGGAATAATCCTTCGATTGCTGCATTCTCGTCTGAATCAGAACCGTGAACTGCATTTCTTCCTTTGCTTTCAGCGTATGCTTTGCGGATGGTTCCTTCAGCTGCTTCTGCTGGATCTGTTGCACCAATTAATGCACGGAAATCAGCTACTGCGTTTTCTTTTTCCAAGATTGCCGCTACGATTGGTCCAGAAGTCATGTATTCCACTAATTCACCATAGAATGGACGCTCAGCGTGTACTTCATAGAATTTTTTCGCTTGATCCTCTGTTAAACGCGTGTATTTCATCGCTTTAATTTGGAATCCTGCAGAGATAATCATGTCGATGATTTTCCCCATGTGCCCGTTTTCAATTGCATCAGGCTTAAGCATTGTAAATGTTCGATTCGTTGCCATTGTATTTTTCAAATTTGAGTGCAAAGGTAGGGATTTTTTCCTGATACCACTTCAACTACTTGGAAACCTTGCTTTTTTTCTTGTTCGCAAACTCGATGATGATTCCGAGTGTAGGTTGAACAATTCCATTTGAATTGGCGATGAATTTCGTTTTGTAGTGACCTGGATTAGCTGGATCAACAATTGGAGTTCCACTCGCATCTGTTTCCACCAATAATATTGGCGCTAACTTCGCTTTGTAACCATATACATTTTGAATGTCTAAATAGAAGTTCATTGTAAATTTCTCCAAGTAGAATTTCTTATCTACACGCATGTTTAACTGATGAAAACTAGATTCACGCAAGGTATTCAACTTGGAATAATCCAAAACTCCTTGTCCGTTGATGTTCCAGTTTTGTATCATACTTGAAGTTGCCACATCATACGGGGTGTATGGCGATCCACCAGAATACAACCAACGCATTCCGATTTCCCAACCGTTTTTGAATCGCTTACCACCTGTCAACGAAACGATGTGCTTGCTGTCCCATGCCGTCGGAACATATTTTCCGTTTTTGTCTTGAAATTCAGAATGCACATAGGTATAGGCTAACACTGCATAGAATCCTTTGTATAATTTTTGTTGGAATAAAAATTCCATTCCATAAGTTCTGCCTTGGGAAATTGACTTCACTGCTTCGTTTCCAATGACACCAAAGTCCGACCCAACATTCGCCAAGCAAAGTGAGTCTTTCAAGGAGAAAGGGTAGTTGTTATACTTTTTGTAGAATCCTTCTAAAGTGAAACGCGAATTCATTTTCGTTAAAAACTCACTTCCCAAAACGAAATGATCTGCTTGTATGTACTTCACTCCATTTTGCTGATTGACTAAGGTCCCTTGTCCGTCACGGTAACCCAGAATCGTATACGAAGGTAATTGATGGTAGCGCGCGATGTTTCCGTTAAGGGCCCATTGCTCATTGATGCGGTAAGAAAGTGATAAACTAGGAGATAATTGATCCAATGGATTCATCATGCTTTTGGAATAATTGGAGAAATCCGTACGCAACCCAACGGACGTATTCAGTTTATCTTTGAAAAATGCTTTGCTGATTTGACCAAAAGCAGCCATTTTACTAATAAACAAATTGGACGTAAAGTCAATGGTCACTGGGGAACCTTGAATGGTGATTTTGTTATAGGTAGAGGAAAAATAACGCGCATATTCATAAGCAAATCCCGCATTCACTTTCCAACCATTCTTGGTGTACGTGTGCTCAAATCGAAATTTGTTTTCTGCTTCAAATGAGCGGTAATCCTGCAACAAGTTCGCCGGTGTTTCAATTAAATCTTTGTATCGGTAAGCGGAATTGTTGAGCATGTTTCGGCTGGCAACTATGTTCTGATAGGAATGTTTGGCATAATGAATCCAATTCACACCCATGGTGTAATTCCATTGTTTTTGAATGGGTAAATTGTTGATGATAAAATTGTTGTATTCTCTCGCTGCGGTATCCGTAACAGAAGCATTGACACCTGTATTTAAACTAAAATTGTCCAAAGCCCCCAATCCAATAATGGTGAGTTTATTTTTCTCATTGACTTTGTAATTGATTTTAAATTGACTGTCGTTGTAGGAAGGTAAAATGGGTAATTTCAGCGCCATAAATAAGAACTGCAAATAGGATTTTCGTGCTGAAAAAATGAAATCTGCTTTTTTTCCTAGCGGTCCATCAAAGGTTAATCCCGCATCACTGGAACCCAAAGAGAAGTTGGTAATCAGTCCATCCTTATTTCCGTCCTTTTGTTTAAACGCCAGGACAGAACTCAATCCATTCGCACGATTTGCTGGAAAAGAACCAGAGTAAAAGTCCACCTCGCGAATAAAATTCACGTTTAAAAGTCCGACTGGACCTCCACTACTTCCTTGCGTCGCAAAGTGATTGATGTTCGGAACTTCGATTCCATCCAAGTAAAATTTATTTTCCCCTGGTGAACCTCCACGGATTATGATGTCGTTTCGGAAGGTCGCTCTAGAAGCAACTCCAGGCAATGCAGCAATGACACGACTGACGTCTCTATTGGCTCCCGGTAAGCGTTCAATTTCCGTTGCATTCAACGTCTTTAGTGAATTGGGCGCCTCTGCTTTACGAACGAACGGTGAGGACTTCACCACGACCTCTTTTTGATTATTGACGGTCTCTTCCAAGGCAAAATCAAGGTCCAAAGCACGTGCATTCGTTACTGTGATTTCATTGATGATGAGTTCTTTGAAGCCAATGGATACGGCCTTAAACGTGTAGACTCCTGGTTTTAATCCTGTCAATTCGAAGGTTCCATCAGCTTTCGTTAAGGTTCCTTTTGCCTGTTCCATGATTTGCACTTTGGCTCCCTCAATGGAGGCATTTGTTTGCGCATTGTATACGCGTCCACGGACAATTCCGTTTTGAGCTTGTAATCCGTTGAAAATGAGCAAAGAGAAAAATAAAGCGTAAAAAGTTTTCATTCCGTTGATTGATGCGTTAAAAACTTTAAACAAACTTGACTTTAAAAAGTTTAATGAGTGGGAATGTTTTCCGTTTTAGTCCATGTCTGTGTTCGGAAAAAAGGTCCAATGTATCCGCGTACGTTTAACTGATTGAAATTGTCAGGATTAATCCATATTTTAGCATCATACACTTTTCCATTATTCGGGTCAAGAATGGTTCCTCCTCCCCACTCGGATCCATCCCAAGTCATGTTTTTAAGAATTTGCATTCCCATCACCGGTTTGTTTTTTAGACTTCCCGTGCAATGATCACAGATGGAATGAGGTCCATCTTTACCGCGTGGATAGATGTAAACGATTTTGCCATACATTTTTGAATCCTTCTTATACAATTCCACTACCGATTTTTTCAAACCCGTTTCGTCATCGATGGTAATCCACAAGCCTAAACAACTTTGTGCCTGCCCGAAAAAGTGAAAAAAACAAAGGTAAAAACTCAAAAGTGCGATTCGTTTCATTGCTGAGCGAGTTGTATGAAATTTGAAAGAATTTTAAGACCATTTTCTGTCAATATAGACTCCGGATGGAATTGAACACCGAAAAGTTTACGACTTGGATCTTCGATGGACATGCACACACCTTTATCCGTAAAAGAGCTCTGTATTTCAAGTGGCAAGTCTTCCACTTTCCAACTGTGGTAAAGCCCCACCTTGAAATCGGACGGTAGTCCTGCGAATAATCCGGAATGACTCTTCACATGAATAGCTTCTTGTACACCGTGTTTCACCACGGATTGATTTACTAATGTTCCACCTAAGTAGGTTCCGATTGCCTGCATACCAAGACAAACACCAAATATTGGCTTCACTCCTGCGAATTGCTGTAATAATTCTTGCAAGTTCTTTTTTTCTTTCGGCAATCCTGGACCTGGAGAAAGGACCAGGGCATCGAAGGTCTTGAGTACTTCTAAGTTCAAATCATCGTGGCGAATAACTTTTATTTCCACGTCTAATTGTTCGAAGTAATGCACCAAATTGAAGGTAAAAGAATCATAAAAATCCACTAGTACTACCTTCACGTTCATTGATTTTTGTTACTTTGCAAAAGTAGAAAAAATCGCT
>JAHEMQ010000007.1:0-34646 GCA_024643555.1 Crocinitomicaceae bacterium | reverse complement strand
AACAACAGCGTTGACGGTTCGGTTGAAATGGTGCAACAAAAATTTCCAAATGTGCACTGCATTGCCAACAAGGAAAATGTTGGATTCTCAAGTGCAAACAATCAAGCCATTGCCTTATCGGATGCGCGCTATATTTTACTTTTAAATCCGGACACGGTTGTGGAGGAAGATACCTTCGACAAAGTGGTTACGTTTATGGACGCCCATCCAGAAGGTGGTGGACTCGGAGTCAGAATGGTGGACGGAAAAGGTCGTTTTCTTCCAGAATCCAAACGTGGATTACCCACGCCGATGGTTGCGTTTTACAAGATTTTTGGATTATCAAAAATCTTCCCGAAATCAAAGCGATTTGGCCGTTATCACCTCGGATACTTGAGTGAATTTGAAACCAATGAAGTGGATGTCCTCAGTGGCGCCTTCATGTTAATGCGCAAAGAAACCTTAGAGAAAGTCGGGGTTTTGGATGAAACGTTTTTTATGTATGGTGAGGACATCGATTTATCCTACCGCATTCAATTAGGTGGATATAAAAACTATTACTTCCCTGAAACCAAAATCATCCACTATAAGGGTGAAAGCACAAAGAAAAGTTCCGTAAATTATGTCTTCATCTTTTACCGGGCAATGATCATCTTTGCGAAGAAACACTTTTCGCAAAACAACGCCAAGCTTTTTTCCTTCGCCATTCATTTAGCGATATACCTACGGGCATCGTTGTCTATCGTGAGGAGATTTATTGAACGTATTTCTTTTCCAACCGTGGATCTTATCTTGAGCCTGAGCGGATTGTACCTGTTGGCAGAGCGATGGAAAATAAAAGACATAGAATTCCCCGACATTGCCTGGCATTGGCTCATTCCAAGTTATGCCGTCATTTGGATGCTGTCTTCCCTTGTATTCGGCATTTACGACAAAGGAAGTCGACACCGACTGATCTTCAAATCTGTCTTTTTCGGAACCATTGTCATTCTCACAGTCTATGCTTTATTTCCGAAGGAATGGCAATTTTCACGCTTGTACATTTTGTTGGGATCCTTGCTCTACATTCTCAGTTACTTTGTGATTCGCTTTCTGTTTGAGTTGTTTTTTAAGGGGCACCTCGGACTCTCCAAACTACCAAAAAAACGATTTGCCATCATTGGTGGTGCAGACGAATTCCTACGGATTAAATTGTTATTGGAAAACACGTACCCACAAATCGATTCTATTTTCGGAATAAGTAATGGGTTAAAATTTGACGGAAGTATTGGCGATTTGCATCAACTGAACGAAATCGTTTCAATTCACCACATCAACGAAATCATTTTCTCTGCAAAATCCTTGAGTTCCTCTGAAATCATTCATTGGATGACGCAAACTTCTGGACAAGATTTAGAATTTAAGATTGCACAACCTGATGCCAGTTTTTTAATTGGAAGTAATTCGATTGATCGAGCAGGTGAATTGTATGTTTTGAATTTTAATTCATTAAGTCATCCTGAAAACAAACGAGCGAAGCGACTCATTGACGTTACCTTCGCCTTACTTTTCTTGGTGGGAAGTCCCATCTTAATTTGGTTCTTTTCCAACAAAAAACAATTTCTTAAAAACGCTGGCTTGGTATTCCTCGGACGAAAAACATTTGTTGGATATACTGATTCCGAAGCACTTAGCAAATCAAGTCAAAAACAAAGTCTGATCGGACCTTTTGAGCATCTACAGCTTTCGAACAAGGAAGACAGAGAGCGTTTTTTTCTCATTTATTCGCGCGATTACACGCCGCTGTTTGACATCCGCAGTATCCTTCGAAATTTCCGATTACTCGACCGCAACTAAAATGCAGATTTTGCGCAATTTTTCACTAACTTTGCGCCCAAGTAAAAGACATCAATTTACACGTAACTATGGCAGAAATAGAAATCCGACTTCCTAAAATGGGAGAAAGTGTCACAGAAGCTACCATCACCAATTGGTTAAAAAATGTGGGAGATTCCGTTGCAATGGACGAACCTTTAGTGGAGGTTGCAACCGATAAAGTAGACAATGAACTTCCTTCTGAAGGAGCTGGAACATTGGTTAAAATCTTATTTGAAAAAGATCAAGTTGCTCAAGTTGGCGATGTGATTGCGATTTTATCTACGGATGGTTCGGTGAGTGCAGCAGCACCAAGCGCAGCGGTTGAAAGTGCAGCGTCAGAAGAAGCAGCAACTGTTGTAGCAGCGACGCCGGCAACAGCAAGCGAAACGACTTCACTTCCAAAATCCGGAGCGAATGGTAAATTCTATTCACCTTTAGTGCGCAACATGGCCGAAAAAGAAGGAATCAGCGCAGCAGAGTTGGATGCCCTTTCTGGATCAGGTCAAGACGGACGAGTGACGAAAAAAGATGTTATTAGTTATTTGGAAAACCGAGGATCCGCACCTGCAGTTGCAGCAACTAGTGCTTCTGCTACAAGTCCGGCAACAAGTGCACCCGTAGCGACGACTCCAACAAGTCCATCAACGGCTTCCTTCATGAACATCAAAGAGCCTATTGTATTGCCGAATCCAGGTGATGAAATCATGGAAATGGATCGCATGCGCAAGCTGATTGCAGACCACATGGTGATGTCTGTTCACGTTTCTCCACACGTTACATCGTACGTGGAAGCAGATGTAACGAACATCGTAAAATGGAGAGAAAAAGTAAAAAACACCTTCAAACAACGCGAAGGACAAAATATTACCTACACGCCAATTTTAATTGAGGCGATTGTAAAAGCGATTAAAGATTTCCCAATGATCAATGTTTCCGTTTCTGGAACAACGATCATCAAACGCAAGGACATCAACATCGGTATGGCGACTGCTTTACCTTCTGGAAATTTAATTGTTCCAGTCATTAAAAATGCAGACCAATTAAACCTTGTTGGATTAACGAAAGCGGTCAACGGTTTAGCTGACAGCGCACGTAACAACAAATTGAAACCGGAGGACATTCAAGGTGGAACATACACTGTAACGAATGTTGGTTCCTTTGGAAATGTCATGGGAACACCAATCATCAATCAACCACAAGTAGCCATCTTGGCGCTTGGTGCGATTCGTAAAGTTCCTGCTGTGATTGAAACTCCTGAAGGAGATTTTATTGGAATTCGTCACAAAATGTTCCTTTCTCACTCCTACGATCACCGAGTGGTGGATGGAGCTTTAGGTGGACAATTTGTGCGTCGAGTGGCTGATTACCTTGAGAGTTTCGATCCAAACATGCCATTTTAAACCGGCATGAGCTTGCAATTAACGCGTCCACTGTGTGTTTTTGACTTGGAAACAACAGGACTTCAAATCACCAAGGACCGTATTGTACAAATTGCGATTCTCAAAGTTTATCCGGACGGAAAAACCGAAGAATTTAGTCGCTTGGTCAATCCAGAAATGGTGATTGCAGAAGAAAGTACAGCCATTCATGGGGTGAGTAACGAGATGGTAAAAAACGAAGCTACCTTCGCTCAACTGGCACCTGAAATTTTGGCGTTCATTGGCGATGCGGATTTAGCGGGCTACAATTCCAATAAATTCGATATTCCTGTTTTATCCGAGGAACTTCTGCGCACTGGCAATGACTTCGATTTGTCGAATCGTCGCTTCGTGGATGTACAGAACATCTTCCACAAGATGGAACAACGCACACTCGCTGCTGCCTACCAATTCTATTGTGGGAAAACGATTGAAAATGCGCACAATGCCATTTACGACACCTTAGCGACTTACGAAGTTTTGTTGGCACAATTGGAGAAATATCCCAGTTTAGCGAAAGACATTGATTCGCTGGCTGACTTTTCAAAAGCTGGAGATTTTCAATTGGCCGATTTCGCAGGAAGATTGGCTTTCAATGCCAAGAAGGAATTGATTTACAATTTTGGCAAGCATAAAAACAAGTCCGTTGCACAGGTTATGAAAGAAGAACCTGGCTACTATGGATGGATGCTCGAAGCTGATTTTCCTTTGTACACCAAACAAGTACTGCGCAAAGAAATGGAGCGCATGAAAGCTGAAAAGGAAGCGATTCCGCTCGAAGATAAATTGGATTTATTAAAACAAAAGTTCAACAAGCCATGAAAATCATCTGTATCGGAAGAAATTATGCGGATCATGCCAAAGAAATGAAATCAGCCGTTCCAACGGAGCCTCTATATTTCCTAAAACCAGATACGGCCATTTTACGTGAGGGTGATTTTTACTATCCAACTTTCACAAAAGACCTACATTTTGAGTGCGAACTCGTGGTGAAAATTGACCGAGTAGGCAAACACATTGATCCAGCATTTGCGCACAAATATTACAGTGAATTTTCTCTTGGAATAGATTTCACAGCACGCGACATTCAAGAACATTGCAAAGCGAACGGACTTCCATGGGAAAAAGCAAAAGGTTTTGATTCCAGTGCTGTGTTATCCAATAAGTGGATTCAAAAAAATGAACTTGACCTATCTACCGCCGCATTTACGTTTTACCAAAACGATGTATTAAAGCAAACTGGACATCCACGTGATTTTATTTTTAGCATCGATGAAATCATCGCCTACGTTTCGCAATTCATGACGTTAAAAACGGGCGATTTGATTTTCACGGGAACACCAGCGGGTGTTGGACCTGTTCAAATTGGAGATCAACTTCGAGGAGAACTGAATGGTGAGCCCTTCTTTTCGCTTTCGGTTAAATAACCCTATTGTTTGATAAACTTCTGACTGCTTCCGTGCGTCCGTGACTGAATAAGGTACATTCCCGCTTGCATGTTTTCAATTGAAAATTCAGTTACATTCGCTTGAATATTCCAGGTACAAACCCAACGTCCATCCATGGAAAACACATCCACTAAACCGATGGCTTTTTCCGAAACGATAAACAATTCATGGGAGCTTGGATTCGGATACACGCGAAATTCCGGCTCCACTTCCTCGTTCAAAGATAAGTGACTACCTGGTTCATCCTCCAAGTGAAAAACACCTCCCAAATCTTGACCAATGAATAAATCCAAGTGTCCATCCTGATCCAAATCATTGACAAAACAAGCGCTATATGCACCAATGGCAGCTTTTAGTCCTAAGAAATCTGTAGTTCTTTCATGGAAACTCACCCCCACTCCCAAGTTTCCATCAATGGAATCACAGAAACGAATGGATCCATCGTGTGCGCCTAACAATAAGTACGTCGTGTCCTGAAAACGAAAAAAGTGCGGAACCGCATAACCATCCGGTGTCAAGGAATCCGTATCCTCCATGCCCAATTTAGGATTCATTAAAGAAAAAGCTGGCAAGTTGGCGGAACCCACATTTTCATAGTATGCCAATTCACCCGTTTTCATCCCTAGGATTAGGTCCAATTTCCCATCCTTGTTCATATCAAACAATTGTGGTGCTGCATATTGTCCGACATTGATTACCGTTCCAGATTGATCCGTATAATTCAATATAGGCGCTGCGAACGTTGGTGAAGCACCACTACTTGTATTCTGATAATACGCAATAGTTCCGTTCTCCAATCCGAGCATCATGTCCTGTTTACCATCTGCATTTAGGTCTCCAAACGTAGGGAACAAGCGCAAACCGAGATTCGATTGTGCCAAATTCAAAAAATTAACATCAACCAAGGTGAATTTCGCTTGCGTGGACGTCCCTGTATTTTGATAATAAGCTAAACGAGACTCCTTCTGAGCTGTCGCTTTGTATGCATAGAAATTCGAGACAATTAAATCCTGTAATCCATCTCCATTTAAATCCACGAACTGCGGACTTGAAGCTGTTCCATGTTCAATCATTTGATTTTGCAAAAAAGACTTCGTTTGATAGATGAAATTCGGCTGATTGTTGGCACCTGTATTTTTGTAAAAGAGCGTACTCGATTCGTTCTCCGAAACGTTATTGGCATTTGGCGTCACCACTAAGTCTTTTTTACCATCAAAATCCACATCAAGGTAAAATCCCGCCGGGAACAATTGCATATTGACGGGAGTAGTATTATCCGGGAAATTGGTGTTCATCGAAACCATATCTGAATTGGTGTTGGGTGCCGAACCACCATTAATGAGCAACATCAAATTGGTATAGGAAACGTCTCCAAGGATTAAATCCAAAACACCCGAATGATCGTAATCCAAAGCTAAAACCGTGGATCCAGCATGTGCTTTGGGTGCTTCTTCTCTAGGACTTTCAGGATTTGGTACATTGGAACCATTGCATGGACCCGAAGTGTCAAACAAAAAGACTCCATTCGTGGTCACATCCTCTCTGTATCCTCCCCAACAGGAATTTTTCAATTCAAAAATCAAGGAATCGGAGTGTCCATACAACTCTTGACTTTGATTCTGATGATATTGCAAATACTCCCCACTAATATGGTAGGTAAGCACATCCAAGTCGCCATCTCCTTCTACATCGACAATCGCCGGAATGTCAGCAGAGCTGATGTACAAATTCAAATGAGATCCATTATAATTCGATGTAATGTAATTGTTGTATTGTTCCCACTGCAATCCAATACTGGCATTCCCTGTGTTTTTATAGACCCGTAGGCCTCCGATGGTGTAACAGAACAAATCATTTTTTCCATCGCCATTGTAATCCGCACAGTAGGCCCTGTAACGCAATCCAGCTGGAAACTTCAAGAATGCTGCAGGATCTGCCACGTAGTAATGCTGTACGTTTGCTTCTTCGTGGCGGTACAAGCGCACCTGATCATGACTCCTGTCAAAAACAAACAAATCCTTGTCCCCGTCAAAATCATAATCGATTTCCGAAAACTGAGCATTGTTTTGTCCACCTGCCCAAGCCAAATTCAAGGTATTCCCGTTTTTAAAAACTAAAATAGAATCATTGAAATTGAATTGAAATTGTGCTTGCACATGAGCCGCACATAGGATAAACAACAAGAAGATACTTTTTTTCATGCGGAGAATTTCACTAAAATTACATCATAAGTTTTACAACTGTGACATCCAACGAAAAACGCGAAGCAAATGATCGTCCCCAACAGTCGCAATTGTACCCTTTTGATCCGACCAAAGAGCATTCACGGAGTGACGGTGTCCGAGTTTTTTTGCTTCCACTTTCTGAATGACTTTTTGCGTCATGTTATCCCAAACCTTGATGGACTTATCTCGGCTGATGGAAACGAAATGCTGTGCATCAATGGATTGAATCCCATAAATAGCACCTTTGTGGGCTGGTAACGCACGAATGATTTGAAAATCAACATCCTTCCACCAACGCAGCATGCCATCTTTACCCCCGCTGATTAATTCCCCAGAATTCAAATCATAATAGAAAGCTGAAGTGCCACCTTCATGTGCGTAAAACCGATGGATTTCGTTCATGAATTCAGTTTCAAGGACAATGATTTCTCCATCATTCGTTGCAACAGCAATGCGGGATTCTCCTAATGAATGTATCGCTCGAATTTTACTAGAGCACAAGGGAATGATTAATTTTAATTGAAAAGTATGGGTATTCCAAACAGATAAAAAACCATCCGCGTCTCCAACAAACAAGTGCTGCCTTTTTTCGTCCTCGTGCATCGCAAAGATGCCTACCTTGTGTTGAGTGAATAAGTGCAGTTCCTTTCGTTTTTGTACGTCAATGACATGCATGTGTCCGTTCGACAATCCAAGTACAATGATCGATTTTTGGTCCAATAAACGAATCGCAAAAGGACTTGATTCACAGCGAATGGCGAATGCATCTTGTTTACCCGTTTCACGATTCCAACGCGTAACGAATTTATCAGCCGAAGCGGTGTAAATGAAAGACTCATCCCCATCGACGGCATAAACAGGACCGGAATGTCCGGCGCACTCATGCTGCAAAGACAGGTGATACAAGGGATTAATGGTCGTCTTCGTCGACTTCATCCTCCTCATCGTTGACTTGTTTCAAGCGATCAGCATAGGATTTTGGTAGAAAATCGAAGAAGGTATCTCCACGCAATCCCAAACGCAAACATTCCAAAGGAATCATGTCATTTGGTGCAATATTGCCAAGATTTACCTCGGCGCCGAACAACTTTATGAACCAAACCTGTTGGTTTTTCTGTGGCGCTTCCCATAGAATATCCTCTGGCTTCACGCTTGCAATGATGCGATTAATTAACATGGTGTGCGCCGTTCCATTTGGACGAAAAACACCCACATTTCCAGCTTCGCGTCCTTCAGCAATGACTTTCCAACTTCCTGCATCCAATTCACCTTTCATGTTTCTCACCCATTTTGCAGGAGAAATTAAAATTCCTGAATCCTTTGAACCTACTTCGGACATTACGGTCATATCTTTAGACAATTCATGAATCAGCTGGCATTTTTCTTCGTGAGGAATAATGATAGAGCCATCAGAAACCTCTACCAGGTCCAATTTGAATTTGTCCATCACTTTTTTGTACTCGTTGAATTTCCCTCGAGCATAAAATGCTTCGAAAAGTGTTCCACCGAAATAGGGACGAATGCCCGCAGACTTGTACATGGCGATTTTCTCTTCCAAGTTTTTTGTCACGTAGGAAGTTCCGAAACCGAATTTAACGATGTCTGTTAAATGTCCAGAAGCTTCGATAAAGTGCTCCGTTTCACGTAAACCCAAGCCTTTATCCATCATCATGGTAACACCTTTGTTTCTTGGTTTTTCGCTTCTCTTTGGTATAAAAGTGAGGTTAAAATTCATTATTTATTCAGATAAATTTAAAAAATCATGATCATCCAATAATTTTGGATTTATTTCAAATATGGTTTTTGCTTTGATGGAATCCTGTTCCAAACAATCGGTAAACAGCCGAATCGCTTCCGCTCGTTGTCCGAGCATCCACTGTAAATTAACTTCTAAAACGCGTGCAATGCCGTTTTCACGTTCACCAAATAAATACGTTTGCAAGACTTGGTATGCTTGTAAGGGCGACTCAGCAGACAAAAATTCGATGTAATCGGAAAGACATTCTTCATCTCCAGGATTCAACTCCAAGGATTTCTCATAGTGGAAACATGTTTCTTCACGCAAGTCTAACTTTTCGTATGCACCTGCAAGGACGTGGTAAATCCCCGCATTTTCTGGATCAAAGTCAAGTGCTTTTTGAATCAATACAATTCCTTCCCGCGTGTTTCCAAGTAGGTCCTCTACGATTCCAAGTCCAAGCCATGCTTCGGGCAACATCGGTTCCATTTCAATGCTCTTCTTGTAATAGTGTTTGGACAAATCAAATTCGTTGAGCTGCTCATATGCCTCACCGATGTAACACATGGCCATCGCGTCGTCACCATCACATTTTTGACATAATTCGAAGTGTTCAATGGCTTTATGATATTTCTCCAAGGACAAATAAGAATTGCCCAAATTGAAATGTGCTGGACCAAACTCTTCGTTGATCAATATGGCATAATCATAGGCCCAAACGGCACGTTCGAAATCCTCCAACTTACTGTAAGCATTCCCTAAGTTGTACCAAGCAGTGGCAGAATAGGGTTGCTCATCAATGAATTCCGTATAGGATTTCACCGCTTCCTTGCTATCCCCCATCATGTCGTAACAACGTCCAAGTTCATACAAAGCACTTTCGTTGTATTTGTTCACGCGCAATGCCTCTTTCAGAACCTCCACTGCTTCGCGATACATCCTCAATCGCTGGTATTCAATGGCAATATCGAGGTAGATAAAATCAGTCTCATTGGCTTCCGAATATTCGATGGATAAACGGAAATACTTAATGGCGTTTTTGTGATCGCGTAATTGAGAATGTAAGGATGCTTTCGTTAAAAACAGCTCCGCTGAAGGCTCCATGTTTTTTTCCAATCCTTGAACAATTTCTAAGGCTTCATTTAAAACGCCGAGTCCACCCAAGGACTGCGCTTTTCGCAATTGAAAAACTAAATTATAAGCAAACTGATACATTCCTAATTCGGATGCAGTCTTTGCTTTTTGATATTGACCTTGAACTAAATAATGATCGATGATGTTCTCGATGCGATCACTATCCATGAAAGGTAAGGTATTTCCCTGTAAATGTGCTTCAAAGCGTTCGATATCTTCATTCAAACTGCCATCCGCAAATTCTTCTTCGTCGTCATCGAACATTCACTCAATTTTGAACTAAAATTACGCCCTTTAGCCCGAATTAAAAAAAGAAACAAGTTTCAGTTTTCAACAAATATCCATTTTGTTAAAAACTAGTTACGTGAGGAGACCTTTCGGTTGTCCTACTTCACTCAGGAAACAATTTTCCACTGAATACTGAGTATAAAACTACGTCCTTGACTTGGCATGCCGATATTTTTTAACCGAGACAAATGATCGATGTAGTTCGCATTAAACAGGTTCTTTGCACTCAAGGAAACATCAAGTAAGTGTTTGCCAGGATGCTGCACGTGTATGGATGCATGGCACACCTGATAAAATGGGGATGCTTTCTCAAAAGTGGCCACTTGATTTTGCTGAAAAAAGGCAACATAATTCCATTCAACATTTGATAATTTCCAACGCTTTCCAAGATTCAACTGATAGTTTAGCGTATGGGAAAAACGAGGTTGAGGAACAAGTGACACAGATTGACTAGATGCTTCTGCAAAGCGCAAATACGACAGGTCTGTTTCCATATGTAGTTTATCGATCCGATGCAAGTGATAATGGGCTTTTACATCCAACCCATACATCTGGACATGATCCATTTGGGTATATCGAAAAACAGGCATTCCGTCCATCAACGAATCTAGTGGATTTAAATATATAAATTGCGAGAAATAGGTGTAGAATGGATTAAGACTCCAATCGAAATGTTCCGATTTATACTCCAATAAATAGTCCAATTGAACAGCGCGTTCTGACCTAAGTGTCGTCGACCCTATCTCATATCGCAAGGCACCATGATGAAATCCATTGGCTAATAATTCTGTTAAATGCGGTGCACGATAACCAGTAGAAGCATGCACTTGCCAACTCCACTGTTTCGAATTTTGCGCATGTAATCCAATGGAACCATTTGGACTAGCAAATACACGATTTAGTGGCCCTTGTCCATGAATGCTATCCAAGGAGTTTAGCGAGCGAAGATCCAGCCTTAATCCAGCTGTTAACTGATACTTTTCAGAAAGTTGAACTTTCATCACCGAATAAATTCCTTGATCCAAAGTCCTTGCATTGGGCATTAAAATTTCTGCAGCTTTAGCGTCGTTGCGATTCAACTGCAACATACCTTGGAACCCAGTGATCCATTGATACTTATTCTTCCACTCTTTGGACCACTTCACTTGCAAAGAGGTATTCCACAGATTCATATCCATGGCTTTTTGCAGATAAGAGTCTTCGAATTCCTTCAGCTGATTTAATGTTTGTCCAATCAACAGCGTCAATTCGTTTCGATGGATAAACCATTTTTTCTCAAAGGAGGCACTGTGGTTTTGAAACTGCTGAATTGGTAAGATAAACAAGCGTCCACGCTGCTTCGATTGAAAGCCATTCGCGATGAGAACGCTATCTTCCGTTTCACCTGGAATGCCTGTTTTAACTTGATTGGAGACAAAACGCAAGTGCTGCACACTCTTATTGCTATTCCAACTGATACCGGCTTTCAGAACGAACTCTTCAAAGCGTGTATTGTAGGCGAATTGATGGTTAGGCAATTGAAAATCGGCATGTGAAGCATAAGAAAGACCAAAAAGCCCTCTGTATTTAGGACCAGATTTTTTCCACAAAAAGCGCGTTGCACTGCCCATGGAAGCCGAGTGAAATGCTTGTTGAAATTCAACAGATTGTTTCCCCGTGCCGACATATGGCTCATCAACAAAGTAGAGCACACCTCCTAATGCATCTGCTCCATACAATAGGGAGGCGGGACCTTTAATGATTTCTACTGAACCTATTCCAACTTCTGAAATCCCCATGCCATGATCCCCACCCCATTGTTGACCTTCAATCCGCAAACCATTTAAGTAAGTTAATACGCGCATTCCTTGCATCCCTCGTATTACTGGTTTTGAGATGCCATTTCCAGTACTACTTTGATAAACCCCAGGTATTTTGGACAATGCTTCGCCGAGATTTACCGTGGAAATTCGATTCAAACTTGTTAATTTTTGGTAATCCACGGAAAACATATGTCGATTTGAAATTTCGATGGTTTTTGCATCGACTTTAACTTCCTCGACATCTGTTGTATGAATGCTTTGCAATTGGATCATTAAAAGGGAACTTAAGGGGTCTTTCAAAACCATCTGAAGATCCTCGTATGCACTTGCTTGAATGAGCAAGGTCATTTTGGAAGGAAACAATCCTTCCAAGAAAAAGGTTCCGGTCGAATCCGAGCGGGACATTTGACCAGTTTCCATGACATAAATTCGAGCAAGTGGGACTCCTTGCTGACTTTTACGATCGACAACGCGACCTTCCAATTTGATTTGTGACTGTACTTGCGCAGCGAAAATCAAACCGATTCCCAAAAAAAATAATTTCATGATGTGAGCTTACGTGAGACTTAGAAGAAACTTAAATCAGTTCTGGTGGTCCGCGCAAAGCATTCTGTGTAATTGGATCTACCGCATCTTTTTCGTGCAAACTCCAAATTCGACAGGCATTCGAAATGGTTCGAAAGTCTAATAATTTATATTGAAAAATAGTACATGACGCCAATTGAAAATCACACAAGTAACACGCACCTTTCTCTAAGTGGGTTTGATTGGTCGTTGTGAATGATTTACGATGTCCACAGTCATGAATCCACTCACGTGGAACAAGTAACGTGAAAAAAGCGGAAATGAGAACAATGGAAAACCATCGTTTCGTCGAGCGATATTTAAAGTAGTTCTTCAATGATTCGATCCATGGAATATCCTTCTGCTTCCGCACGGTAGTTTCGCACCAAGCGGTGACGCAAAATGGCTTTTGCAACTGCCTTCACATCCTCTATATCGGGTGAATATTTCCCTTTTAATGCCGCATGACATTTCGCACCAACAATCAAATATTGCGAAGCACGAGGACCTGCTCCCCAAGTGATGTAATCTTTAGTTAGGGAAGTTGCTTCAGGAGAATTCACTCTTGTTTTGGCGACCAATTTAACGGCGTATTCCAGTACATTGTCTGCCACGGGAATGCGACGGATCAACTCTTGGTATTCCATGATTTGTTGTGCATTCAAAAGTTTTTGCAGGCTCACTTTGGTGTCTGAAGTCGTTGCTTTTACAATGGCTAATTCCTCTACATAACTTGGGTAATCGACCCAGATATTGAACATGAAGCGGTCCAACTGTGCTTCAGGAAGAGGATAGGTTCCTTCTTGTTCAATTGGATTTTGCGTCGCCAATACAAAGAAAGGTGCGGGTAAATCGTAAGTTTTTCCGGCCGCTGTTACACGACGCTCTTGCATCGCTTCCAATAACGCTGATTGTGTTTTCGGTGGTGTTCGGTTGATCTCATCAGCAAGGATGATGTTCGAAAACAAAGGTCCGGGAATGAATTTAAATTGCTTGCTTTCATCCAAAATCTCAGAACCGACGATATCAGACGGCATTAAGTCCGGCGTAAACTGCACACGGTTAAAAGAAAGCCCGAGTGTTTCTGCAATGGTGTTTACCAACAAAGTTTTTGCTAATCCAGGCACTCCAACTAACAAGCAATGCGCACGCGAAAATATGGCAATTAACACTTGATCCACCACATCATCTTGTCCGATAATGACTTTGTGAATTTCATTCTTCAAAGCATGGTAATCCGTTACGAGCTGATCGATTCTCTCTTTATCCGTCATGGTTATTCAGCGTTTAGGTTGGTCCAATTATTTCTAAATGGGCAAGATTGGTAAGAATCATCGATGCGGATGTACGCATTTCCAATTTTACTATCGACCCATTTATCTATTGTCTTTTGTTTTTTGTCGTTTTCAGCCGCTAATTTAATCAGCGCATAATCATCTTCCAAATTTGCTAAATGGGCCGGGAAACGCTCCGCCAAACGCACAATTCGAACTCCTTGTTTACGCTCATAAATGTCGATATACATACTTGGCTGAGTAATATCACCTTTATTCAACGCGTCAGTCAACAGGTAAATTTGTTGATCGACTTCATTTAAGTCCTCCATATCCCAAAGTGGATCACCAGAAATTGGATTGGTAATGATTCCGCGGTTTTGTTTCGTTAATTCATCGTTAGAGAAGCGAATAACGGCCTCATCCCATGTAATGCGATTTTCTTTCAACATGGAATAGCAACTGTCAATTTTTGTAGAGGCAATTCGACTACTTTCTGCGTTGAATTCTGGCATAATTAAAATGTGGGACACGGTATAATCGTTTCCTTTTCGAGAAATCAATTTAATGATGTGATACCCATACGTCGTTTCAACAATTTGAGAAACTTCGCCCACTTTCAAGCGAAAAAGACACTCCTCGAATTGCGGCACCATCATTCCCTTTGATGCCGAAATCTTCCCTCCTTGTGCAGCACTTCCGGGATCCATCGAGTGGATACGCGCCATGGTTTCAAAATTCTTTCCTTTATTAACAATCAAATCGCGGATATCTGACAATTGATCGAAAGCGCGTTTTTTGTCCTCTTTCGTTATCACCGGATACTGTACAATTTGCTGAAAACTCAACTTCATGTTAATGTAAGGAATACTATCCTTCGGGAGTGAACGATAGAACTCCGCTACTTCTTTCGGGGTAACCGACACATCTGCCACAATTTTTGATTGCATTTCTTGCGCTAACAAGCGTTGTTTGATTTTGGCGCGAAACTCCTCTTTGATCTGCGTAACTGATTTTCCATAGTAGGCTTCTAATTTATCTCTTCCACCCATTTTGGATTCCAGAATTCGCAAACGATTTTCCATTTCATAGTCGACTGTTTCATCTTTAATGACCAAACTATCCAGCATCGCTTGATTGATTAAGAGTTCTTCAATCATCAATTGCTCAAGGATGGAACATTCCATGGCTTTATCCACCTTTGCTTGTCCCTGCTCTGCCTGTAACAATTGAGACTCAATGTCCGAAAGCAAAATGATATTGTCACCTACTTGTGCGACAATTTTATTGACTACCTTTTTCGGCTGTGCATAGGACAGCGTGGAAAGGAATATAAAAATAAAAACGAAGCGAATGGTCATGGTTTAATTCCCGATTTGGTAAAGTACCTCTGTGTTGACTTTCACGGTGTGTGCTTTCCGCAAGGATTCCAACCACGTTGCTTCCAAGTAATTTTGGTAATCAGATGTTGCCATTCCTTTAGCCTCCGTAAATTCTTTTGGCCCAGGCTCCAAAACCGCAGCTACTTTTATAACGTAGAATTTTCCTTCAAATTCATAAGCTGGATTCACCCCTTTTACCAATCCGCGATTCGCCAAATAAGGTGTTTGAGCGATATCAAACTTATTCATTTTTACGGTCAAGTTTAATTCAGAATCTTTGTTAATGACATCCAACACATGTTTTGAATTGATGGTGTCATTTTTCAACATCCCACTTACTTTTTTAGCAATATCCGCATTCAAACATTCGTACACGGTTGCATCCAAGCGTTTTGGCCATGTATATTTCGATTGATTCGCATTGAAATAAGCGCGTAATCCAGCGGTATCTTTTACCGCCTTGTTCCACACCTTGTCTTGCATAATTTCATACAATATGATTCCATCGTGGTACTCTTTTAATAGAGCACGGTATTCCGGATATTTTGTTGCTAAAATAGATTCTTCGTATTGAAGAATCGCTGTTTTTTCCCAATTTTTATATTGTTTCGCGACCACAACTTTATTGTCATCGCGTTTCACACCTCGGTAATTTTTCTCCAAGTAGGTCGCGAATTCCTGTTGTGTAAATGGTGCCGTCACCCCATTCAATACGAACATCGGTTTATTGGACTTCAATTTCCCATCTGCAGACCATTTTCCAAGGTAGTACGTTGAATCCAAATGCTCATTAAACCATTTCAAGTTTTTATCGCCGTTGTATTTATACTGATAATTGGTTTTCAACTTAGCAACAAAGGCATCTTGCGTTTTCTTAGAGCGCTCATCTTTGTTTACTTTCGTTTGCAGTTCTTTTTTCATGGACTCAAATGAAGCCACTTCTTTCCACTCCAATAATTTGATGATGTGATATCCGAAATCCGTTTTTACCGGTTTGCTAATTTCACCTACTTTTTTCAATGCAAAGGCTGCATCCTCAAAAGCAGGAACCATGCGTTGAGTCGTTCCAGAACCAAAAGCTGGCAACTCACCCGCTTTCTTCACTGAATTGGCATCATCAGAATGCAGACTTACCATGGTTTCCCATTTCTCCCCGGCCATTAGTTTATCGTAAATCTCCATGGCTTTTTTCTCAGCATTTGCTTTCGCTTCAGGCGTTACATCTTTACCAGTTGATATCATCAAATGAGCCACACGAATGGTACCACGAGAAGGACGCTTGTCAGTCACTTTCACGATATGGTATCCAAAACGTGTTCTAAAAGGTTCTGAAATTTGACCGATCGGTGTGGTGTACGCTTTTTCTTCGAACGGATATACCATTTGAAACGCTGTGAAATAACCTAAATCTCCACCATTATTTGCCGCTGACGGATCATCGGAACCATTTTTCATTTTGGCTACCGCTGCAAAATCTTCTCCTTTTTCAATGCGTGCTTTCAATGCTAAAATGCGGTTATATGCTGCTAAGGTATCCTTTGGACTTGCATTCGCATCGACTCTTACCAAAATATGAGATGCACGCACTTCGTTTTTAATGCGGTCATAGGCTTGTGCAACCATGGCTTGATTTTCAACCGAATCAATCAAATAAGGCAAGGCCAATTGTTTGCGGTATCCGTCTAATTCCTTTTTCAATTTCGGAATGGTGTCGTATCCCAATTTTTCTGCTTCCGCTACTTTCAACTTGAATTTCGTGAACATTTCCACGTATTCATCGAGTGCTGCTTTGTTAAACTTTGGATCGGGATTGTTTTTCAAGTAAATCTGTAAAAATTCACTTTTCGTCACCGGTTTCCCATCGATTTCCATCACAATTGGATCTTTCTGAGCGAACGACTGAACCGCCGTCATAAGTAAGCATAAAAGGATAATTTTCTTCATCATTTCTTCTCTTATTGTTTTAATTCGTTTGTAGCAACGTAAAATTCGCTAAATTATTTGATACTGTAATTCGGTGCTTCTCTGGTGATTGTCACATCATGCGGATGAGATTCACGCACCCCTGCAGATGTAATACGAACAAACCTAGCTCCTTGTAACTTTGAAATAGTCGGAGCGCCGCAATATCCCATTCCTGCACGAAGTCCACCAATGATTTGGAACATCACTTCGATTAATTTTCCACGGTATGGTACACGTCCAGAAATTCCTTCCGGTACCAATTTTTTAATATCGTCTTCGGCATCTTGAAAATAACGATCCTTCGAACCTTTCTGCATGGCTTCGATGGAGCCCATTCCACGGTATGACTTGAATTTTCTTCCTTCATAAATAATGGTTTCACCTGGTGATTCTTCTACTCCAGCGAACATGGAACCGAGCATCACGATGTCTGCTCCAGCAGCAATCGCTTTGACGATATCTCCTGTGTATCGAATGCCACCATCGGCAATAACCGGAACTCCTGAACCGGCAATTGCTTTTGCCACTTCATTTACCGCTGTTAGCTGAGGAACTCCAACTCCAGCAATGACGCGCGTGGTACAAATGGACCCTGGCCCAATTCCTACTTTCACCGCGTCTGCTCCTGCTTCCACTAAATATTTCGCTGCTTCCGCGGTGGCGATGTTTCCAACAACCACTTCGAGTGTAGGGAATTTCGCTTTCACACTTTTCAGTTGTTCCACCACTCCTTTTGTGTGTCCATGAGCAGTATCAATGACAATAGCATCCACTCCTGCGTCAACAAGCGCGGTCACACGTTCCATGGTATCGTGTGTCACACCTACTGCGGCAGCTACACGCAAGCGACCCAACGAATCTTTGCACGAATAAGGATGCTCTTTCACTTTGATGATATCGCGGTATGTAATCAATCCTACCAAGCGATTTTGCTCATCAACTACCGGTAATTTTTCAATTCTGTTTTGTTGCAAAATAACCTCTGCCGTTGTTAAATCGGTGCTATCGCCTGTAGTTATGATGTTCTCAGAAGTCATGATTTCACGCACCGGACGCGTCATGTTTTTTTCAAAGCGCAAATCGCGATTTGTCAAAATGCCTTTCAGAATTTTATGTTCGTCCACAACTGGGATCCCACCTATGCTAAATTCTTTCATCAATTTCAAGGCATCCTGCACCAAGGCATTTTCCAAAAGCGTGATTGGATCGATGATCATTCCACTCTCCGAACGTTTTACTTTGCGCACTTGCATCGCTTGTTGCTCGATGCTCATGTTTTTGTGTACAACTCCGATTCCACCTTGTTGTGCAATGGCAATAGCCAATTCAGATTCCGTCACGGTGTCCATGGCCGCTGAAACAATCGGCGTATTGACTGTAATGTTTCGAGTGAATTTGCTTTTGAGGGACACTTCACGAGGAAGAACTTCTGAATAGGCGGGCGCCAACAGAACATCATCGTAGGTTAATCCTTCTGAAATTTGTTGTAGATTATCGAGAGACATGTGAACTTATTTTTATAATAAATTCTTGCAAATTTAGTAATTAATTGGCAGGTTTTTCGTTTTAGCATGGGTCAATTGTTAAATAATTCCTAATAAGTAAACAATTGGCGCATTTTACTTAACCTTGTATAGAAATAACGTTTATGAAGATTAATATCCTCCTAATTATTCTGGCCATTCATTCGATTACACTTGCGCAGAATCATGCGTCTAAAAACTCGCAATTGATTCAATTATCAGGTGTCATTGTCACGGAAGAAGCCATACCACTTCCCTATTCAACTGCATACAATCGCTCTTTAAAAAAAGGTGTTGTTTCTGATTTTTATGGGTTTTTCACGTTGGTGACTCAACCTGGTGACACCGTGTTTTTTTCCAGAGAGGGATTTCAAACCTCTCCATTTATTGTTCCAGATACCTTGAAAGAAAATCGATACAGCATCATTCACATGCTGGTTCGTGACACCTTGGTCCTAGAAACTGTTGTGGTTCACCCATGGCCTACCAGATCGCAATTTGCAGATTACTTTGTCAATATGACGCCATACGAAGACGATGTGCGTCGTGCTCAGAAAGAACTTTCTGGTGAATCGCTTGCCTTTGTTGCCGCCCGTTTAGAATCTGACGCATCCCTTGCCTCTGGGAATGCCTACAACATGCGCAACACGCGTTTGTACACGAACGGACAACTTCCAGTAAATAACTTGTTGAATCCATATTCTTGGGCGAAACTAATCCAAGATTGGAAAGAAGGAAAGTTAACCCGGCAATAAAGGTTTACGCTTTACTTTAAATTAAATTGTTTTTCTGCCTCATCTGCGATGTATTGTCCGATGGCTAAAGAGGCCGTTGCAGCAGGTGAAGGAGCATTCAACACGTGGATGGACTTTCCATGATACTCAATTCGGAAGTCGTCTCGCGTATCGCCATCTTCTGCAAGCAACAAGGCGCGTACCCCTGAACGACCAGGATGGATATCCTCCATCGTTAAATCGGGAATCATGCGTTGCAAGGTTTTCAAAAACAACTTTTTCGAGAAGGCTCTTCTGTATTCGTTGATCCCAAAACTCATGTTATTGAAGAATAATTTCCAGGTTCCACCATAAGTTAACGCGTCCACAGTATCCTTAAGTGAGAAATCAGTTTTCCCGTATCCCTCTCTTTTGAAGGTAAATACTGCATTTGGACCACACTCTACTTCGCCGTCGGTCATGCGCGTGAAGTGCACACCTAGAAATGGGAAATCAGGATTTGGAACAGGATAAATTAAGTTTTTTACTTTATGTTTTGCTTCCGGTGTTAATTCGTAATAATCTCCTCGGAATCCCACAACTTTTTCTTTTAATTGAACACCATCTTTCTTCGCTAAACGATCGGCTTGTAATCCGGCACAAAACACCAAGTACTCCGCTTCGTATGTTCCTTTCGAGGTACGAATCGTTGAACTTTCTTCTCCTTTATCGATGGAAAGTACTTCTGTTTCCAAAAACAATTTGCTTTCGGCTTGCTTCGCGAGTGCCAATTCAACCATTTTGGCTGTTGCTCCACGAAAATCGATGATTCCTGTACAAGGCACCCAAATTCCACCAATGGATTTCACGTGTGGTTCAATTTCTTTCACTTGATCCGCATTGATCAATTCGATTCCTTCGATTTTGTTTTCTTGACCCGTTTTGAAAATGCGCTCCATGTTTGGCAACTCACTGGCATCGGTCGCCACCACCACTTTTCCGCACACATCGTGCTTGATACCATATTCTTTGGCAAATGCTACCAATTCGTGTCGACCCTGAATACAGTTTCTTGCTTTCAGAGAACCTGGTTTGTAGTACAATCCGGAGTGAATCACACCCGAATTATGTCCCGTTTGATGATCTGCCAATAGGGCTTCTTTCTCAAAGAGAGCGATTTTTAAATTTGGGTATTTTAGTTGCAACTTGTAAAAAGTTGCAGCGCCCACAATTCCACCACCTATTACCGCAATATCGAATTTCATTTCTTGGATTTTTGACAAAATTAATGATTAAACGAACGCCAAGTTGCAAGGAATTCTCAATTTGACGTTGTAAACCATATTCATTTCGTTTCCTTTCACAAAATAAGTCCTTAACTTTGCCTTCTCAATGAATCAATTCAAAAAAGTCGCTTTTTACACACTTGGATGCAAATTAAACTTCTCCGAGACTTCAACCATTTCAAGGTTGTTCGAAGATGCTGGTTTTGCTAAGGTGGATTTTGAAGAACATCCGGACGTTTACGTGATTAATACATGTTCGGTGACAGAAAATGCGGATAAAAAATGTAAGCAACTAGTCAAACGCGCAAAGAAAATCAATCCAGATGCTTTCGTGGTCATTGTCGGATGTTATGCTCAGTTAAAACCGACGGAAATCGCCCAAATAAGCGGAGTGAATATGGTTTTAGGCGCCAATGAAAAGTTCAACATACTTGAGCATTTAGATAAGGTGGATTCAGCTTCTTCAGAGACCATTGTTTCCTTTGATAACATTAAACAAACAAAGGAATTTGTTCCTTCCTTTTCCTATGGTGATCGAACGCGTTCCTTCTTGAAAGTTCAAGACGGTTGCGACTATTTCTGTACCTTCTGCACCATTCCACTTGCCCGTGGAAAAAGTCGAAATGCAACGATTGCTGAAACGATTTTAGAGGCAAAGAAAATTGCAGCTACTGAAATCAAGGAAGTCGTTTTAACAGGTGTCAACATTGGTGATTTCGGACAAGGTGCAGGAGAAAATTTTTTCGAACTTATTCAATCTTTGGATCAAGTAGATGGCATCGACCGTTTTCGCATTTCCTCCATTGAACCGAACTTACTTTCAAACGAAATCATAGATTTTTGTTTGTCTGATTCGAAACGATTTGTACCGCATTTCCACGTTCCACTGCAATCCGGTAGTGACCGCATCTTACACTTAATGCGCCGTAAATACGAACGCTCTTTGTATGCAGAACGCGTTGAACAAATCAAATCATTGCGAAAAGATGCGTGCATTGGCGTAGATGTCATTGTTGGATTCCCGGGAGAAACGAACGAGGACTTCATGGAAACCATCGACTTTTTAAAAGATCTTGACATCTCCTATTTACATGTATTTACGTATTCCGAACGCGCTAATACCGGCGCACCAAAGTTAGGTGAAGCAGTACCAATGGAAGTCCGCCGCGAACGTAGCAAACAACTCCATTTATTATCTGACCGAAAAAAACGTCAATTTTACCTTGAAAATGTAGGTAGTCAGCGCTCTGTTTTATTTGAACAAGAAGAAGATGAAGGACTCATGTATGGATTTACCGAAAATTACATCAAAGTAAAATATCCATACAACAGCCAATTGGTAAACACGTTTCAAGAGATCAGATTAACGGAAGTTGATCGAGACGGCATCATGAAATGTGAATTATTGTCAACTATATGATTGAAAAAATGATGAAAACAGTTTACATCACGCGCAGAGAAACATTTAACGCAGCCCATAAATTATGGCGTGAAGAATGGAGTGATGAGAAAAATTGGGAAGTATTTGGTAAATGTTCCAATCACAATTGGCATGGACATAATTTTGAATTGTTTATCACGGTGAAAGGTATTCCTAATCCGGACACTGGATTTGTCATCAACCTTAAGTTATTAAGTGAATTGGTTCGCGAACACATCATCGAAGCTTTAGACCATAAAAACCTGAATCTCGATGTTCCCTTTTTAAAAGGAATCATGGCCTCCACTGAAAATATGGCGATTGCCATTTGGGACATCCTGGATCCACTCGTAAAGGAACACGGGGGTGAAATGGCTAAAATCAAATTGGTGGAAACCGAAAACAACTTTGTAGAATATTACGGTGGGAAAGAACCTTTTTAAGGTTCCATCGTTTTACCAAAAACTACTTATGTCTAATCAAGAAAAAATGGAAGCGCACTACCGCTCAATAATAGAACAAATTGGTGAAAACCCGGAACGCGAAGGATTGTTAAAAACACCCGAACGCGTCTCCAAAGCGATGAAGTTTTTGACACACGGTTACGACATTAATCCGGACGAAATTGTACAACAAGCTATTTTTCACGAGGAATATTCGGAAATGGTCATCGTGAAAGACATTGAAGTGTACTCCATGTGCGAACATCATATGTTGCCATTCTTCGGAAAAGCACACATCGCGTATATTCCACAAGGAAAAATTGTTGGACTTAGTAAACTTCCACGAGTAGTAGACGCCTATGCACGTCGACTGCAAGTTCAGGAACGTTTGACAATCGAAATACGAGATTGCATCCAACGCACCCTAGATCCAAAAGGAGTTGCTGTTGTGATTGAATGTTGCCATATGTGCATGCAAATGCGTGGAGTACAGAAACAAAATTCAGTAACAACGACAAGCGCATTTACAGGAATATTTTTGAAAAACGATGCGACGCGTAAAGAATTTATTAATTTAGTACAAGCAAAACTTCACTAATATGAATGATTATTTAAACAATGAACAGTCGGTTTCCTCCGACATCGCAAGGGATTTTATCCGCAGCGTGTACACTTACATGTTTGCCGCTTTGAGTATTTCTGGAATTATTGCCTACACTGTGGGGACAAATCCAGCCTATATTGCTACGCTTTTCTTGACAGAAACTGGCGTTTCTCCATTATTCTATGTCGTGATGTTCTCACCAATTGTGGTCGTATTTGCGATGAGCATGGGCTTAGAACGCATGTCGATGCGAACGATTTTACTGTTGTTCATTGTCTATTCCGTATTGATGGGACTTAGTTTGTCCTTTATTTTTATCATCTACAGTATGGGGTCTATTGCACTGACATTCTTTGCTGCATCAGGCGCTTTCGGAATCATGGCTGTGTTGGGATACACCACCAAAACAGATTTAACGAAATTTGGAAGCTTATTGTACATGGCCTTAGGTGGAATCATCATCGCAAGCATCATCAATATGTTCATGCAAAGTTCCGGAATGGACAAAATGATTACGTACATTGGTGTATTTGTCTTCACTGGACTCGTAGCTTACAAAATGCAGATGCTAAAAGAGTTGGCGCACAATGCCGAAATGGACACCGAACAACGAAGTAAATTAGCGTTGTGGGGCGGACTTGCCTTGTACATCACCTTTATTAATTTATTCTTAACGCTTCTTCGCCTTTTCGGTAGTAGGGATTAAGAAAAGTTTAAATTCGTATAAAAAGTCCTGTCAAGAAAATTGACAGGACTTTTTTTTGAATGATGCGTGTATTATAAACAAAACAATTCCTATTTTTGAAATCTAAAATAAAACATTATGTCAGATAATTTCTTTGAAGGGTCGACCGCAGCAGTAGGAACAATTTATACGATTATTGCTTTATCCATCCTGATTTCTGTCCTTATTTGGGGATAAAATCAACTCGTTTTCCATTCATCAATTTCGTTGAATTATGCCTTTCAACTCTGTATTTTCTTGGTTGATTGGAAGACGTATGACGCGTATCAATGATTACCGTCAAAATCCATTAGCGAATCAAAACCAAACGTTTGAGTTCCTTGTTCAACAAGGATCGCTGACTACTTATGGAAAAAAATACGGCATTCAAGCCCAGCAAAACATTTCCGATTTCCAAAAAGTTGTACCATTAAGTGACTATGGTTCCTTAAAACCATACATTGATGCATCCATCGAAGGCCAAGAATCTCAATTATGGCCGGGAAAAACCAATTGGTTTGCGAAATCTTCAGGGACTACCGCAGACCGCATTAAAATCTTACCTATTACGCAAGAATCCTTGATCGAAAATCATTATGCTGGTGGAAAAGATTTACTATCTCAATATTATGCAAACCATCCAAAACGAAAACTCTACAATGCCAAACACTTAATCATTGGAGGCAGTGGGAAAATAGAAAAATCGGAAGCAGGGATTTTTATTGGGGACTTATCTGCCATAATCATCAACCATCTGCCACTTTGGACAGAACTTCGAAGAACTCCAAAGAAAGACATTGCACTATTAGAAAACTGGGAAGAAAAGTTGGAGCGCATGGCTGATTCCGTCTTGAATGAAAACGTATGTATCATTGCCGGTATTCCAAGTTGGACCTTGTTGTTATTGAAAAAAGTACTTAAGAAATCAGGTAAAAAATCCATTGGTGAAGTTTGGCCCAACCTGGAATTATACATTCATGGCGGCATGTCCTTTCAACCATACCAAGATTCTTTCCGAGACATCATTCAAATCCCCAAAATGAACTATGTAGAATCCTATAATTCATCTGAGGGCTATTTCGGTTTACAAGATCAACTTGATTCAAAGGAATTGTTGCTGTTAACGAATTCCCAAGTGTTTTACGAGTTCATTCCGATGGATCAATTCAATGGTTTGGAGTCGAGCGAAGTACTGACCTTAGATTCGATAAAAGCAAATGTGGATTATGCTTTGGTGATTTCTACTTCTGCAGGACTGTGGCGCTACATCATTGGAGACACCATTCGATTCTCAGAGCTCAATCCGTATCGATTCATTGTCTCTGGACGAACAAGTCATTTTATCAATGCATTTGGAGAAAAATTAATCATTGAACATGCCGAAAAAGCCATCAGTAGAGCTGCTCAACTATTAGACGTAAACATCATCGATTACACAGCCGCGCCTTATTTCCATGAAGGAGAAGTGATTGGAGGACATCAATGGCTCATTGAATTTGGTGAGGAACATCCAGATTCACAGCGTTTTTTAATTACCTTGGATCAGTTATTAAAGGAAGTAAATGCTGATTACGACGCCAAGCGGAAGGACAATCTGAACATAGGCTTCCCCAAACTGACGATTGCGCCGCAAGGCACTTTTCAGTCCTGGTTAAAAGCGAAAGGGAAATTGGGAGGACAACATAAAGTTCCAAGACTGATGAATGACCGTCGCATTATGAATGAAATTTTAAGTCATTGCTGATGAAAATCCTATTCAATTTACTTGGCATATTCGCACACTTTGCTATAACGGCTCAACAGCTAACCCTGATTGAAAACTACCAAGCACCGGGCAATGTTCAAGCATGGACCATCGACGGGCAACAGAATTTATTGGTAGCAACAGAAAATACGATGTTTAAAAAAAGCATTTTCACGGAAAGAAAATTCACACAAACCTTTAAAGGATTGGGAAGTATTCAGTCGATTCAACCGGTGAACGCCATGAAAATTTTATTGTTTTCTGAAGTACAGCAATCCATTTCCGTGGTGGACAACACCCTAAGTCAGCAAGGTGATCTTATTGACCTGAACGAACTTGAATTTTCCAATGTGCATGCCATATGCTCCTCTAATCGTCCCAATCTCATCTGGATTTTTGATCAATTTCGCTCCTCCTTACAATTGTTTGACTTTAATCAAATGAAGGCTGTGCAAATCATCCAAAACGTTGAGAAAAAAGGGATCTCCTTTATCTCCATGAAAGAATATCAGGATCATTTGTACGTCCTTTTCTCCGATGGAAGTATGAACCGCTATGATTTTTTGTTAAACTACACCGGTTCTTACCAACTCGACAAGTGCCATCAATTCGATTTTTGGAAAGATCAATTGATTTGGTTGGGTGAAAATACGAGTGTTTTACATTTCACCCCCATCCATGAAAGGTCCAGCGAGCGCAGCGCTGATTGGCAACTCGAAAGTCCAATGAGCTCATTTCACCTGCAAGGTGAAATCCTTGGAATACAAAATGGAACAACTATTTCACTTTTTTCCATCAAATACTAGGCTTCCTCCTTTTTTAATTGCCTGAAAAAATCGTAAATTAGCGTTTCTAAAAAAGAAATTATGCACGTTGCAATCGCAGGAAACATCGGATCTGGAAAAACGACTTTAACAAACTTGTTGTCAAAACATTATGGTTGGGAAACACATTACGAAGATGTGGATCAAAATCCTTATTTGAATGATTTCTATCACGATATGCAGCGTTGGTCTTTCAACTTGCAAATCTATTACCTCAATAGCCGCTTTACACAGATTCAAGAAATCAAAGAAACGGCGCATACGGTAATTCAAGACCGTACCATTTACGAAGATGCCTTCATTTTCGCACCCAATCTTCATTCCATGGGATTGATGACTACACGTGATTTTGAAAACTATTTCTCGCTGTTCAACTTAATGGATGGATTCGTTTCTGCACCGGATTTATTGATTTACTTGCGCGCAAGTGTACCGACGCTAGTCAATCAAATTCAACAACGTGGAAGGGATTACGAAGAGAGTATTCGTTTGGACTACTTGAAACGATTGAATGAACGTTACGAAGCATGGATTTCCACCTATGATAAAGGTAAAGTATTGATCATCGACATCGATAATAACCGCTTCCCGGACAATCAAGAAGACTTAGGGAAAATCATCAACTCGATTGATGCAGAAATTAACGGTTTATTTTAAGCAGATCGAATGATTGTAGTTACTGGTTCCGCTGGATTCATCGCAAGCTACTTGGTGGATCACCTCAATGAGCTTGGTCATACCGACCTTCTGTTAGTTGATGATTTTTCGTTCGAATCCAAAAAGGAGAATTGGATGCACACGAAGCACCGAATGAAAATGGACCGTTCTGAGTTCATTGCTTGGTTTGAACAAAATGCCGAACAAGTTGACTTCGTTTTTCATCTTGGTGCACGAACGGATACCACTGAGAAAGACTTAGCCATATTAGATCAATTAAACCTCAACTTTACGAAGTCCATTTGGAACATTTGCACCGAACATCATATTCCATTGGTCTATGCGAGTAGTGCCGCAACTTATGGATTGGGAGAATATGGTTATGAGGATAACAATGACGTGATTCCAAAGTTAGCACCCTTGAATCCGTATGGGATTTCAAAGAATGAATTTGACAAATGGGCGATTCAGCAAAATGAAACACCACCTTTTTGGGCGGGACTTAAATTCTTTAACGTCTATGGGCCGAAAGAATACCACAAAGGTAGAATGGCGAGCGTTGTTTTCCACACACATCGTCAAATCAAGGAAAAAGGTCACATGCAATTGTTCCGCTCACACAATCCTGCTTACAAGGATGGTGAACAATTGCGTGATTTCGTTTATGTAAAAGACGTTGCGAAAGTTTGTGAATTCTTGATGACACATCAAGATCACTCCGGAATTTATAACCTTGGATCAGGGAAAGCACGAACATTTTTAGATTTAGCAAGTTTAACGTTTACCGCGCTTGGACTTGAACCATCTATTTCTTTTATCGACACTCCGATTGACATCCGCGATAAATACCAATATTTTACGGAGGCAAACATGTCCAAACTTCGTTCGATTGGCTACCCACATGCTTTTTACTCCTTAGAAGAAGGCATTTCTGATTACGTAAAGAATTACTTGGAAAACCGTTAAAAGATCATTCCCGCCGCAACGGTTTCATTCGTCTGTTCATCAATGACAATAAACGAACCGGTGCTTTTATTCCTTCTGAAGGAGTCTACAAATATAGGAGCAGATACATGCACATCCACACGTGCAATGTCGTTCATCGCCAATTCCTGAATACCTTCCATCCGTTTTAATGCATTTAAATCATAAACGTATTGGATGGATTTTATGCGCAATTTAGCCTCTCTTGTCGTGTGACGAATCAGGTATTTTTTTGCAGCAACAAATGGCTTGTTACTCATCCAACAAAGTATAGCAGAAAATTGCGTCAATGGTTCCGCTTGATTCATGGGCTTTACAATCATGTCACCGCGAGAAATATCCAAGTCATCCGATAATTCGATGGAAATAGATTGTGGCGCAAACGCCTCTGTTACTGGTCCATTCATTGCTTGAATAGACTTTACAACAGATTTGGACGCGCTTGGCATGACCAAGACTTCATCACCGACACGAATGATTCCACTCGATAATTGTCCAGCATAAGCACGATAATCCCTCATATTTTCTGAATCAACCCGTATGGCGTGTTGGACAGGGAAGCGCAGGTCGATTTGGTTGACATCATTCGCCACCGAAAGATTTTCTAAGGTATGTAACAATGTTGAACCTTGATACCAAGACATGTTCGCAGAACGTTCCACCACTTGATCCCCTTTCAGTGCTGAAACGGGAATAAACTGTACATCGACAATGTCCAATTTTGCAGCGAAATCACGAAACGAGGCCACAATGTTTTCAAAACAAGTTTGATCAAAGTCAACCAAATCCATTTTATTGACGCACACAATTAAATGTTGAATGTGCAATAAGGAAGCAATAAAACTGTGTCTTTTCGTTTGCTCAACGACACCCTTACGCGCATCAACCAAGATCACAGCCGCGTTAGCAGTGGAAGCTCCAGTCACCATATTGCGCGTATATTGCAAATGTCCAGGTGTGTCTGCAATAATGAATTTTCTTTTTTCCGTTTGAAAATAGCGATAGGCCACATCAATGGTGATTCCTTGCGCACGTTCATCTTTTAGTCCATCGGTAAACAAGGACAAATCGATACCTTCCATTCCCTTTCGTTCACTGATGCGTTGGACATGTTCCAATTGATCCAGTGTAATATTTTTACTGTCCAATAACAAGCGTCCAATCAAGGTGCTTTTTCCGTCATCCACACTACCTGCGGTTGTAAAACGCAATATATCTTTTGTGCCACTCATTAAAAATACCCTTCTTTTTTACGGTCCTCCATGGAAGATTCCGATCGAAAATCATCTGCTCTTCCACCTCGCTCCGAGATGTTCATTGCCTTTAATTCAGAAATGATTTCCGAGACAGATGTTGCCGAGGACTCCATTGCTCCACTGATCGTCATGTCACCAATGGTTCTAAAACGCACTTGTAAAATGGCTTTTTCATCCAAACGATGTGGAATGAGGTAAGGTGAATCTGCCAAGATGGTCCCATTCCGTTTGACGCATAAACGACTGTGTGAAAAATACAAACTGGGCAACTTAATTTCTTCTTGTTGAATATATTCCCAAATATCTAGTTCCGTCCAATTACTAATCGGGAAAATGCGAAAATGTTCCCCTTCATTTTTTCGACCGTTATACAAATTCCATAGTTCAGGACCTTGATTTTTAGGATCCCATTGTCCAAAAGCGTCGCGATGTGAAAAAAAGCGTTCTTTTGCCCGTGCTTTTTCTTCGTCTCTTCTCCCCCCTCCCATTGCGGCATCAAAACCATGAAGTTCCATGCTTTCTAATAAGGTTATGGATTGCGCCCGATTGCGATTGGCATTTGGCCCAGATTCTTCGGTGACTGTTTGACGTTCAATTGAATCTTCTACCTTTCCAAGAACCAAGCGCACCTGTAATTGCTCAGCTAAAGCATCGCGAAAGTCCAAGGTTTCCTGGAAATTGTGTCCAGTATCAATGTGTAACAAGGAAAAGGGCATCGGCCCGGGCGCAAATGCTTTCGCTGCCAAATGTGTTAACACAATGGAATCTTTTCCTCCCGAAAATAAAATACATGGATGCTGGAATTGTGCAAATACTTCACGAATGACATAAACCGCCTCCGCTTCCAATTCTTGTAAATGATTTAAACGGTACTTCATTTCCTTGACACGATTAACTTTTCCCAAAGTACATTCACGCAATGCTCCACTGTTGTTCCATCTGTTGAAATTCGAAGTTCTTCCATGTTGGGCATTTCGAACGGTGCAGAAACACCGGTAAATTCCTTGATGTTTCCTTTTTCTACCTGTTGATATAATCCTTTCACATCGCGGGTTCGACAGGTGTCAATGCTCGCATCGACAAAAATCATTTCAACATATTCACCCAGAACAGATCGCACTTTTTCGCGGTGTATTTCTTCGGGAGAAATGAAAGAGGCAACAACAGTGAATCCTTGTGTCAAGGCTAGTTGTGCCATTTCTGCTGCTCGACGAACATTCTCCATTCGGTCCTCTTGGGAAAATCCTAGGTCTTTGTTTACTCCCTTTCTCAATTCATCTCCGTCCAATCGAAACACATGTTGACCAAAGTCATTCAATCTAAGCGCAAACGCATCCGAAAGGGTCGACTTTCCAGATCCTGAAAGTCCAAAAAACCAATAAACGCGAGCTTTTTCCATGTTCTTTTGTACGGACTAAAGTTAGTTTTTTTCTCTCTGTTAATGAAAGGAAGGCAAAAAAAAACTCCTTCCAAACGGAAGGAGTTTCAGCTATTTTAGAATGTTTCAGCTTATTCGCTTACTACTTCAAATTTGAATCCTTGTTTCACACCTTTGTAAAGGTTTGCTTCAACTTCGTACGTACCAATCTCGCGGATAGGCTCATCTTTGATTTTCAAAGATTTACGATCGATATCAAATCCTAATGCACGTAGCGCATCAGCCAATTGAACGGTGTTTACAGAACCAAAGATTTTACCATTTTCACCTGCTTTCGTAGCGATAGTGATGGTTAAATCAGCGATTTTAGCAGCCAATTCTTGAGCTTCAGCCAACATTTTAGATTCTTTGTGAGATTTTTGACGCATCATCTCTGTGTGTGCTTTCTTTGCGCTAGCAGTAGCTAGAATCGCGTATCCTTGAGGAATCAAGAAGTTACGACCATATCCAGGTTTTACGGAAACGATTTCGTTTGCGTAACCTAATTTATCAACGTTTTTCTTTAAGATAATTTCCATGACTTTTCAGTTTTTCTGTTCAACAAATGATTATTTCAACATATCACCAACGTATGGAAGGATCGCAAGGTGACGTGCACGTTTGATCGCTTTGTTGACTCTCTTTTGGTATTTCGCAGAAGTACCAGTGATACGACGTGGAAGAATTTTACCTTGCTCGTTTACTAATTTCAATAAGAAGTTAGCATCTTTATAATCAATAAATTTGATTCCGCTTTTCTTGAAACGGCAGTATTTGTCCTTCTTAATATCAATATTAATCGGGGTTAGATAACGAATATCGTTTGACATCTTTTAATTTTTTAAGGTTAACAATTAGTTAGGCAGTAGCTCCAGCTTTTGCACGTCTTTTCTCAGAGTAAGTCACATGATCAACATCCATTTTTACCGTTAAAAAACGTAAAACTCGTTCATCACGCTTCATCATCAATTCGAAGTTCGCAACAACATTACCTTCCGCTTGGAATTCTACTAGAAAGTAGAAACCAGTGGATTTTTTCTGGATTGGGTACGCCAACTTGCGCAAACCCCAGTTCTCCGAATGCTTGATTGAACCACCAAGTGATTTGATCTCACCTTCGAATTTCTGTACTGCTTCCTTTGCCTGATCATCAGACAAAACGGGAGTTAAAATGAAAACAGTTTCGTAAGAATTCATAAGATTATTTTTTAAAATTAATTAATCGGGTGCAAAGATACACATTCTACTTTAATCGTGCAATAGCTTTTCACAAGGGATTCATAGCAAAAGTTTACATGGAATTTATTACCTTCGCTTCATGTCATTTTTCACTGAAGATTACCTACATTTTTTTATTGAACTCGCCGGCAACAACCACAAAACATGGTTCGATGAAAACCGAAAACGCTATGAAGAATCTGTCAAAAAACCATTTTATGCGTTTACCCAACACCTCATCCATCAACTTGCGAAAACAAATCCACAATTTGCGGATTTACAAGTGAAGGACTGCGTTTTCCGAATCAATCGTGATATCCGCTTTTCGAAGGATAAGACTCCTTACAAACTCATGTGTTCAGCGGTCATCGCTCCGAATGGAAAGAAAAGCAAAGCCGTAAATGGCATTTACTTTGAATTGAGTCCGGAACATGTGCGCGCCTATGGTGGGATTTATGAAATCGATAAAGAAGACCTTGAATCAGTTCGAGAGGGAATTGCTGCCAACATGACTGAATTCCGTAAAATCTACCAATCGAAGTCCTTCCAACAAACCTTTGGTGAAATTCTTGGAGAGAAAAATAAGGTGCTTCCGGCTCACCTGAAAGAAGCCGCACAAGAGGAAAACCTGATTTTCAATAAACAATGGTATTTTTATGCCGAATTTCCTGCCGAAACAATGCTCAACGCTGATTTAGATCAACAAATCTTACATTGTTACGAAGTAGGAAGACCCTTAGAACAATTTTTTAATCAATTTATTCAGCGCGCATGAAACGCATTTTTCTACCACTACTATTAATCATCACTCCTTTCGCCTTCACGCAGAAAAAAGAAATGAGTGTCAAAGAATCCGTACTGCTTCAACGCAGTGTTTCTCCCGAGCGTGTGAATAATTTCCTATGGATGAATGACAAGGACTACACGGCTTGTAGTAAGGATTATAAAACCATGTTTCAATCCTCCGTTGCGAGCGACAAGTCTGCAGAGCTCCTTACCATCGATGAAATCAATAAAGCCTTGCATACACAATATGCAAACTTCTTTGGAGCAGAATGGTTGAATGAAACGACTCTGTTATTGAACGATGGACAAACCGTTGCAACGTATAACATTCAATCGAAATTAGGTGAGATCAGAAAAAATCCGGTAGAAAACGCTGCGAATCAATCTTACCATGCCGCTTCCAATCAATTGGCCTATACGATTGATAATAATCTTTATGTGGACGGACGAGCAGTAACAAAAAACACAGACAAAAACATTGTTTCAGGTCAGTCTATTGCGCGTAACGAATTTGGCATTTCAGGCGGAATTTTCTGGTCGAACAGCGGCGCTATTCTTGCATTCTATCAGAAGGATGAAACAGAGGTGCACAACTATCCACTGCTCGATATTAACGCGACTCCAGGAACGTTGATGTCCATAAAGTACCCAATGGCAGGACAAAAATCCGAAAAACCACGCGTGGGAATTTACCATGTAAAATCAAAGAAAACCCTTTACATTTCTCCACGTGGAGCTGCAGATGATTACTTTACCAACTTAGCGATTACTCCCGATGAACAATTCATTGTTGTCGCAGAAGTCAACCGCGACCAAAACCATATGTGGTTGAATGTCTACTCCGTGAAAACGGGAAAATTCGTGAAGACCCTATTTGAAGAGAAAAACGACAAATGGATTGAACCTGAGCACCCTGTATTTTTCCCAAGTAACAGCTCCAATCAATTTGTATGGATTTCAGAACGCGATGGATTCAACAACTTGTATCTGTATGACTTCGATGGAAAGATGTTACAAAAATTGACGAATCACACCTTTGTGGTGAAGGACATTCTTTGTACGACGAAAGACGGTTCTAAAGTGTACTATTCGGCAACAGGACCGAATCCAACCAATACCTTAATCTATCGCTGCGACTTAAAAGGAAATACGGAGTTGATCACAAAAGAAGAAGGCACGCATACATTCAGCCTTTCAGCGAATGACACCTATTTCATGGACGCTTATTCGAGCTTAACGGTTCCTTTTAAATGCATGCTTTGGACCAACAACGGTAAAATGACGAAATTGTTAATGGAATCCAAAGATAAGCTAGTGGATTATAACGTGGGCACAACGGAAATTGGATCGATTAAAGGAAAAGACGGATCGGATTTGTATTACCGAATGATTAAGCCAAGTAATTTTGACCCATCGAAAAAATACCCTGTTTTAGTCTATGTCTATGGTGGTCCACATGCTCAAATGGTGACCAATTCATGGTTAGCAGGCGCCAACCTTTGGATGCATTGGATGGCGAATCAAGGTTACATTATTTTCACCTTGGACAACCGCGGATCAGGTGAACGTGGATTTGCTTTTGAATCCCAGATTCACCGCCAATTAGGAACTGTAGAAATGGAAGACCAATTGAGCGGAGTCGACTTTTTGAAATCCTTGAATTACGTGGATGGAAATCGCCTTGCTGTTCATGGCTGGTCCTTTGGTGGATTCATGACCACCTCGTTAATGTTGCGTCAAGCTGGTGTCTTTCAGGTTGGTGTTGCTGGTGGACCCGTAACGGATTGGAAATACTACGAAATCATGTACGGAGAACGCTACATGGATCGTCCGGAACAAAACAAAACTGGATACGATGCGAATTCATTATTGAACTACACGAAGAATTTAAAAGGCGATTTATTGTTAATTCATGGATCCATTGACGATGTCGTGGTGATGCAGCACAACGAAGCACTCTTGAAATCCTTCAT
>JAHEMQ010000060.1 GCA_024643555.1 Crocinitomicaceae bacterium | reverse complement strand
ATCTCCGGACGATTGTCAATCGGGAATCCTGCTTTTTCCCATTGCGTTTTAATCTGCTTGATGTAAATGGCAGCGTACAAATAGGAATAATAATGGTCTGTATATTGAACCAAACGTTTCACACGTAAACTTAAGGTATCGTTGTGTTGGTTGTTGTAATTGCGGGTGGAATCGTAATCCAATAAATGCGCATACTTATTTCCCAAATAATAAACCGAAGTCGAATCCTTCAAATACCGCTCGATTCGCTGTGCTGTATTTTCCTTGATACCAGTAACACCATAGGACAAATTGGTTTCAAGCGCGAGGGTTTTGAGTGGGGCAACAAAGGTTTTAAATCGTTCACGCCGAGAGTTGAACAAACGCACTTGTTCTCCAACGAGACAGGCAACGATCATCCGTGATTCGACACCTGCCGCTTTCGCTGCTGAATCGATGTAACGTTTGTCTTTGGACACCGCTTCTTTGAAGTAGGACCACTCTACGATGTTCATCCAATCAAAAGCACTGAGGCCACTTGCTTTTGCATCTAATTTTCGGTTATACATGATGCGTCGCAAGGCTTTTTGATAGGACTTATTATCCTTCAATTTTAAGTCAATGGCCGCCAACATTTGCAAAGCCAATTTTTCATCTTTGGAACTCACCCAGGCATCCATGATGTCACTTGCATTTTTGGGATAATACTCGTTTAGCAAGTTAATTCGTCCTAGAATCTCATTGCGGTATTGAACGATGTTTGAGCTATCGATTTTAAATGATTGGTTGTATTTATCATGAATTTGTTGGTAGTAGCGGTTGTTCACGTCTATTAATCCAGCGTCGTTGGTCCACTTAAATTTCATAGCCAAAAAGGTTCCCACCAAGAAGAAGCCGTAAATCGCAAAGCTGTAAAGTGAAATTTGATAAGGGATTTTAATCCATTTTTTCTGAAAAAAGGCACGCATATACAATGATTAACAGCACCTTATACTGAGATGCTGGGAACAAGTTACGTTGAAAGAGATTTCAAGTGAAAATCCATGCTGTTTTCCGAGAATCGCTAAATTTGAATCATGGCTTTAATAAAAGAATGTCGTGGATTTGCGCCACAATTTGGTGAAGACTGTTACCTAGCAGAGAATGCAACCGTAGTAGGTGATGTAATCATGGGAGATGAGTGTTCCGTTTGGTTCAACGCAGTGGTGAGGGGGGATGTTAATTCCATTCGCATGGGAAACCGAGTGAATGTGCAAGATGGGGCAGTCATTCATTGTACGTATGAAAAAACCAAAGTGCATTTGGGAAATTACGTTTCCATCGGTCACAATGCGTTGGTACATGGATGTACTGTTGAAGACAATGTTCTCATTGGCATGGGCGCTATTGTAATGGATGACTGTTACATTGAAGCGAATTGCATCATTGCAGCTGGGGCTGTTTTGCTAGAAGGAACACGGGTAGAGTCGTGGAGTATTTATGCTGGAATTCCTGCCAAAAAGGTAAAAACATTAAGTCCAGAGTTATTTGCAGGGGAGGTGCAACGCATTTCCAATAATTACGTCATGTATTCCGGTTGGTTTAAAGAGAAAAAAGACTAACTTAACTTTTTTAAAAATTGATTATGAAAACCAAACTTACGACAATCATCTGTGCACTTGGTACCTTTTTTGTTCTCAATGCATGTCATGGGTCGAAAAAAGTTCAATGTGAGTCTTATAGCTTGATGCAAACTGTTCAACAGCAAGACTTCGCTTCCAAATAAGCATTTTCACCGATAATTCCTTTGTTTTTCTTTCATTCTGAAGGAGAAATCGTAATTTTACTCAACAAATTTGAGTACTATGAAATACGATCGAATCGACTCCAACCTATACATTGCGAATAGAAAGAAGTTTACAGATAAAATGACTGCTAACACCTTAGCGGTCTTTAATTCCAACGATATTTATCCAATTAGTGCAGATAGTACGATGCCCTTTCAACAGCACCGTGATATTTTGTATTTGTCTGGAGTGGATCAAGAAGAATCGATGTTAGTGCTGTTTCCAAATGCGAGTAATCCAGCACACCGAGAAGTATTATTCTTGAAAGAAACGAGTGAGTTAATTGCGGTGTGGGAAGGAGAGAAATTGACGAAAGAAACGGCCTTTTTAACTTCAGGAATTAAAACGGTCTATTGGCTACAGCAATTCCCGACCATTTTCAAACAAATGATGGCGGAAGCACAGGGCGTTTATTTGAATGCGAATGAGCACTTACGCGCAAACACGGAAGTAGAAACACGCGAAGATCGTTTCATCAAACAAGTCAAACAAGATTATCCGGCACACCAAGTGTATAAATCAGCGCCAATCATGCATAAAATTCGTTCCATCAAAGAAGCGGTGGAATTAGAACTAATGCAGCGCGCTTGTAAAATTACCGAGGCAGGTGTTCGTCGCTTGTTGGCATTCATCAAACCTGGAGTTTGGGAATACGAAATCGAAGCAGAATTGGCGCATGAATTTTTGCGTAATCGTTCCAAAGGATTTGCCTATACGCCAATTATTGCCTCAGGAAAAAATGCTTGTGTATTGCACTACATTGAAAACAATCAACAGTGTCAAGATGGAGATGTTATTCTACTAGATGTTGGAGCAGAGTATGCGAATTATGCTTCGGATCTCACCCGTTGTTTACCTGTGAATGGTCGCTTCACTGCTCGACAAAAAGCTGTTTATAATGCAGTTTTGCACGTGAAAAACGAAGCGCAAAAATTGTTGGTTCCAGGAACGATGATGGCGGAATACCATAAACAAGTTGGTGCTTTAATGGAAGAACAATTGGTCGGACTCGGTTTAATTTCGATGGAAGATATTAAAACTCAAAATCCGGATTGGCCAGCTTATAAAAAATATTTCATGCATGGAACTTCACATTTCTTAGGTTTAGACACGCATGACGTAGGACTTTGGCACGAACCAATTTCCGCTGGAATGGTATTCACATGTGAACCTGGAATTTACATTCCTGAAGAAGGACTTGGTATTCGCTTAGAAGATGACCTCGTTGTTCAATCGAGTGGTGCGCCGTTCAATTTGATGGGCGATATTCCAATTGAAGCCGAAGCGATTGAAGAGCTGATGAACGCTTAGTGCATGTTGCATTACCGATCTTTTGGTGAAGGTAAAACCTTTGTTTTCTTACATGGATTTTTAGAGTCTAGTTCGATGTGGTCCCATTTGGACTTGGCCGCATTGCATGCGCGTTGCGTGCTTATCGATTTGCCTGGACACGGACAATCTCCTTTGACCGATACAGCAGAAATCCCAAGTATTCGATTTATGGCAGAAGAAGTTGTGAAGGTCTTGAAATCCTTACACATTTCTCAATACACACTTGTTGGACATTCCCTTGGCGCATATGTTGGATTGGAAGTCGGGCAGTTGCTGCCTTATCAAAAATTGATTTTTTTGAACTCCAATTGTTGGAATGATGACGATCAGAAACGACGTGATCGTCTGCGGGTAGCGGATTTAGCCTACTCGGCAAAAAAACACTTTATACGTGAAGCCATTCCCGCCTTATTTGGAAGACCCAATGATTTTCAAACGGAAATTAAGGAGTTAGTGTCTGAAGCCAATCACATGACTGCAGATGCCATTGCTTATGCTGCATTGGCGATGCGCGAACGTAAGGATTTTACAGGGGAGGTACTAACAAATCCTGCGAAATATATGTTCATCCACGGAATTTTGGATCCACTTGTATCGCGTGAACAACTGATGTCGCGTATACCTGGCGTGTGTATTCATGTCCTTCCCAATGCTGGACACATGTCACATATGGAGTCACCTGGAAAAGTTTTTGAACTTTTGTTGGAAGAAGGGTAGAAAAGTTTTTTGAACCCGAAAAAAATGACTAATTTAGGCATGACAAAAATAGTCATGAAAGAAATTATTCAAGAAAAACTTCAGGAAAAAGGGATTAAAATCCATGAGTTAGCCAAGCACTTGCGCATAGACGCTAGCCTCATGAGTCGTATATTGGCGAATAAACGAAAGCCCAATAATGCTCAAATCAAAAAGATGTCTGAGGTCTTGGAACTTAACTTTAGTGATTTATTAACTTATTATTTATCTGATGAGGTGGTTAAAATCGTCAAAGATTATCCCCAAATAGCGCGTAGTGTGCTCGTGATGGCAGAAGCACGTGTCAGTTATTTGCTCAGCGATGAGCGATTTGAAAATATAGGAATTCCTTCAGAACTTGAAGAAAAATTAAATGAATTAAGCGCCTTATCCAAACGATGGAGCGTCCTTAAACCACTAGATGCGGTACAATTAGAAAAGCTTCAAGAATATTTCCACACCTCCTACACGTATGAGTCCAATCGCATTGAAGGGAATACCTTGAGTTTACAAGAAACACACTTGGTGGTGAATGAAGGGATTACCATTGGCGGTAAAAGTGTGCGCGAACACCTCGAAGCAATCAATCATGGTGAGGCAGTTGCCTTTTTGCAAGATTTGGTTAGTAAAAATATACCATTTAACGAACATCGCTTAAAGCAAATTCATCATCTCGTCTTGAAGGGAATTGACGAGCGCAATGCCGGAAAATACCGAAACATCCAAGTCATGATTTCTGGAAGTGCGCATGTTCCACCTGCCCCATTTATGCTCGATAAACTCATGGAAGATTATTTCATCTACTACGAGCAAAACCGCGAGCGCTTGCATCCCGTTTTATTGGCTGCTGAAATGCACGAACGTTTGGTCACGATTCATCCATTCATCGATGGAAATGGACGTACCTCGCGTTTGGTCATGAATTTCATTTTATTACAAAATGGCTACACCATTGCCAATTTAAAAGGAAACCTCGAAAATCGTTTGGCTTATTACTCGGCTTTGGAAAAAGTGCAATTGAATCACGACAGCACCGATTTTTACACGCTCATTATCGATCATGCGCTGTCATCTTTGAAAGAGCATTTGTTATTGGCGGGGGAGGCTTTTTAGAAGGTCGCTAAAAATTCTTTCGGTGTAAAAACTGGTAATTCTGAATGTTTAAAGTCCTTGCCATTTCGTGAGATTATAGCCTCGACTTTTGTATGTTGTAAGGCACTGAAATATTGCAACGCATCCTCGAAATCTGTGAATTTAGAATCTAATGCAGCAAGCACTTGTTTTTGATCCATGGATAAAACTGAAATAATTTTCAATAGAATTTTCAATTGATCAATTACATAATTGTGAGATGCTTTTTGTCGTAGTAAATAATAGGTGTTTGCGACGATTACAGGTGTCACAAAGGCGGTCATCTCTTTTTTTTCACATTTCAATAAGATGTGTAATGTGTCATCAGAAAATGGTTTACGATCGAGAAGAAAGTCTAAAATGACCTCTGTGTCTAAAAGAATATTTTTCATTCGTTTAAATATTTTTTGGAAAGGGCCTCGTTCAGTTTCTTTTTGTAATCAAGCAAATCAGGGTCTTTAAATGATCCCTTTAAACCATAAAGCACAGAAGATTCTTCAACAATCTGAGCAGAGTGATTGACTAAAATACTTAAATAATTTTCTATTAATTGCGATAAACTTTTCCCATTCTCTTTGGCAAAAGCTTTTGCTTTGATGATAATTTCTTCTTCAATGGAAAGGGTGAGTTTTGTGTTCATACGTATAAAATAGTCGTTCAAATATACGTATAAAATTGGAATTTACAAACGCTCCTTCGAATCCATAATAATGGTCACAGGTCCATCGTTTATCAGGGAGACTTCCATGTCGGCACCGAATTTCCCACTAGCGATTTCACTGGGAAACATCACTTGAAGTTGATGTAGGAAATATTCGTACAGTGGTATGGCTTGCTCTGGACGTGCCGCTCGAATGAAGCTTGGACGATTTCCTTTTTTGGTGGAGGCATGGAGCGTGAACTGACTCACAACAAGTATGGATCCATCCACATCTTGAATGTTGAGGTTCATTTTTCCATCGGCGTCTGAAAACACGCGCATTTGACTGATTTTTTGGATGAGGTAATCGGCGTCACTTGCATCGTCTTCGGTTTCAATGCCGAGTAAAAGCAGGAATCCATGTGCTATTTTACCGACACATTCTCCAGAAATGTGCACTGCTGCTTCTGAAACACGTTGGATGACTACTCTCATCAATAATCACTTCTACGGTGTGGATCACTTGCGTCTTCGTGCATCAATTGCAAATACGTGTGGTAGCGATGAGCGGCAATTTCGTCGTTTTCTACGGCGTCTTTCACGGCACAATGAGGTTCATTGATGTGTAGGCAATTGTTGAAACGGCATTCGCCCAAGAGTTCGCGCATTTCTGGGAAATAATGTGCGTAATGTTCTTTTTCAAGGTCGACAAGACCAAAAGCACGAATTCCTGGAGTGTCAATGATGAATCCACCTGTCGCAAGTGGATGCATTTCCGCAAATGTTGTCGTATGTTTACCTTGTTCGTGTGCTGTGGATATCTCGCCTGTGCGTAAGTCCAGGCTGTCATCTAGCGCATTGACCAAGGTTGTTTTTCCAACACCTGAATTTCCGGAAATCATCACTTGATGGTCTTTGATTTCATCGCGTAAAAAGGCTACAGAAGACTCATCTCTCGCTGAAATTGGATAACAGGGATAGCCTACTTTTTCGTATACTTTTTTCAGATAGTGAAACTGAACATTTTCTTCATCCGAGTACAGGTCGACTTTGTTAAACAAAAGTGTTGTTGGAATACGAAATGATTCAGCAGCTACTAAAAAACGATCGATGAATGCAATTTGCGTCACGGGTGATTTCAAGGTTACAACAAGGTAAGCGCGATCAATATTTGCCGCCAAAATTTGCATTTGCTTACTTAGGTTGGTCGACTTTCGCACGATGTAATTGTGTCGCTCTTCAATGGAACGAATCGTGTAGTATTCCTCGCGTCCTTGCACAACTTCTGCTTGATCGTCTAAAATGACGCGGTCACCGGCAGCAATTGGATTCGTTGTTTTGAGTCCTTCAATGCGCAGTTTCCCACGAATACTAGCTTGAACGACTTGTTGGTCCTCCAACAAGACTTGATACCATTTACCCGTTGATTTTAAAACGATTCCGTGCATGGACACAAAGTTAATCAAACCGAGGCAAGCGTAGGCAATAAATATTGAATACATTTGAAGCATGCAGCACTATTTTCTTTTCCATTTTTCACTTTTGTTTTAGCTCCTTAAAGCGCCCATTAAATTTCCCTACCTTTGAGTCATGAAACAATATGGACTCATTGGAAAGCACCTTTCGCACTCTTTTTCACCGTCATTTTTCGCGGATTTTTTTCAAAAACAAGGAATTGAGGCGCATTACGCGTCGTACGAACTCCAAAAAATAACGGACTTCCCCCAATTGTTAAAGGATCATGATTTTAGCGGATTGAATGTCACCATTCCATACAAAACGGCGATTATTCCATTTCTAGATGTATTGGATCCACTCGCAACTGAAATTCAGGCGGTTAATGTGGTTTCCTTCGAAAATGGAAAGACGAAAGGATACAATACGGATGTTTTCGGATTCCAGCAAAGCATCAAACCTTTCTTGACGTTTCATCATGAACGCGCCTTGATTTACGGAACGGGGGGTGCGTCGAAAGCTGTTGCTTATGTATTTAAATCCCTTGGTATTGATGTGATTTTTGTTTCTCAAACAGCATCAAATTTGAGCAATCATTTCACCTATGCAGATGTCAACGAGCACATGATCGCTGCTTGTAAAGTGATTGTCAATTGTACACCGCTTGGAATGTATCCGAACATCGATGTTGCGCCGGGAATGCCGTACGAAGCGCTCACTAAGGAACATTTACTGATCGACTTAATTTACAATCCGGAGGAAACCTTGTTTATGAAAGAGGGTAGAGCGCATGGAGCAACTGCCATGAATGGACTTTCCATGTTGCAACATCAAGCCTTGAAAAGTTGGGAAATTTGGAATACCCCGCGTTAAGCCGCAGGGTTATTTCCGTTGTTTCCAATGCTGTACCAGTCAATTTTTC